>VSMY01000035.1 GCA_009773995.1 Oscillibacter sp. | reverse complement strand
CCAGGGTATTCGGTTTCTATTCAGAAAGTAAATATTCATCATAATTTGTCTTATTTTCGATAAATATGATACTGTGGACACCGCTGAGATCAATTTTTGTAATCGAGTCTACCGCTGTGCTGGGCAGGGCTATTCCGTAAGGATACGCCGCGCCAATATTTACTGTTCCTGCCAGCATTGTAAAGCTGCAATTTCCGGAAAGTTCGTAGAGTTCCGGACGTGCGTAGATGCCGAGATAGGCCAGCTTGTCCCGGATACCCATTTTCTCCTGCTCACACACCTCTGCCAGACCTGGGTGGTATTTTTCGGCGATATGCAAAAAGGTATCACGCACTTCCCGTTCAAAGGTCTTGCTGTTATGATAGCACATGCTGCTGAACGCCCGCATAGTAATTGGTTCCCCGCGCAGGAAGTCATATTGTACCAGTGCGGATAGCAAATCAGCCAGAAAGCCGGTATCTTTTCTACAATAACCCGGAACTGTATATGTATCTTTTGCATTTGCGCATATATCGTCCCGCCAGGCGGTGATCCAAGCCGTTTCTACCCTGTCTAAAGCGCTTTGTACCATCTGTTCCACGATCTCTGCCTGCCGTCTGGGATGTGTCCTGTCGGTCATTTGGTAGCAGCGCTCTACCTGATCTAAATTGAGGATAACCGCCGACAGGACTGGCCGTCCCTTCAGCCATTCAGCCGAAATCAACTGCTCCTGTTCCAATTCCTGCACAGCCTGATTGAAAGCATCCCGGATGCTGGCTGTCTCATGCCTGTATTCCGGCAGTTCTTTCTTCTCGATACGCAGCATGACCCGCCTGTTGGAGCTCCCCGGCTCCAACAGGTGCTTACTTTTTTCGTATTTATCTAGTAGGCGGGTAAGAATAATACCCTGTTCCGTCATCAACCCATCTCCTTCCGCCAAGGCATGACGTGCATCTGGTATTTTTCTTTCAGAACCAGAAGCGTTTTATCCGCCAGAGGCATAATGTCGGGAAGCTTGTCCGGCGGAGTACAGATAATTGCCTGCAAGCCCATCTTCCGGAGAAGGCGCACGCTTTCAATGATACGGTCGCTGTCCATTTTATTGAACGCTTCATCAAACACTACCAGCCGGACCGTGTTGCTGGCCAGCGGCGAGAGGTTGTTCACCTGATAGAGCTGGGCGAAGGAAGCCAGCACAGCGATATAAAAGGGGGTCTGGGTCTCACCTCCGGATTTGGTGTTCAGTGTCTGGGACAGCAGCTGTTTGGAACCGTTCTGGTCGGTAGTCTCCAGGTCAAATTTCAAATAGGTGCGGAAATCGGTGTATCGCTCAATATTCTGCTGAAGCTCGCTCTGTTTTCTGGCGTTGAGCTGTGTGTCATCAGACATGGCCAGACGGCCAAACAGCTCATCGATCAGCTGCCCGTACTTCTGCTGGAAGGGCATGGCGAACAGTCCTCCCTCCCCCTCCATTAGCTCCGGAGCCATGATCATGTCGTAGTACTCGGCATAGTCAGGGTTCCGGTCCGCCCGGAATTGGTACCGGTCTGTGCCGAACTGTGTCTGCTTCAGCGCCTTGTTCAGGCTCTTTACCTGATCCTGCACCTGTTCAATGCTGGACTTCAATTTGGCCAGAAAGTCGTTCTGGAACTGCTCCATAGCACTCTCCCGGGCGGCTTTGATCTTCTCCCGATACTTGGGCAGCTCACTCTCCTCCAGCAGCTGCCTCTCTCGGTCAAATTCCTCGTTGGTCATGGCGTCGGTCCGGAAGAAACAGGGCTGGAACGCGCTGACATAATCGGCCCGGGCCTGAAACAGCTTTCGCTGGGTGGAATTCCTCTCATTTTCCGTCCGAATCATCTGGTCTCCAAAGTTCTTTGCAACAGCGGAGGCTCTCTTCAGCCGCGCAAACTCCTGCCGGTAGCGGGGACGGCCTACCGTTTCGATAAACGACGGAGAAAAACGCTCTGACAAGCTGTCCTCCTTTTCGCTCAGCTCCTGATATAAGCCCGGAAGCACATCATACTCCAAGGTATGGATTCGCACCTCCATCTGTGTTTTCTCGCTGTTATACTGTATTTTTTGCTGATCCAGATCCTTAATTTCCTGATCCAATATGCCGATCTGCCGGCGCTGTTCCTCCAGCCAGAACAAATCCAGGTGGGACAGATCCTCTTCCATCTGTTCCACCTCTTTTGTGATCTCTATGCCTCGCTGGTAATCATCCCTACGCTGCTCCACAGTGCTGTGTACAAAAAAACGGCTAAAGAGTGGATCCTTGCCCTTGTGCTTTGCCAGCTCAGCCCCAATGGGCTCCCAGCCGGACAATTCTGTCTCAGCTGTTCTCAGCTCCGATTCCAGCTTTTCAATCCTCAGGGCCACCGCCCGGCGTCCAATGAAGGCGTCCTCCATCAACTCTTTCCGCAGCGGGCGGGCCACATAGCCTTGATAGACCATGCCCTCCGCAGTGATAGCTGTCCTGTGTTTCCGGAGCTGGCTAACGTGGGTACAACACACCACACGGCCTAAGAGGTAGTCGATATAGGTACGGGCCAAATTATTCTCTGTCTCCACCTTTCTGGCCAGGCTGTCATCCCAGGGGGCAAGGTGCTCCTTTTCCCTCAGCTTGGCAATATCCACCAGACCGAAAGAGCGGTTGTTATAATCGCGCTTGATCTGGTCATAGAAAGCCAGCGCCCGCTGGTAGTGCTCTGGCGGGATGAGTAGATAGAACTTCTGGGTGTTCAAATATCCCTCCACCGCATTTCTCCAGGACTCCTCCGCCTCCGGGATCTCCAGAACATCAGCTAGAATGTCAATTGGAACGTTCTGGCCGCTGTGCTGCTTCAGCTCCGCGGCAATCTGATTCCGGAGCTGGAGCAGTCCTTGGGGGTAGTCCTTGATATTTTTGCGCAGATCTACCAGAGCGGCCCTCCGGCGGTCCTGCTCCTCCCTCAAGCTGTGGAGCATCTCCTCCAGCTTGTAGGATACCTCCCGAACTGCCCCCATAAATTGGGCGGCAGCCTCCTGGGCCTGCTCAAAGGGAGCCGGGGAACTGTCAAATATCTGTTCGTCACAGTTGAGGAATATCCCATAAGCCTTCTGGATGTTACCAGCCGTGGAGAATACCGGGGCTAAAAGCTGTCGGTTCTGCCACTCCGAAATTCTTTCACACAAACTGCACAGAGAAATTGCCTCCCGCTTAATTTCCTGCGCGGTGTTTCTCAGCTGGAGCAGCAGATTCCGTTGTTCCTTGAGCAGACGTTCCCTGCCGGAACGCAGCCTGTCCTCCTCCTGAGCCACACTGCTCTGGGCGCAGGCCGCTTTTAGTTCATCTTGCCGCCTGCGTTTGAGGTCGATCTCCTCCGATACGCTGGCAAACCCGGCGGCGGCCCTCTCCGCCTCCGCTTTGCAGTCCGCCTCCTCCGCCTGATGCCGGTTGATCCGGCCCTCCAGGTCCTCCTTCTGCGCCCACAGAACCAAGAAGGTCTGCTGCTCCCAGCGGTCGATAGCAGTCTGCATATCCCGGTAGAGGCGGCTGATCTCCATCAGTTTTTCCAGCTTTTCCTCCTGCCGCTGGGCCAGCTGCTCATGGCGCTTGTAGTCCCGGATATTCTGCTGCATAGCCTCGATATCCGGCTTGTCCGGGATGTCGCAGATGTTTTCCGTAATGAATTTCTGGATATCCACAATAGGGCGGAAGGAGACCGCCTTTTTCAGCATACGGCTGACCTGTTCGTTGTGGACGTTCCACTTGGCCAGCATATCGGTGCGGTACTCCTTGTGGCTGTCATACAGCTTTTGACGCAGGCCATACTGTTGTTTCAGATAGACACGGAGGCTGGGAATGTCCATTGCCTCCTGCCCATCCAGAAAACAGTTCTCCGGAATACCGCCGTCGTAAATAAAAAAGCGCTCCTGCCGGCTCCCGTCGCTGCGGCAGTCGAAGACGATCCCGGTCACAAAGCGGCTGCCCTCCTCCTCATCCAGAAATTCGCAGACGATGTAGCTGGAAAAGTCTCTGCCTCGTCTGGAATAGGGGGAACCGCTGTCCATGTCGGCCCGCAGATATCCGTCCAGCGTCCGCTGGGACTTTTCATTGGCGGCCTGGTTGAAATTCCTGGCGTTCGTCTCGCCCAGAAGGACAATCTGCAGCGCATCGATTACGGTGGACTTACCCGCTCCGTTTTTCCCTGTCAGGAAGTTGATATACTCCACCTCGATGAGCTGTTTTGAGAAATAGAGCCAATTAATCAGCAGAATCTTCTTCAGCTTCTTCACTGTCTTCCTCCTTTCTCAGCACCGACACCACCGCGTCCAGCTTTTCGCTGGATACCACCGACAATACCGTGGGCAAAATCGCGAACTTACAGTTTCCCTGGCTGTATTTTCCCTCAATCCGCTGAATCACACAGTGGTTGTCCAGCAGGGTTAGCGCCCGCTTCACGTCCTTCATGTTGGGCCGTGCCGAAAGGATTGCGTAATCCGTTACCACCTTTTCCAGCAGATCCCGCACGGTACAGATAGCGTCGTGCTCCACCCCCAGGCGCTCCTGATTTTCATCATATATCATACGGATCGCAAGCAAAATGGCAGTCTGATCTTTATCCAATTGACAGCGGTTGGCCTCATCCGTGTTAATGACATAGAAATAGCCATTGAAATCGTCCTTGCGCAGGTCCCAGTCCAGCAGTGCCAGATATTCCCGCACCTCCGCATAGTGGCTGGACAGGAAGAGATAGTCCGGATTATTGATCCGAACTTTGTCCGCCCTGCACAGGGTCTTCACAAGATACGTCCGGCTGAGCAGCTGGTTGCAGACAGATTTAAACTGATCCAGCTCTTTCTGTGTCGCTCCATTGATCCAGTCCACATTCATGTCTTTTCCTCCCTGCGTTTGATTTGAAGCCGGGGGATAGCGTATCCGTTTTCCGAGTAAACTCCTTCCAGCTCACGGACTGTGTAAGTGGAAGACCTGTCGCCGCCAGTCAACACGGCAAGCAAACTCATGATGTAGGCTTTGTCGTCCTCCAGGTTCAAGTCCTCTGAGTAGCACACTTCGGCCTCTCCCAGCCATTGTTCCACATAGGCGGCGATCTCGCTCCTGCCATATTCCGAGTGCAGTAGAAGCTGGGCCTGCCTGGCCATCTCCGGGTCGATTTCCCCCTCCTGAATCAGCACTGGAGCCGCCTTTGTCCGTTTGCCCGGCCGCTTCCGGTACCAGACACTTTTCTCCGAGAGGAAGGACTGCTCATATAGCTGAAAGGCGGGCTGGATCTGCTCCACCAGCTCGGAGGCCCTTCGGTTTCTGGACAGCGCGGTCAGCAAATAATTCAAATTGCCCCGGACATTGTGATCCCGGTTGGTCAGGTTCTCAATTTTTTGTGTGGTTGCCCGGGTATACCGCCGGACCTGCTGGTCGATCTCATCCAGAAATTCATGCTCAATATTGTCGTAGCGCTCCTTGACCCAGAATATCTTGCGCAGCAGGTCGCTCCGGCAGGCGTTCAGATCACTCCCACGTCTGTCTTGAAGGGCAGCGTTGGACATGGCGGTCAGCAGGGCGTCGTCCTCCAGCCAGCCGGTCAATATTTTCTGGATCGGTACCCGATATTTGGGGACGGAGTCCTTGATTTTCAGTGGGCGGATGTATGCTTCCACCACTTTCTGGCCAAAATCATCGAAGTGGGAGGCAAGAACCGTATTGACCTGCTGCATATTGACTTGCAGCTGGAAAAAATGCTTTACATTGTGGTAGACCATTTGCAACAATTTAATCAGCGACTGCGTGTTATCATAGGCACTGTAAACTGCCGCCATTCTATCATAGACGCTGGTTCCCTCGCTGGCCACCTTCAATGCAGAATATGTGCCAAAGACGTAGGAGTAGCCCCGCATGGGGCTGTCGTCCCTCAGCTGGTGAAACAGCTCCAGCAGCCGGCTGCTGTACCCCGGAACGGTGATATATTCGTTAAAATCATCTCCCCGCTGTTTCTCTAACCAGCCCTTGCTGTTCAGCTTCCGAATCAGAAATCTGGCACGACCGGAGACATCACGCAGCTCTTCCTCGTCAATGTCTTCCCCCTCAAAGGTTGCCTCCGCCAGTTGCTGTTCCAGTTTGCCCCGCAGCATGGAGTATAACGTCTCTTCAGGAATCTTTAAATTTTCCTGGTACGACTCATAGAGGACATCCAGCGCATCTGCATACAAACTCCGGTTAGGAGAAGCCAGGACAGAAAAAAGCTCATTGGGAACCGCGTCAAATAGTTTCATATCTAATCCCCCTATAAGGAGTTATCTATGTTTGGAATCTTGATTTTTAACGGAGATCGCCCAGATATTGCATTGGAAGATGGAACCCTGTACGGGGGCCTGCACTGCGGCGATTGCTTCCGATATTACGCTGATGGCTGGCTGCATGTACGGCTGGAATATAATGAGGACGAGTGGGTACTTGTTTGCCATGAGAATCCTATTCCTATCAAATATGGAACACAAGTCAATTTATAAGGCCGATCATTACATTAATAGACTCTGAACTAGAAAACAGCTGTTCTCCTTATTTTTACTTTCCAGTCTTTGCAATCCCCCAAATCATTTCGCTTAGTTCATAGAGAAGCAACTGTCTGTCTTCAATGGCGGCTTTGTTCCAATTGGGCCATGCTCGCAGGATTTTATTTGTGCGGTTGATCGCAGTATCTATCCCCTGGTCCACCAACTCAGACAACGCAGAGGTAAGATAAAACTTGGATTGTTTATAGGCTTTAGCTTTCACATCATAGCCCTCGTTCTGGATAGACTTGTTGATGCTGTTTTCCAGCAATGTGAGATTGCCAAGCCGGTTCATGTAAATAGAGAATTCCTCCTCGGTTATGCTATACTGTGATTTATCAGGGCAGGTCTGGGGCATGATATGCTCAATTTCAACTGTAGACTGAACGTAGGAGGTCATATCCCCCACGATTGTTTGTTTCTGGCGCAGGGCATCTACATAGGCTGTGATTTTTCCCAAGATAAATTTGATTCGATATTGCTGCATACTGTTGAGGCTCAAACGCATGAAGTTGGATTGATTGTCCTGTTTCCAGGCAGTAATTATTGGTAAGATAGAACGGTTTACAAAAGCATTCAGATTTTCAACAGTGGTAATTTCTCGTATCTCCCCGCACCAAGTTGCAAAGGTTCGCTCAGTAATATTTGTAGTGATTCGGTTAATCACAGTATAGTAGACAACAGACTCAATAATTTCCTTGAATCTAATCATCGCATCCTCGTCCATGTTGGAGGCCGCAAGCAGGAGCATTAGATGGAGCTTATAAGATTTGCCGGCGAGCATGGTCACATTCTTCAAATGGATGTTGCCAGCAAGGTCATCCTTTGGGTTTCGGAATTTCATATAAAGATTTACATCATGCTTCATCTTTTCAACGAACTGAAATGGCTTCTCTTCGTATTGACACTGACCATTATTGCTTTTCAGCCAATCATATATTTGGTCTTCACGAAGTATGCCATCCTTTACAGCAGAGGTATTGTAGCTAGCCATAATAAAATAGCGGAGGAAACGGAGCGGTTTCTCCTCAATACTCTCCAAAGCACGGGTGATCTCCTTCCAGTTCATATTGAGTTCCTTGAACTTATTCCTGTCTACCTGACAGAATACCATGTTTTTCAAAAGATCCATGGAATCAAGCCCTTTACCACGCTGATTGATAGTTTCAAATATTTTCAGCGCATCGGTAATATCGTGGGTTTCAATACGTATAAAACTTGTTACCATCAGAAGAAAATACACAAACTTTTTTAATTGAGGCAAATCGGAGAACTTCTCAGACAAAAAATCCGTAATGATTTTAAAGGCATCAAAAAGCCTCTCTCCGCTCAGAGCCAAGTCCTTCGGCCGGCTCCCCCCGCTTTCGATCAACTCAAGGCAGTTGCCCGCATCCTCATACTGGAGCTGTAAATGGTAGCTGTGGATAGTGTCACCATTTGGATCCATCGTTGGACTATAGATGAGATTCTCAATCAAATCCGTTGATTCTCCAGCGGTTTTGTACAGATGCTTGACTGCACAGAGCATAAGAAAAAATGTTGTCAGCCGTTGTTGGCCGTCAATCAATTCGAATTGGCTTCCCGTATCGCAGGTGACGATAGTGCCAAGAAAGTAAGGTTTCTTGTTGTCTTCTTCAAAAGCCTCCAAAAGATCTGAGAGCAACTGTTCGACCTGATCGTTTGTCCAAACATACTCTCGTTGGTAGTCTGGAACGATGTAATGATCCTTGAATGCAGAAGAAATAGAATGATCGCTATATTTGATGTTCGTATCTGCCATGATTTTATCTCCCTTACCTATTCTATTCGTTCAGATAAAAAGGATGGCATCCATTTCGGGTGCCTGCTTCTCTATACTGCCTACACCATCCTCAGCACAAGTTGCCTTTTCCCTGTACTTGTGCTATTTTATATGAGTATACCACAAATTTCCCCCTGGGGGAAGTGTACAATGGAGGTGCAATGCCCGTGGTACGAGAAATTATGCGGGATGAAGCGTTTCTCTCCCAAAAGGCTGAACTGGCCACTTTGGAGGACTTGCCTGTCGCCCAGGATCTGCTGGACACCCTGACCGCCCACAAGGACGGCTGTGTGGGCATGGCGGCCAATATGATCGGCGTCTGCAAGCGGATCATCGTCTTTGACAACGATGGCACATACATGGTGATGCTCAACCCGGAGGTTATCAAGAAGTCCGGCCCCTACGAGGCTGAGGAGGGCTGTCTCTCCCTCACCGGTACCCGGAAGGCCAAACGCTGGCATTCCATCAAGGTGCAGTATCAGAACGAGCAGTTTCAAACACGCTTCAAGACCTTTACTGGCTGGACGGCACAAATCATCCAGCACGAAATCGACCACTGTGAAGGAATTCTGATTTGAACCGGGAGGCCTGTACATGAAATGTGTCATCATCTTATCCGACACCCACGGCCTGCTGCGGCCGGAGGTGGTGGGATACCTGTCCCAGGCAGATGTCATCATCCACGGCGGCGATATCAACACCCAGGCCATTGTGGACAAGCTCCGGGAGTACGCCCCGCTCTATATTGTCCGAGGGAATAACGACAAGGACTGGGCGGAGGAGTTGCCGCAAAGCCTCTTATTTTCCATCGAGGGCATCCATTTCTTCCTGATTCACAACAAGAGGGATGTTCCTCCAGATTTGTCCGACACGGATGTGGTGGTTTACGGACACTCCCACAAGTATGCCTGTGAGGAGCGGAATGGTGTTCTGTGGCTGAACCCCGGCAGTTGTGGACGTCGGCGCTTTGACCAGGAAATCACCTTTGCTGTCATGACCGTTGACGGAGGACATATTCAAGTTGAGAAAGTAATCATTCCTCATGAACGGAGGACATATTCAAGTTGAGAAAGTAATCATTCCTCATGAAAAGAAATAATGAGATAGAACTGGGCCTGACCATTCCCCTCCAGCGACACTTACACGTCAAAACACTCCCTTACGGCCAGGAATCAGACCGCCGCTTCTGCTGGGATCTCCACGTCATTCCGCTGCGGGGCAGGCCCAGTCTGCTGGCGGTCCACTGCCATACGCGATACACATTTGTGCTGTCCGATCTCAGCCATCCGGAATGGGAGTGCCTGCCGGACATTTTCCTGGACGGTCTGCGGCTCAGTTTATCCGCCTCCGGTTTTCCCGCAGAAACGACGAAGGAGCTGTGCGGTTCAAACCCGCCTCTGTTCACCAGGACTCATGGTCGCCGGGAGGTGGCCTTTTTAAACCGCGCCTGGGAGGATGTGATGGCTACGGAACTGGCTCTGGACGAAAACAGCCAAAGTCAGCCCCTGCTGGATCAGCTGGTCAACGCCAAACTCAGCCGCTGCGCGGGAATAGAAGGCCTGGACACAGCGGCAAGGCGGCTGACGGAGATGCTTTCCCAAATCTGAAAGGAGGGGACTCTATGCGCATCATCATCGCCCCGGCGAAGAAAATGGTAGTGGACACGGACAGCTTTGCCGTGGACGATTTGCCTCAATTTATAGAGCAGACAGAGCAGCTGAAGGCTGTCCTCCAGGGTATGTCCTCCAAGGACTTACAGACCCTCTGGAAGTGCAATAACTCCATCGCCAAACTGAACATAGAGCGGCTGGAACAGATGGATTTGCGCCGCAATCTCACTCCGGCGATTCTCTCCTACGAGGGCATCCAGTACCGCTACATGGCCCCCAGCGTGATGGAGACGACTCACTTGGACTACCTCCGGGAGCACCTGCGCATCCTCTCTGGCTTCTACGGTCTGCTGCGGCCCTTCGCCGGCGTGACCCCCTACCGTCTGGAAATGCAGGCAAAGCTGGCGGTGGACGGCTGCCGGGATCTCTATCAGTTTTGGGGTAGCCGCCTGGCCCGACAGCTGGCCTCGGAGACGGATGTGGTGCTGAATCTGGCCTCCAGGGAGTACAGCAAAGCAGTGGAGGGTTATCTGCCTAAAACCGTCCGGTTCGTCACCTGTGCCTTTGGAGAGTTGAAAGACGGCAAGGTCATCGAAAAGGGCACCAAATGCAAGATGGCTCGTGGGCAGATGGTACGCTGGCTGGCGGAAAACCAAATCAAAAGCCCGGAGGATCTCCAGGCCTTTGACCAGCTGGGCTATCAACTCTGCCGCTCCACATCGGTGGGGAATCACACCGCTTATCTTTGGATACAGTCCCACAAGGATTGAGCCGCTTCCTGGCCGGGAGCGGTTCAATATTCCGTATTCAGCAGAAAATCCGCAACGTGCATCATCTTGATCCCCTGGTAATTTCCGCTGGTCTGTTTGTTGATGCGGGGGTATTTTTATATTGCGAAAGTATATGGTTATAACCGCAATACTCACTTAATATCAAAAGTTTTGCGGTTTATATCTGCAAAACTTTTTCACTAAGACAGCTTCGACGGCTTCCAGCATCAGAGAATATCCCATATAAAATCCCCAGATTCAGGGAAAACTGAATCCGGGGTGATAAATTATGGGATTTTTCCGCGATACAAATAGGACAGGCCCCTATTTTGAGGGCTGGTACTTCAAGCAACAGAACCCGCAGGGGCAGACTCTCGCGCTGATTCCCGCATTCCATATCGATAGAGATGGACGCCGCACCGCCTCCCTCCAGGTCATTTCAAAGGATCAGGCGTGGTGGCTGGAATACCCGGAAGCACATCTGAAAGTCTCCCGGCAGCCTTTTCAGGTACAGATTAGACAGTCCAGCTTTGGCAGTCAGGGGATTGACCTCCATATCCGGCAAGACAATCTTTCCCTCTGCGGCTCTCTGCGCTACGGTCCTTTTACCGCTCTGCGGTCTGACATTATGGGACCGTTTCGATTTTTCGCAGGAATGCAGTGCTCCCACGGCGTCATCAGTATGGGTCATTCCCTGAGTGGAACGCTGAAATTGAACGGTGAGCGTTTGGACTTCTCCGACGGGATTGGATACATTGAAACAGACCGGGGCCGCTCTTTTCCCAGCAGATACCTTTGGACACAGTGCGTTTGGGACAGGCCGGAGCAGGGCAGTCTTATGCTTGCAATTGCGGCGATCCCCCTGCCTGTGGGCGGCTTCACTGGCTGTATCTGCTCTGTTTTATACTGTGACCAGGAATACCGCCTGGCCACCTACCGGGGCGTCAAAATCGAGGCGTGGTCTTCCGCCGGCGCAGTGATCCGCCAAGGGAAATACCGCCTGGAAGTTGAATTGCTGAACGAGCGGCGGCAGGCCCTCCGCGCCCCAGTGGAGGGCCGCATGGAGCGCACCATCCACGAGAGCCTCTGCGCAGAGGTGCGCTACCGCTTCTGGTGTGGACACAATCTCCTGTTTCAGCATACGGACCCCAATGCCAGCTTTGAGTACTCCTCAGCAAACTGATTGCCCATACACAATTTCGACATCCTGTACTGTGCCTTGTGTTTTGATCCGCTGTCCTTATCTTTGGAGATAGCTCCGTAGAATTTGAGGGCCTGCTTTGACAGAAAACTGTTGCAAAACTTTCCTGCCAGAGTTACAATGCAGACGGTGTCAAATACAAAACGCTTCCCGCTCAGTACCAGCAAAAATTTCTGGTCAGAGGCGGGAAGCGTTTCTGACCACAGAACCTACCACAGACGCGGCCGGAACATATGGAGAACAGCCCATTAAAGAGGCTTACAGATGAAGTGAACTCCAGTGGAAACGGCTAAAAGGAGCAGAAACAAGCCGAAAAAGTTTTCTGAATCTTTTCGCATCCGAGAGGTCGAGAGTTCGAATCTCTTCAGGTCCACCAAAAAGGAAGACCGCCATAGGCGGTCTTCCTTTTTTACCGTCTGAAAAATCCGGCGGACTTTTCACTGTGCCGGCTATAAAACCCCGGATCCTGGGAAAGCTGTATCCGGGGTGATGATTATCATGGGATTTTTCCGCAGCACAAATCGGACGGGCCCCTATTTTGAGGGCTGGTATTTCAAGCTCCAGAACCCGCAGGGACAGGCCCTGGCGCTGATCCCCGCCCTCCATATCGACGAAGAGGGACGCCGCGCCGCCTCCCTCCAGGTCATTTCAAAGGATCAGGCGTGGTGGCTGGAATACCCGGAGGCACAGCTCCATGTCTCCCGCCGGCCCTTTCAGGTCCAGGCCGGGCAATCCCGCTTTGGCAGTCAGGGGATTGAGCTCCATATCCAGAGGGACGGCCTTTCCCTCCGTGGAATTCTGCGCCACGGCCCCTTTACCGCCTTGCGGTCCGACATCATGGGACCGTTCCGGTTTTTCGGAGGAATGCAGTGCGCCCACGGCGTCATCAGCATGGGGCATTCCCTCAGCGGATCGCTGGAGCTGAACGGCAGGCGCCTGGACTTCTCCGACGGAATCGGATACATCGAGACGGACCGGGGCCGCTCCTTTCCCAGCAAATACCTTTGGACGCAGTGCGTTTGGGGCGGGCCGGAGCTCAGAAGCTTGATGCTTGCCATCGCGGCGATTCCCTTGCCGGCGGGCGGCTTTACCGGCTGCATCTGCTCCGTTTTCCACGATGGCCGGGAATACCGCCTGGCCACCTACCGGGGAGCCAAAATCGAAGCGTGGTCCTCCTCCGGCGCGGTAATCCGCCAGGGAAAATACCGCCTGGAGGCGCAGCTGCTGAGCGAACGGAGGCAGGCCCTCCGCGCCCCGGTGGAGGGCCGTATGGAGCGCACCATCCACGAGAGCCTCTGCGGGGAAGTGCGCTACCGCTTCTGGCACGGGAAGGACCTCCTGTTTCAGCGCACGGATCCCAGCGCCAGCTTTGAGTATTCCTTTGCAGAGTGATTGCCGATACACATTTATATTCAATATATCCAGGGCCATCCCCTGCGCCCGCCGCCCGTGCCTCTCTCCGGATATTCTCCCGCAGAATTTGAGTGGAAATTTTTCCCCGCCCGGTTGACAAAGCGGCGGTTTTCCGATATCATATCTTTTCGAGTAAATGGAGAGGAGAGCGTCTATGCGTCTGCTGCTGACCGGCGGGTCCGTCTTTTGCGGCGGGGGCTTCCAGCCCCTGGAAATTGCCGTTTCCGAGGGGCGTATTGTTTCCGTTTCCCCCCGTCTTCCCCGAGACGGCGCCGCCGTCGTTGAATTGAATCATTGCTTCCTTGTTCCAGGTTTCGTAGATGTCCACGTTCATCTTCGGGAGCCTGGCTTTTCTTATAAGGAGACCATCGCCACCGGCACGGCGGCGGCGGCGGCGGGAGGGTATACCGCCCTGTGCGCCATGCCCAACCTGAACCCCGTGCCCGACAGCTTGGAAAACCTCCGGGCGGAGCGGGAGGCCATCCGGCGGGACGCGCTGGTCCATGTCTATCCCTACGGAGCCGTCACCCGAGGGGAGAAGGGAGAGGCCCTGGCGGATATGGCGGCCCTGGCCCCTTATGTGCCCGGCTTTTCCGACGACGGCCGGGGCGTGCAGTCGGAGGAGCGGATGCGCGCCGCCATGGAGCTTGCCAAACAGCTGGACCGGCCCATCGCGGCCCACTGTGAGGACGAGTCCCTGCTGACAAAGGGCTGGTGCGTCCACGACGGGGAATTTGCCAAACGGCACGGCCTCCCCGGCAACGACCCCGCCAGCGAGTGGCGGCAGGTGGAGCGGGATCTCCGGCTGGTCCGGGAGACCGGGTGCCGGTATCACGTCTGCCACGTCTCCACAAAAGAGAGCGTGGCCCTCATCCGGGCGGCGAAGGCCGAGGGTCTCCCCGTCACCTGCGAGACCGGGCCCCACTACCTCTGCCTCTGCGACGAGGACCTGGAGGACGACGGGCGCTTCCGGATGAATCCCCCCATCCGCTCCGCCGGGGACCGGGACGCCCTGATCGAGGGACTGCTGGACGGAACGGTGGACTGCGTCGCCACGGACCACGCCCCCCACTCGGCGGAGGAAAAAAGCGGGGGCCTCCGGGGGAGCCTCAACGGCGTGGTGGGCCTGGAATGCGCCTTCCCGGTTTTGTACACGGAGCTGGTGAAGACGGGGAAGGTCCCCCTGGAAACCCTTTTAAACGCCCTGTGCGTCAACCCCCGGCGGATTTTCGGCCTCCCCGGCGGGACCATTGCGGAGGGCCGGCCCGCCGATCTGACGGTGCTGTCCTTGGATCACGAGGGGATCGTCAGCCCGGAGGGCTTCCGCTCCCTGGGCCGGGCCACGCCCTTCGCGGGAAGACGGGTGGAGGCCGCCGTCTGTATGACGTTGGTGGACGGGAACATCGTCTTCCCGGAGGGGCTGGAGCCGTCCCCCCACGGGACCATTGGAATTGTCCGGGGCTGTGACCGCCCCAAAGGAGGGAGAGCATGAAGGAATCCGTGTGGACCTTGGAGCAGACCCGGCGGCGGGCCGGGGACGTGTGGGAGCTCCGCCTGGCGGGGGATACCTCCGCCATTGCCGCGCCGGGGCAGTTTGTCAACCTCGAGCTGCCCGGCAAATTCCTCCGCCGCCCCATCTCCGTCTGCGACTGGACGGAAGGAAGCCTGACTCTGCTGGTAAAGGAGGCGGGGGAGGGCACGCGGGAGCTGGTCCGCCTCCCCGCCGGAACGGAGCTGAACGCCCTCTCCGGCCTGGGGAACGGCTTCGACGCCGCCGCCGCGCCGGAGGGCGCCGTCCTGGTAGGCGGCGGCATTGGAATCGCTCCACTGTACGGCCTTGCCAAACGGATGCGGGCGGCGGGCCGGAACTTCCAGGTGGTCCTGGGCTTCCGGTCCAAGGAGGACGCCTTTTATCTGGACGAGTTCGCCGCCCTGGGCTTAGAGGTCCTGACCGCCTCGGAGGACGGAAGCCTGGGAGCAAAGGGCTTCGTCACCGACGTGCTGAAAGCGCTCCCCGGCCGCGCCTATGTCCTGGCCTGCGGCCCCACGCCCATGCTCCGGGCCGTCCACGCCCTGCCCCAGCTCACCGGGGGCCAGTTCAGCTTCGAGGCCCGGATGGCCTGCGGCTTCGGGGCCTGCGTGGGCTGCACCATTCAGACAAAGAAGGGCCTGCGCCGGGTGTGCAAGGACGGGCCCGTATTCCACAAGGAGGACATCGTATGGCAGACCTCTCCGTGACCCTGGCGGGGGTGCGGCTGAAAAACCCCATCATCCCCGCCTCCGGGACCTTCGGCTACGGCCGGGAGTTCGCGGACGCTTACGACTTGGACGTCCTGGGCTCCTTCTCCTGGAAGGGGACCACCCGGGACCCCCGGCCCGGCAACCCCCAGCCCCGGATCGCCGAGACGGCGGCGGGCATGCTGAATGCCGTGGGCCTCCAAAACCCGGGGCTCGAGGCGGTCCTCCGGGAGGAGGTCCCCAACATCGCGCGGATTTTCCACGGCCCGGTCATCGCCAACGTCTGCGGCTTCTCCCTGGAGGAATACGCCGAGAACTGCCGCGCCCTGGAGGAGGCGGAGCAGGTGAAGATTCTGGAAGTCAACATCTCCTGCCCCAACGTCCACGCCGGGGGGAAGAACTTCGGCTCCGACCCCCGGAGCGCCGCCGCCGTGACAAGGGCCGTCCGGGCGGCCACGAAAAAGCCCGTCTTTATGAAGCTCAGCCCCAACGTGACGGACGTGGCGGAAATCGCCCGTGCCTGTGCCGCGGAGGGGGCCGACGGCCTCTGCCTCATCAACACGCTTTTGGGGATGCGGATTGACCTGAACACAAAGCGGCCCCTGCTCCAAAACCGCACCGGGGGCCTCTCCGGCCCCGCGGTGTTCCCGGTGGCATTGCGGATGGTGTGGGACGTGTACGAGACCGTCAAGCTCCCCATCATCGGCTGCGGCGGCGTGGACAGCGCCGAGACGGCGGCGGAGATGATGCTGGCGGGAGCCTCCGCCGTGGAGGTGGGGGCGGCGAACCTGCGGGACCCCTGGGCCTGCAAAAAAATCATCGAGGACCTGCCCGGCCTCTGCGAACGGCTGGGCGTGGAACACATTTCGGACTTGACAGGAGGAGCGCACCATGGCGAATGACGTGATCATTGCACTGGACTTTCCCACTCGGGAAGAGACCCTTGTCTTCCTAGACCGCTTCCCCGCGGGGGAGGACAAGCCCTTTGTGAAAATCGGCATGGAGCTTTACTACGCCGAGGGCCCGGACATCGTCCGGGAGATCAAGGCCAGGGGACACAGGATTTTCCTGGACCTGAAGCTCCATGACATCCCCAACACCGTGAAGCGGGCCATGGCGGTCCTCTCCGGCCTGGACGTGGACATGGTGAACCTCCACGCCGCCGGGACCTCCGCCATGATGCGGGCCGCCCTGGAGGGGCTGACCCGGCCCGACGGAACCCGGCCCCTGCTCATCGCCGTCACCCAGCTGACCTCCACCGACGACGACGCCCTCAAGGACGAGCTGCTGATTGAAGCCCCCATGGCGGAGACGGTCCTCTCCTACGCCAAAAACGCCGCCGCCAGCGGCCTGGACGGCGTGGTCTGCTCCCCCCTGGAGGCGGCGCTGGTCAAGGAGCGCTGCGGGAAGGGCTTTCGCACCGTCACCCCCGGCGTGCGCTTCGCCGGCGGGGACGTTGGGGACCAGAAGCGGGTGATGACCCCGGAGCAGGCGGGAAAGAGCGGCTGCGACTACATCGTCATGGGCCGCCCCATCACCCAGGCGGCGGACCCGGTGGAAGCCTACCGCCGGGCCGTGACCGAATTTTTAGGATGAGAAAGGAGATTTCACCATGACCCGTGAACAGACCATCGCCCACGACCTTTTGTCCATCGGCGCGGTGTTCCTCCGCCCCGACGAGCCCTTCACCTGGGCCAGCGGCATCAAGAGCCCCATCTACTGCGACAACCGCCTGACCCTCACCGCCCCCGAGGTCCGGACCCACGTGGAGGAGGGCCTGGTGGACCTCATCTGCAAGCACTACCCCAATGTAGAGGTCCTCATGGGCACCTCCACGGCGGGCATCGCCCACGCCGCCATCGTCGGCCACCTCATGGGCCTGCCCATGGGCTACGTCCGCTCCAGCGGCAAGGACCACGGGCGGCAGAACCGCATTGAGGGCAGGCTGGAGCCCGGCCAGAGGGTCGTGGTCGTGGAGGACCTGATCTCCACCGCCGGAAGCTGCATTGAAGTCGTGGAGGCCCTCCGGGAGGCCGGAGCGGAGGTGCTGGGGATTGTCTCCATCTTCACCTATGGGCTCCAGAAGGGCCTGGACCGGCTGGCGGCGGCGGGCGTGACCAATTTCAGCCTGTCCAACTTCGACGCGGTGTGCGACATCGCCGCGGCGGAAGGGAAGATTCGGCCCGAGGACATCAAGCGCCTGAAAAAATTCCGGGCGAACCCCGGCGACGAGAGCTGGATCGGCTGAACCGGAAAACGGACCTATTACGGAAAGGAGCACCTATGCCCAGAAACATCATTGACGTCACCGACCTATCCGTTGCGGAAATCGACCAGCTCATCGCCACGGCGGAGGACATCCTGGCAAACCCCGCCAGATACCAGGACGCCTGCGCCCACAAGCAGCTGGCCACCCTCTTCTTTGAGCCCTCCACCCGGACCCGGCTCTCCTTCGAGTCCGCCATGCTGGCCCTGGGGGGCGGCGTGCTGGGCTTCTCCGAGGCTGCCTCCAGCTCCACCGCCAAGGGGGAGACCGTGGGGGACACCGTCCACACGGTGAGCTGCTATGCGGACGTCATCGCCATGCGCCACCCCAAGGAGGGCGCGCCCTATGCCGCGGCCCAGTTCAGCGAGGTCCCCATCATCAACGCCGGGGACGGGGGGCACAACCACCCCACCCAGACCCTGACGGACCTTCTCACCATCCACCGGGAGAAGGGGCGGCTGGACGGCTTCACCATCGGCTTCTGCGGGGACCTGAAATTCGGCCGGACGGTCCACTCCCTGGTAAACGCCCTGAGCCGGTATGAAAACGTCAAGTTCGTGCTTATCTCCCCGGCGGAGCTGAAGCTCCCCCGCTACGTGAAGGAGGAGGCCCTGAAAAAGCGGGACATCCCCTATGCGCAGACGGAGAGCCTGGAGGACGTCATGCCGGACCTGGACATCCTCTACATGACCCGGGTCCAGCGGGAGCGGTTCTTCAACGAGGAGGACTACCTGCGGCTGAAGGACAGCTACATCCTCACCCCGGAGAAGCTGGAAACCGCCAAGCCGGACCTCTCCATTCTCCACCCCCTGCCCCGTGTGAACGAGATCTCCGTGGCGGTGGACAAGGACCCCAGGGCCGCCTACTGGAAGCAGGTGAGAAACGGCAAGTTTATCCGCATGGCGTTGATCTTGAAGCTGCTGGACATCCATGTCTAAGGGAAAGGGGAGGACTCTATGAACATCGACAGCATCCAAAACGGCGTGGTCCTGGATCACATCCAGGCGGGCAAGAGCATGGACATCTACAAGTACCTCCACCTGGACCGGCTGGACTGCTCCGTGGCGATTATCAAAAACGTCCGCTCCGGCCGCATGGGGAAAAAGGACATCATCAAAATCGACTCCCCCCTGGAGGTGGACGTGGACGTGCTGGGCTATATCGACGATCAAATCACCGTCAACATCATCCGGGACGGCGTCCGGACGGAGAAACGCCGCCTCCAGCCCCCCAAGAGGCTGGTGAACATCATCCGCTGCAAGAACCCCCGGTGCATCACCGTGGCGGAGCCCCAGCTGGACGCGATTTTCCTCCTCAGCGACCCGGCGAAGCACGTCTACCGCTGCGCCTACTGCGACACGGCAAAGGGCAAAAAGACCATCTGACCATGGAACCCTACGAACTCATCCGCTCCCGGCGGAAGACCCTGGCCCTGGAGGTCACGGCGGACGGGCGGCTGCTGGTCCGGGCCCCTCTGCGCTGCGCCCAGGGGCGGATCGACGCCTTTGTGACGGCCCACGCCGCTTGGATTGAAAAGCACTTGGGGCTCCAGCGGGAGCGGGCCGCCCGCCGCCCGCCCGCCCCCACGGCGGCGGAAATCGAGGCCCTGAAGGCCAGGGCCAGGGCGGAGCTGCCGGGAAAGATCGCCCATTGGAGCGAAAAAATGGGCGTCGTCCCCACCGGCTTTAAAGTCACCACGGCCCGGAAGCGCTACGGCAGCTGCTCGGCGAAAAACAGCCTGTGCTTCTCCTGCTTCCTCATGAACTGCCCGGAGGAGGCCGTGGAGCTGGTGGTGGTCCACGAGCTCTGCCACATCCGGGAGAAAAACCACGGGCCGAAATTTTACGCCCTGCTGGAGCAATGCCTCCCCGACTGGCGGGAGCGGAAAAAGCGGCTCTCCATGAGCTGAATATTTACGACGGAGGACGGATATGGAAAAACGAAACCTTCTGGACCTGCTGAAAAACAATTCCTACCCCGGACGGGGCATCGTCCTGGGAAAGAGCGCGGACGGCAGACAGGCCGTGGCCGTGTACTTCATCATGGGCCGGAGCGAAAACTCCCGAAACCGGGTCTTTGTCCCCACGGAGGACGGTATCCGCACGGAGGCCCATGACCCCTCGAAAATGACGGACCCCAGCCTCATCATCTACCACCCGGTGCGGAAGGTCGGCCGGGACCTGATCGTCACCAACGGCGACCAGACGGACACCGTCCGGGACTATCTCCTGGAGGGCCGCGCCTTCGCCGAGGCCCTGAAACAGCGCACCTTCGAGCCCGACGGGCCCAACTGGACCCCCCGGATCTCCGGATTGCTGAGCCCCGGCGGCAGCTTCCAGCTCTCCATTTTAAAGAGCGCCGAGGGGGACCCCGCCTGCTGCTGCCGGTATTTCTACGACTACGACGCCCCCCTTCCCGGCGAGGGCCGCTTCCTCCACACCTACATGGGGGACGGGAATCCCCTGCCCTCTTTTGAAGGGGACCCGGAGCGGGTGGCCCTGGACGCGGAGACGCCGGAGGAGCTGGCGGACCGGGTCTGGGAGGCCCTGCACCCGGAGAACAAGGTGTCCCTGTTCGTCCGGTTCGTGGACCTCGGCGGCGGGAGCCATAGGGATGTGATTCGGAACCGGTACTGAGATTAGAAGCCGCCTCCCGGCCGGGAGGCGGCTTTTTTCGCTTTCCCCCTTCCCCCCGGCCCATGTCTGCGGTATACTGTCCCTATCAAAACCACCGGCCCTCTCCGGGCGGAACGGAGGTACCCATGGAACAGCTCTGCCGGAACCTGACCCGCGCCTTTCAAGAGGAGGCGTTTTTGCAAAAGCTCTCCCGCCCCCCGGAGGAGGCGGAGGCCCTCTTCGCCCGGCTGGACTGGCCCGCTTTGCTTTCCCCCCTGCTGCCCATCAGGGAGCGGATTTCCAGCGCCCGGGCCCTGGACGCCTTCCGCCCCGTTCTGGACGCCGCCGCTCCGGAGCCGGAGGAGGGCTGGGCCCTCTATGCCTACCATACGGCGGTCTCCCTCCTCTACCCCCAGGTGGACGGCGGACATACCCCCCGGCAGCGGGACGGGGCGCTGTGCTTCCTCCAATTCCTGCAAACCCTCTACGACGCGGAACGGGAGTCCCTGCCCTTCGACTTCTGGCTGGACTTCGCCTTCTGCACGGAGGAGGAGTTAAAGGGCTCCGCCGTGGCCGAGGACTACCGCCAATTCCTCCGCCGCTGGCGGGAGGAGTACGTCTATGAGCTCCTCCGCCTGGGCCGGGAGGTCACCCCCTTCCACACCTGCGAGCACATCGCCGGGGTCCACCACGTGTCCATGACGGTCTCCCGCGCCTTTAAGGCCGGGGGCGGGAAGATCGACCTGGGGCTCATCTCCGCCGCCGCCGCCGGACACGACATCGGAAAGTTCGGCTGTAAGCCCGGAGAGCGGGTGCCCTACCTCCACTACTACTACACGGACCAGTGGTTCTCCTGGCGGGGCCTGGGGGCCCTGGGCCGGGTGGCCGCCAACCACTCCGTCTGGGATTTGGAGCTGGAAAACCTGTCCTCCGAGTCCTTGGTCCTGGTCTACGCGGACTTCCGGGTGAAGCAGGAGCGCCTCCCCGGCGGCGGGGAGGAGGCGAAGCTCTTCTCCCTGGCGGACGCCTTTGACGTCATCCTCTCCAAGCTGGACAACGTGGACGCCGCCAAGCGGCGGCGGTACGAGTACGTCTATGTGAAGCTCCGGGACTTTGAGGGCTACCTCCAAAGCTTCGGCGCGGACGTGACCCTGGCCACCGCCGGGGGCCCGCCCC
>VSMY01000034.1 GCA_009773995.1 Oscillibacter sp. | reverse complement strand
CTGGACTGCAAGGTCTACATGGTGAAGGTCAGCTACGAGCAGAAGCCCTTCCGCCGGGAGGTCATGCGGACCTACGGCGCCTCCGTCACCCCCTCCCCCTCCATGGAAACGGAGATCGGCAAGAAAATCCTGGCCGAGCACCCCGGCACCACCGGCTCCCTGGGCTGCGCCATTTCCGAGGCCGTGGAGGCCGCCGCCGTAAACCCCGGCTACCGCTACGTGCTGGGGAGCGTGCTGAACCAGGTCCTCCTCCACCAGTCCATCATCGGCCTGGAAACCAAGGCGGCCCTGGACAAGTACGGCGTGACCCCGGATATCATCATCGGCTGCGCCGGAGGCGGCAGCAACCTGGGCGGGCTTATCTCCCCCTTCATGGGCGAGAAGCTCCGGGGAGAGAAGGACTACCGCATCCTCGCCGTGGAGCCCGCCTCCTGCCCCAGCTTCACCCGGGGCAAATTCGCCTACGACTTCTGCGACACCGGCATGGTCTGCCCCCTGGCGAAGATGTACACCCTGGGCAGCGGCTTCATCCCCTCCGCCAACCACGCCGGGGGCCTCCGGTATCACGGCATGAGCCCGGTCCTCTCCCAGCTCTACCACGACGGACTTATGGAGGCCGTCTCCGTGGAGCAGACGAAGGTCTTCGAGGCGGCGGAGGAATTTGCCAGGGTGGAGGGCATCCTCCCGGCCCCGGAGTCCAGCCACGCCATCCGGGTGGCCATCGACGAGGCGCTGAAGTGCAAAGAGACCGGCGAGGAAAAGACCATCGTCTTCGGCCTCACCGGCACCGGGTACTTCGACATGGTGGCCTATGAGAAGTTCCACAACGGGGAGATGACGGACTACATCCCCACGGACGCGGAGCTTCAGCAGAGTTTCGGCAAGCTGCCCCAGGTCCCCGGACTGGACTGAACGGCACGCATAAAGGAGGCCGCCCCGTAACGGGGCGGCCTCCGCTTTTCAGTTTTCAGGCAATGGGAAATTCCGGAATCCCCGCCGCTCCCGCGGCGATGCTGTACTCGGGGAAGCACACCACGACCGTGCCGTCCTCCCGGACGTAGAAGCCGGTGGTCTCGTCCACGGTGGCAAAGCCGCCCTGGTCCGCCGGGAAGAAGAGGGTGAAGCCCTCCTCGTCCACGCTGTCCGCGATCTGCTGTTCAATGGAGGCGTTGCAGACGTTTACCCAGTCCTCCCCCAGATAGTCCCGGAGGGTCAGGTCCCGGTCCTCGGCCAGGTCCAGGTTGTAATAATAACGTTCCTCCATAGAGGACACCCAGCCCTCCGCGAAGGTGACCACGAAGGAAACCCGGCTGTCGCTTTGGCTCTTAACCTCGTAGTCCACAATCACGTCCATCTCCCGGCCGGCCCACTCTTCCTCGGTGCCGCCGGTGGCGAAAAACGCCTCCCGGTAGTCGTCCCAGTCCCGCTGGGCCTTGGCAAGGTGGGCGTCCATCTTCTCCTGGATGACGGCGTTGACCCTCTCCGCCAGATCGCTCTCCGATTCCACCTGGGGAACGGTCACATCGTAGTGGATGCCGTCCTCCGTTTTGTCATAGTCCACAAAGGTCAGCACCTGGAACAGCCCGCCCAGGACGGGCACCTCCGCCGCGGCCTTGGCGATGGTGGGGGACAGGTTCAGCCCCGCCAGCACCGCGCAGAAGCAGGCGGCGGCGGCGGCCCAGCGCCGGATGGTCCGGCCCCGGCGGGCCCGATAGCGGGCCTTGCCCTCCTGAATTCCCGCCTGGACCCGCTCCGCCAGTTCGGCGGGGATGGGGGTGTTGTCATATGCCTCTTTGGCGTTCTTAAATTCGTTCATGAAACTTCCGCTCCTTCCATGACGACGCGCAGCTTCTTCAGCCCCGCGTACAGGCGGCTCTTCACCGTGCTCAGGTTCTGCCCGGTGACCTCGCCGATTTCCTTCAGGGTCAGCTCCTCGTAAAACCGCAGCTTGATGACGGTCCCCACCTCTCTGGGCAGGGCGTCCACCCGCCGGGCCAGGGAGTCGTCGGAGGGCTCCGGGTCCTCCCTTCCCAGCTCCGGCCCCTCCTCCGGGAAGGGGACCACCCGGCCCCGCCGCCGCAAGATGTCCGTACAGGCGTTCATCAAAATCCGGGTAAACCAGGTCTTCACGGCCCCGGTATCCCGGAGGCTGTCCTGCCGTTCCAGACAGCGGCAGACGGCGGTCTGCACCGCGTCCAGGGCGTCCTCCCGGTTGTGGAGGACGCTGTAGGCCAGCCGGTAGGACCGGGCCTGGTTTTCAATGAGGAACTCCGTTAGTCTCTCTTCCTTTGTCACAACGATGCTCCTTTCGTGGGTACGCCGCCCGCCCGGCGCCTGGGCTCCTGCGCGGCGTCTGTAGTATAGACGGAAAAAGGGGGCGGAAAGTTTGAGGGAGCGGAAAAAATTTTTTCAAGCGCCGGAAACGGAGAAGGGCCCGCCTGACGGCGGGCCCTCCGTTCACTCCGTATAGGCCCGGACGGCGTCCCGCAGAAACGCTGCGCAGCCGGAGACCTCCTTGTCGTAGTAGGCGGTGAAGCGCTCGTCCGCCGTGTACAGCTCCGCAAGCCCTCGGTGGGCCTGGGGGGTGTAGGCCGTCCAGGTATAGGACAGCCAGCGGCGGTGAAGTTCCGCGATTCTTTGCCCCTCCGCCCCCGCCGGGTCCTCCCGGCCGCGGACGGCGGCGGCCAGGGCGGAGAGGATCTCCGCCTCCAGGGCCTTCCACTGTCCGTGCTCCTCCTCCGTCATGGAGAGGAGCTTGGCGTTGGCGCCCTCCACGGCCTCCCGGCCGTACTTCCGCCGGATTTCCTCGCCGTACTGCTCCTCGTTGGCCTCCACGGCCCGGCGCTTGAACGCCTCGAATTTTTCCTGGTCGGTCATGGGTCTTCCTCCTTTTGCCTCGTCGATGGTTTTCTCTACCGTCAGGATCAGGGCGTCCAGCCGCCGCCGCCGGGCCTCCAGCTCCGCCAGGTGGCTCTGCAGCGCCGCCAGGCGGTCGAAGCCAGGCGCGTCCAGGAGCTCCCGGACGGCCTCCAGCTCCAGCCCCAGCTCTTTGTAAAACAGGATGTTCTGGAGCCGGTCCACCTCCCGGGGACCGTAGAGCCGGTAGCCCGCCCCGGTGGTCCGCCGGGGCTTGAGCAGGCCCTTTTGGTCGTACCAGCGCAGGGTCCTGGGCGTGACCCCGGCCAGCTCCGCCAGGGCTTTTACGGTGTATTCCATGGGGCATCCCTCCTGACAAACAACAGTCTAAGGGCTGACGCCGCGTCAAGGTCAAGGGGCAAATTCAAATTTCCCAAAAAAATTTTATTTGCCTTCCCGGCGAAAGTCCGATACTATATTCATAACCAATTTACTTGATAAGGAGGGCCCCGCCATGGACCGCTTTTCCATTCTCGTGGGAGACATCACGAAATCCGACGCCCAGGCCATCGTCAACGCCGCCAACACCACCCTTTTAGGGGGCAGCGGGGTGGACGGGGCCATTCACCGGGCCGCCGGGCCGGGGCTCCTGGCGGAGTGCCGGACCCTGGGGGGGTGCGAGACCGGACAGGCCAAGCTGACCCGCGGCTACAACCTCCCCGCAAGCTACGTCCTCCACACCCCCGGCCCCATCTGGCGGGGCGGGGACTATGGCGAGGCGGCCCTATTGGCCTCCTGCTACCGCTCCTGCCTGGCGCTGGCGGAGGCCCACAGCATCGAGACCGTGGACTTCCCCTCCATCTCCACCGGGGTCTACGGCTACCCCATGGCCCAGGCCGCCGGCGTGGCCCTGAAGGCCATTATGGATTTTTTGCGGGAGCATGCCCTCCCCCGCCGGGTGCGCATGGTGTGCCATACGGAGGAGGCCGCGGAAATCTACCGGCAGACCTACAATATGTGGTACGCCGGGGAGAAGGCGGAACGGCTGCTTTCCCCGGAGGACAAGCACCCTTCCAGAGGCTCCGGCGCTTAGAAGGTCCCGGTCTCGACTAAAGGGCTCTTTCCCGCTCCGCATGTCCGGCGGCGGGCGGAAGCAAAGCACGGGAGAAACGTTTTGGAATACAAAGAGGACTGTCAATCCCCGGCAGTCCTCTTTGTATTCTCTTATTTGGGGGCAGGGGCCTTGGCCTCCGCCGTTTTTTGCTTCTTCCGCTTCCGCAGACGGAGGACCGCCAACAGGATCAGGAGGACGGCGGCGGCCAGCAGGACCGGCAGCAGCGGCCCGTTCCCCTGGGCGGGGGCGATGTTGAAGGTCCCGTGGGTCCCCCGCGTGGTCACAATCAGATAGCTTCCGTTGGTTTCGGCGTCCAAACGGACCCACCGGCCGCTTTGATACTGCCGGACCTCCGCCCGGCCTCCCGTGGTGTTCAGCAGGCGCAGGGTCACGTCCTCCTCCGGCCCCAAATCCGTGCCCGTGAGGGTGATATCCCACAGTGTGCCCTCCGTGGGGGCCGTGGACGACAGGGTCGGCCGGACGTGAAGGACGGCCTCCCCGGTAAACCGCCCCTCCGCCAGGGCCAGGGCCAGTTTTCCCTCCTGCTCGGAGCTTGCCAGCAGAGTGACCCAGGGGGTGTACACCGCCTCCAGGGTGATATCGGAGTTCAGGCCGGAGGTGTCGAAGTCCGGCCACGCGCCGTAGCAGTCCTCCCGCTCCGGCACCGGGGGCAGCTCCAGCTTGCTCAGGTCCTGTCCGTAGGCAAAGGGGATTTCCTTCACGGTTTCCCCATCTATGTTCAGGGTCAGGGTAAAGGCGGCAAACTCCGCCGGAACGTCCGGCAGGGCCCGAAGCTCTTCAAAGGAAATGGGCTGGGCGGAGCCGTCGTAGCTCACGCCGTCGATCCCGGCCAGGCCCGTGTCCACGAAGAAGCAGCGCAGGATGTTCTCCGGCTCCCCGCTCCCGGCCACGGCTCCCACCCGTTCCGTACCCTCCAGCACGGTGGCGATGGCATAGCAGTCCCGGAGGCGGTCCGCCCACCCGGCGACACCGCCGACGTCGTTTCCGCCGGAGAGGGCGCATTTGGCAAAGCTGTCCCGGACCACCGCGTCGGCATAGCCCGCGACGCCGCCCACATAGCTTCCGCTGGTGCTGGCGACGGAGCCGTAGTTCTCACAGCCCAGGGCGGTGCCCAGGTCCATCCGGCCCGCCAGTCCCCCGGCGCAGTCCTTCTTGGCGGTGACGGAGCCGCGGTTGACGGAGCTTTGCAGCACCGCCTTGGTCTCGTAGGTCCCGCCCAGGGACAGTTCCAGGTCTCCCTCCGGGTCCAGGCCGTACTCGATGGACATGGCCCCTACGACGCCGCCCACGTTCCGGTCCCCGTCCACGGGGGCCTCGTTCCGGCAGTTCTCCACCTTGCCCAGACGGGTGGCGGCGATGTTCTCGTCGGAGGTATCCTCCACCAGCTCCCGGGAGGCGTCCCCGTCCCCGGCGTCGGAAAGGACATCCAACAGCACCGCGAAGACCGTGTTGAACTGGCGGGTGACGGCCCGGAGGTCGGCGCCGAGCTGGTCTCCCGCGGTGGAGACGGTCTCGTGAAGGTCCTCCAGCTCCTGAGAGAGATCGGTCAGGGAGTCGAAGAGGCCCCGGCCCGCGTTCCGGACCCCGTCCCCCAGGGGGATGAGCTGAACAGGGCCGTCTTTGGCCAGGCCGTCGGCGACGGAGCCCAGGATGCCGAAGGCCCGCTCCAGCCCCCGGCCCATGGGGGCCGCCAGGGCGGCGGCGTCCGCCAGCTCTTTCACGGCGCCTCCCAGCTGCCCGGAGAGATTCCCCAGGGACCCCAGGGCGGTCTGCAAGGCGGCGACGGCCTCGTTCAGCCGCTCCGAGGCGCTGCCCAGGTCCCGGAAGCCCGCTCCGGCCTCCTCCAGAGAGGTCCGGACCTGAGACCAGTCCAACCCGGTGTTGTCTTTCAGGGTTTTCAGGGCCCCGCCCGCCTGTACCAGGGCCTCGCCCATGCCCCGGAGGGCCGGGGCCATCTGCTCCCGCAGGACCTCCCGCACGCCGGACAGCTCCGGGAACGCCTCCAGGGCTTTATACAGGTCCTCCGCCGCCTGCCCCGCCTGTTCCAGGGCCGCGCCGAAGGTTTCCAGGGAAAGGGCCAGATTCTCCAGAGCGGCGTTCACCGCCTCCTGGTCGTGAATCACCACGGCGCTTTGCAGAGCCTCCACGGCGGACCGGAGGTCCCGGACCGCGGCGCTCAGCGCCTCCCCCGCCCGGCGAAAGATTCCGGCGGCAAGGCTTGTCTCGGCGGACACGTCCGCGCCCCCCTCCGCCGCGCGCCCCAGGGCGTCCAGAGCGTCCTCCAGGCGGTCCGCCAGGGTCTCCACCCGGCCGGAGACGCCGGACAGCTCCTCCAGAGCCGGGGTCAGGTCCTCCAGGGCCTTGGTGACGGAGGCGCTGAGGCGGTTGATGGAGTCAATGTTTTCATCGGTGAAGCCGGAGAGCCGGTCCAGCAGGTCCTCGGTATGGTCCCGCGCCTCGTCCGTGGTGAGGCCCATGGCGCTGAGGCGGGCGGAGAGGGCGTCCCCGTTTCCCTCGGCCCGGTTCAAACAGCGGTCAATCAGGGTTTCCAGCGTGTCCAGCTCCCGGCGGAGGCGCTCCAGGGTTCCGCTCTCCGGGGAAAGGGCCACGTCCGGCTCCGCCTGGCCCACGACGCCGCCCACGTCCTTCCGGCCATAGACCGGGCCCCGGTTGGTGCAGCCGGACAGGTGTCCGCTCTGCCGCCCGGCCACGCCGCCCACGTTGTAGCCCACGTGGGGATAGCCCACGGCTCCGGTGTTCAGGCAGCTGTAGACCACGCCGTTGGACCAGCCCACCACGCCGCCGGTGTCGCTGTGGTTTTTCAGGAAGCCGCCGTCATCCCCGTCCTCCGGAACGGACTCCCCCTCCAGGGACAGGGACAGGCTGTCCATGTCCACGGCGGCGTCCTCGTCCGGCGGGGCGGTGTTGACGCCGGCCCCGTTTTCACACTGGAGCAGGCTTCCCAGATTCCGCCCCGCCGCGCCGCCGGTATACGCCTCTCCGGTCACCGTGCCGGTGGTGATGGTCCGGGCGATTTCGCCGGTTTCCCGGTTCAGGCCCGCCACGCCGCCCACGGCGCTGCCGCCCTCCACGGTTCCGTGGAAGGTGCAGTTTCGGACGGCCCCGGCGTTGTTTCCCACGATGCCGCCCACATTGGCGGCGCTACCGGAGGGCCGGACGCTGCCGGTAACGTTCAGGTCCCGGATCTCCGCCCCCTCCTGCAGGTAGCGGAAAAGACCCATGTTGGACCCGGCGGCGGTGATATGCAGGTTCGTGATCTTATGCCCCTCCCCCAGGAAGGTCCCGCCGAAGGTGGGAATGGGAGTGAACTCCGCGCCCCCCAGGTCCAGGTCCGCCGTCAGGCGGACGGTTTTTCCCCGGGACCAGGCGTCCAGGGCGCAGCGCTCGGCAAAGTCCAGCAGTTCCTCCGCCGAGGAAATCGTAATCTCGTCCTCCGCTCCCCGCGCCATGGGCAGGGCCGTTCCCGCCAGCAGGCAGAGGGCCAGAAGCAGGGAGGCCGCGCGCCGTTTCAAGGTGTTCATCACGCTTCCTCCTTTCCGCCGCCGGGCAGGGCGGCGCTCTCCGGCTGATCCTCCACCGCTCCGCTTTCGACGGCGGCGTTGATGGTGCCGTGGAGCAGGCCGGTGAAATCCGCGTCCACCATACCGGAGACATAGCCCCGGACATGACCGTCCAGCCGCATCAGGCCGGTGCGGCTCTGGAGCGGCAGACGGGCCTTGAGGGTGAAGGCGGTCTTCTCGATAATAACGTCTCCCAGCAGCAGAATCTGGGGCAGGATGCCCATAACCAGAAAGATGGAGATCAGGGTCCCCCGGCCCAGGCACACGCCGATGGAGGAGATGGAGGGATTGGTGGACAGCACGCCGATCAGCGCCCCCGCCGAAGCCAGGATGGTGCCGGAGGTGACGATGGTGGGGAACGCCTGGTTCAGGGACTCCACCACCGCGTCCTTCAAGGGCATCTCCTGTTTCAGCTCCGTGTAGCGGTTGGCTATGACGATGGCGTAGTCGATGTTCGCCCCCATCTGGATGGAGCTGACCACCAGGTAACTGAGGAAGAACAGGTTTTCCTTCATCAAGTAAGGAAAGGAGAAGTTGATCCACACGCTGCCCTGGATGACCAGGATCAGCAGCACCGGAAGCCCGGAGGACTTGAAGGTGAACACCAGCACCAGAATGACAAAGACGATGGTCAGCACGCCGATGACGATGTTGTCCTTTTCAAAGGAGCTGGAGAGGTCGAAGTCGCTGGTAGAGTTGCCCACCACCAGGTAGTCTTCGTAATACCTCCCGGCGGCGTCGTGGAGCGTGTCCAGGAAGGCGAAGGTCTCTGGGCTCTCCTCCGGGAGATTCAATTGCAGCACCAGACGGCTGTAGGTTTCGCCCTTGAGCTGGAGCTGGGCGTCGGAGAGCTGGACGTGGAGGTCCTCGATGGTCTCGGTCATCTCATCGTCCAGGGTGAGGTAGCCCTCCTCCATCTGGTCGTAGACAAAGAGGAACATGTCCAGCAATGGCACGCCGTAGCTGTCCAGGCCGGACACCACCTGACCGTAGCTCTCCTGGTTCACGGCGTAGGCGGTGTAGAGGAGGCGGGCGGCCTCCACGTCCAGGTCCGTCAGCTCCGCGAACTGCCGGGGGGTGAGGCGGTCCGTCAGCACATAGCCGTCCATAGCCTCAATGTTGGCCAGGCCCAGAACGCTGCCGATTTCCGGCATGGCCTCCAGGTCCCGCAGGAGGCGGCCCTCCCGCTCGTAGTCCCCGGCGGGGACCATGACGGCGATGGTGTTCACCCCGCCGAAGGTCCCGTCCACCTTTTGCTGGGCAATCTGGGATTCATTCTGCCGCAGGGTGGTCAGGGTGGTCTGGCCGTAGACATAGGGGCACCGGTTGGAAAAGAGAAACCCGCCGATGAGCAGGACGATGAAAATGGGGGGCATGATGTACCGGGTTTTCACCGCCAGGCGGCCCCAGGCGGAAATCTGGGGAACAAAGCTTTTGTGGTGGGTCCGGTCAATCAGACGGCTGAAGCTCATGAGGAGCCCCGGCATCAGGGTGAAGACGCTGAGGAGGCTCAGCACGATGGCTTTCATCAAAATCACGCCCAGGTCCCGGCCGATGCCGAAGCGCATGAAGCACATGGCCCCCAGGCCGGACAGGGTGGTCATGGAGCTGCCCGCGATCTCCGGGATGGCCTTGCTCAGGGCCATGACCACCGCCTCCCGCGCTTCCAGCTGCTCCCGCTCCTCGGTGTAGCGGTGGCAGAGGATGATGGCGTAGTCGATGGCCAGGGCCAGCTGGAGCACCACCGCCACAGAGTTGGAGACAAAGGAGATCTCCCCGAAGAGGAAGTTTGTCCCCTTGTTCAAAAGCGCCGCCATGCCGAAGGTGGCAAGCAAGACGGGAATCTCCATGTAGGTGTGGGAGGTAAACAGCAGCACCAGCAGGATGATGACCACGGCAATGACCATAACCACCTGCATCTCCGCCTCCAGGCTCTCGGAGGCGGAGTTCCCGGTGTCTCCGGTGACGTAGAGATCGTAGCCCGCCAGGACTTCCCTCACCCGGTCCAGGGCGTCCAGGCTGACTTGGTCGTCCGCCGCGCCGTCGTAAGTGACGGAGAGCAGGGCGGAGCCGTTTGTGTAGTGGTCCTCCGTCCCGTCGAACTCCACGGACTTGACTCCCTCCAGGGCTTCCAGCTCCTCCGCCAGGGCCTGGGCCCGGTCCTGTGGGATGTTGTCCACCAGAATCCGGTTGGTGCCGAAGGTGACGAACTCCTCCTCCATGACGGTGAGGCCCCGCCGGGTCTCCGTCTCGGCGGGAAGGTAGCTGGTGAGGTCGTCGTTCACCGCCGTCCAGCCGCTGGAGAAGGCGCAGAAAATGGCAAGCCCGATGTACAGCAGATAGAACGCCTTCCTCTTGTCCACGATGAAGGCCGCCAGCCGTTCCATGGGGCTCTGCTTTTGCTCGCTGTTTTGCCGGTCCAAGAATTCCTCTTCCTTTCCTGTCCCCGGAACGCGGGGATTCGTAAAATTTACATTTTTTATCATATACCGGACGGCGGGGAAAATCAACAGGGCCCCGAAAAAATAAACTTCCCCAATTCGAAGAAAAGGCTTGCAATTTAAAAACCGCCGTGCTATACTGACAGTTGCTGTTGCGGTGAAAGCTGCGCGGCGGAGTTCGTTTTAGAAAGGGGTGAACAGAGCAATGAAGGAAGGAATCCATCCCAATTATCAGCAGACTACGATTACATGCGCCTGCGGTAATGTGATTGAGACAGGTTCTACCAAGAAGGATATCAAGGTGGAAGTCTGCTCTAAGTGTCACCCCTTCTTCACCGGCAAGCAGAAGCTGGTGGACACCGGCGGCCGGGTCGCGAAGTTCAACAAGAGGTTCGGCCTGGACAAATAAGCCAGACACTGTCACATTCGAAAGAGCGCGCCGTAGCTGCGGCGCGCTCTTTTTCGCGCTTCCGTCCCGGAAGCCGGAGAGGAGGAACCATGGAAGAACTAGATCCCACCCAAACAAACCGGGCGGCGGCCTTTGCGCTGTGGATGAAGGCCCCCATGCCCATGGTGACGCTGACCAAAACCCTGGACGTCACTCGGCTGGTACGGCTGAGCCGCAAACCGGGCTCGAAATTCAACCTGCTGCTGTGCTGGTGCATTGGCAAAGCCGCCGCCCGGGCAGAGGAGTTCTACACCCTCCCGGCGGGGGACAAGCTGGTCCGCTACGAGAACCTGGCCGTCAACACGGTGGCGGCCCTCCGGGACGGCGGCATCGCCACTTGTGACATTCCCTTCTCCGAAAGCCTGGACCAATTCCGGCGGGACTACCTGACCCTGACCGCCCAGGTGCGGGAGACCGGGAGTCCCTACGACCTGGACGGCGATTACATGGTGATTGGAACCTCCGCCCTGCCCCAGACGGAGCTCGACGGGGCGGTGAACATCTACGCCGGGTTTTACAACAACCCCTTCCTGGTCTGGGGGAAGGTCCGGAAGAAGCTGCGGCGGGCCACGCTGCCCGTCTCCTTCCAGTTCCACCACACCCAGATGGACGGCGGCCACGCCGCCCGGTTTTTGGAGAACCTCCAGGAGGAAATCCGGGCGCTGGACCCGTGAACTATCCAAATTTCCCGTTGCGTTTTTCCAGAAAACGCATATACTGGAAACAGTGAACTTAGAAAGGAGTCCTCCGCCATGCGCTTACATCTCACCGATTCCCAAGCCGCCGTCCGGGAGCTTCTCCCGGCCCTGGGGGCGGAAAACGCCCTGCTCACCGCCGGAACGGCGGACCGCTGCAACACCATGACCATCGGCTGGTGCCAGGCGGGACGGCTGTGGGGCCTCCAGACCTGCACCGTCTACGTGCGGCCGGAGCGCTACACCTACCAATTTATGGAGGAACAGGAATATTTCACCGTCTCCGTCCTCCCGAAGGACCGGAAGGACGCCATGGCCCTCTGCGGCACGAAGAGCGGCCGGGACATGGACAAAATCAAGGCCTGCGGCCTGACGGTCCGAACCGGAAAGCACGGCGCCCCCTTCTTCGAGGAGGCGGAAGTGGTCCTGGTCTGCCGGAAGCTCTACGCCCAGGACCTGGAGCCCGCCCGCGTCCTCCCCGCCGGGGAGGAGAAGATCCTGCCCAGCTATGGGGCCAAGGGCGGCTGGCACCGGGCCTATACCGGCGAAATTGTGGAGGCCTGGTCCGCCAAATAACAAATAAGGAAGTACTATGCGAGAGACAGACAAGATTCGAGACAAGGTGGTCCTGGTGGGCCTGAACTCCCCGGTGCTGGGGCGGGAGGAAACGGCGGACGACGACACCCTGGAGGAGCTCTCCGCCCTGGTGGAGACCGCCGGGGGCGAGACCGTAGGCATCGTCCTCCAGAACCGGAACAGCCCGGACCCCCGGACCTTCATCGGCGAGGGCAAGTGCGCCGAGGTGAAGCTCTACTGTGAAAACACCGAGGCCACCATGGTCATCTTCGACAACGACCTGTCCCCTTCCCAGCTCCGGGTATTGACGGAGCTGCTGGGGGTCCAGGTCCTGGACCGCTGCGGCCTCATTCTGGACATCTTCGCCCAGCGGGCCCGGACCAGGGAGGGCCGCCTCCAGGTGGAGCTGGCCCAATATCAATACCTGCTGCCCCGCCTCACCGGCATGTGGACCCACCTGGAGCGCCAGGCGGGCACCAGCGGCAGCGGGCCCATCGGCTCCAAGGGCCCCGGCGAAACCCAGCTGGAGACGGACCGGCGGCACATCCACCGGAAAATCGACAAGCTCCGGGAGGACCTGGAGGACGTGCGCCGGGTGCGGAACACCCAAAGGCGGCAGCGGCGGAAGAACGAAATCCCGGTGGTGGCCCTGGTGGGCTACACCAACGCCGGGAAATCCACCCTCTTAAACCGCCTCACCGGGGCGGGCATCCCCGCCAACAACCGGCTCTTCGACACCCTGGACACCACCAGCCGCCTCCTCCACGTCAGCGATGCCTGTGACGCGGTCCTCAGCGACACCGTGGGCTTCATCCGCAAGCTCCCCCACCAGCTCGTCGAGGCCTTCAAGGCCACGCTGGAGGAGCTGGAATACGCGGACCTTCTGCTCCACGTCATCGACGTGTCCAGCGAAGACTGGCAGGGACAGGCCCAGGTGGTGGAAAACCTGATTCAGGAGCTGGGGGCGGGGGAACTGCCCCGCATCGACGTGTTCAACAAAGCGGACCTCCTGCCCCCAGGGGAGATCATGCCCCACGGGGAGGACATCTGCGCCGTCTCCGCCAAAAGCGGCGAGGGCGTGGACAAGCTGCTGGAGATGATCGCCCGGCGGCTGGACAAGGGCTCCCGCCGGGTGACGATCCGCCTGCCCTATGACCAGGGGGGCCTGTTGGACCTTCTTTACAAGGAGGCCAAGGTGGAGAAAGTGGAGTATACGGAGACCATCGACGTGACGGCGGTTTGTTCCCCCAGGACCCTGGGGCGGGTGGCGGAGTTTATCGAGTAGCAGCCAGCCCCTCCCCGGTGCGGAGCCCTAAGAGGAACGCCTGGATGGCGGTGAACTCCAGGGCCTTGTCCAGGTCCCGCCTCTGCGCCTCGCACAGCTCGTTTTGCAGCGTGTCCAGCGGACAGGCGCAGGGGTCCCGGAGGGCGGCGTCCACCTGGGGCTTGATGTAGTTGGCGTAGAGCCAGAGCATGAAGTCGGACATTGAAAATTCCCCCAAATATGCTAATATTGACGTTAGTATAACACGTTAATATTAGCATGTCAAGTGGTGACTATATGGAAATTGGAAAAAGACTAAAAATTCTTCGCAAGGAGAAAAAAGAAACTCAAGTGCAAACGGCAAAGGCAATTAATCTTGTCGTGCGGAACTACCAGAGGTTTGAACTCGGAGAGGGCTTTCCCAGCTTTGAGGTTTTCTGCGCCCTGGCGGACCACTTCCAGGTGAACCTGGATTACCTGGCCGGGAGGACCGACGTCCGGGACATGCTGCCGCCCTCCTCCGAACAGGAGGCCCAGCCATGAGTGACGGCTACCGGGTGCCTTTCACAGACGCGGAGACCGAGTTCACCGAAAAGCGCTCCCGCTTCATCACGAACCTCTGGCGGGTGGAGACCGAGGCGGAGGCCCGGGCGAGAATCGAGGAGATCCGCAAAAAGCACTACGACGCCCGGCACCACTGCTGGTGCTACCTCCTGCGGGAGGGCGGCGTGGTCCGCTACTCCGACGACGGGGAGCCCCAGGGCACCGCGGGCCAGCCCATGCTGAACGTCTTCCAGCGCCAGGAGATCGTCAACGTCTGCTGCGTGGTCACCCGGTACTTCGGCGGCGTGCTGCTGGGGGCCGGGGGGCTGACCCGGGCCTATGGCCGGGGGGCCAGGGACGGCCTGGAGGCGGCGGGCGCCGCCTGGGTGAGCCTGTGGACCCTCTGGGACGTGCCCTGCCCCTATCCGCTTTTGGAGCGGGTGAAGCTGGAAATCGCCGCCCAGGGGGGCGTCCTCCGGGACGCGGACTACGGGGCGGAGGTGACGTTGCACGCGGCCTTTACGGGGTCCGGGGCGGAAACCTTCGCCGCCCGGCTGACGGAGCTCTCCGCCGGGAAGCTCGCCATGGTCCCCGCCGGAGAGGAGTACTTACCGGGGCCGAGGGAATCGCTTTAAGAACCTGTGCGCACAGCCATGAAACGCCGGAAGGATTCCTCCTTCCGGCGTTCGTTTTTTCCGGCCGCCGCCTCGGCGCGGCGGAGCCTCAGTTTTTCAGGGTGCGCGGGCCGCTGAGGGGCCCCGCGTCTCCCGAGAACGCCAGCGTCTGGGGCAGGGCGGCGGGCAGGGGCGGCAGAACCCGCTGCTCCAGGTAGATGGCCTTCAGCCGCCGCCCCACCTGCTCCAGGCTCCGGGACTCCGCCACGGCCCGCCCGGCGGCGGTGAGGTCCGGGAGGCTGTGGTTCAGCAGGCCGGACACGGTCCGCTGAAACGCGTCCTGCTCCGCCGCCTTGTATACGTTCTTCCCGTGCTCCAGCCAGCCGTCGTAAACGGGGATGTCCCGGAGCACCGTGGGCACGCCGCAGGCCAGGGCCTCCAGCACCACGATGCCCTCCGTCTCCTCATGGCTGAGGAAGGCGAACACGTCCGCCCCCTGATAGGCTTCCCGCAGCTCCTCCCGGCCCACGAAGCCGGGGAAGATCACGTTGTCCGGGGCCTCCTGAATGGCACGGACGATCTCCTGAGGGATGAGCTTGGGGCTCGTCCAGCCGAACCAGAGGAATTTCGCCTCCGGGATGCTCCGGGCCAGCTCCAAAAACTCGGGCAGGCCCTTCCGGGCGATCATGTGGCCCACGGAGACCACCACCTTCTCGTCCTCCCCTAACCCGTATCGGGCCCGGAGGACGGAACGGGCGGCGGGGTCCGGCTTGAAAAATTCCGTGTCCACGCCGTTGGAGATGCTGTATACCGGCTTTTTCAGCCCGTAGCCCTCCAGCAGCTTCCGGGAGTACTCCGTGGGGGTCAGCACCACGTCCCCCAGGCCGTAGCAGAAGGTGATCCAGCGCTTGAACAGGGGGGCCAGGGCGTTGGAGCCCTTGAAGGAGGAGCGGAAGTCCTCCATGGTGGAGTGGCCGTACCAGACCACCTTTTTCCCCCGGAGCTTGGCCCCCAGGGCGGCCAGCACGGAGTCCGGCAGGATGGTGTTCACATGGACGGCGGCGGCGTCCGCCGTCCAGCGGTCCGTGGTGGGCACCCCGGAGCGCCGGAGGCACTCCCGCTGGTGCCGGATGGCCTGTCCCACGCCGCTGCGGCCGACGATTTTCTCGCCACCGCTGTAAATGTAAATCCGCATACAGCCTCCTTGCTCCAGTGGTTTGCGCCTGTGTCCGCGTCCGGGGGCCCAGGTTTTCCGCTCGCTGGTGCACCGCGGTTTTCCGGCCCGCGGCCCGCCGGTTTTTCACAGTGGCTGCCCCATTTTGGGCGCACAAATCCAAGCGGACGGGTTGTCCGCTTTTTTCAGCAGTCTCAGTTTTACACGTGAACCGCCAGGCTATGACGGTAAATTTTTCAAAAGCCGGGGAACAGCACCTTCCACAGGGCCACCAGGCCCATGCTGTACAGGGCGATGTTGAAGGGCTTCCCCAGGAGGATAATGGCGGTATACCGCTTCCAGGTCATGCTGGTGGTGCCCGCCAGGTAGCAGAGAAAGTCGTCCGGGGCGATGGGCAGGAAGATGGACCAAAAGAAGAGCTTGGCGAAGCGGTCCCGCTTCTCGGTCCAGGCGTCGTATTTTTCAATGGTCTTCTCGGAGAACAGCAGGTACAGCAGGGGCCGCCCGCAGTTCTTCGCCACGGCGAAGGCCAGAAGGGAACCGACGCAGATGCCCACGTAGTTGTACGTAAAGCCCCAAATGGGCCCGAAGAGCAACACCCCCACCAGGCACCCCAGGCCCCCCGGCAGGATGGGCACCACCACCTGCACCGCCTGGAAGACGGTGAACAGCAGCGCCCCGGCGGGGCCCCATTTCGTCACCAGCTCCTGGAGCTTCTCCTGGGAGGTCAGGACCCCCGTCTGCCAACCCCAGACGGCCACCGCCGCGCAGATGGCGAAGCCGATGAGGGACGCCGCCTGAAGGGCCCGCTTTTCAATGGGAACGGTCTGCTGTTTCATGCCGGTATCCTCCGCGGGGAACCCCGTTCGATCTGCTCCAGATAGATGGCTTCCACCCGCTCCGCGAAGCGCTGGGCGGAATACTCCTCCCCGGTCTCCCGTGCGCCGCGGGACAGGGCCTCCCGCCGCTGGGGATGGGCCAGGAAGTCCTCCAGCCGGGCCCGGAAGTCCGCCTCATCGTGATACTGCCAGCCGTTCTCCCCGTCCCGGACCACGCCCAGCAGGCAGGGGTCCGCCCGGCACAAAACCGGCACGCCCGCCGCCAGGGCCTCGGCATAGGTGAGTCCCTGGGTCTCGCTGGTGGAGGCGCTGACGAACAGGTCCCCCAGCTGGTACCAGTCCGCCACCTGCTCCGCCGGGACCATGCCGGCGAACACCACGTCGGGAGCGGCAAGGCCCAGGCCCGCCGCCGCGCCCTCCAGGCGCTTGCGGTCCGGCCCGTCGCCCACCAGCAGGAGGGTCACATCGGCTTTGCCCATGTGGGCCCGGAAGCGGAGGAGCTCCTCCACCCGCTTCTCCTCGGCCAGGCGGCCCACAAAGACCAGAATGGTCCGGTCCTGGGGGATGCCCAGGCTGGCCCGGAGCACCGCGCTCCGCAGGGGGTCCGGCTCGCTTTGGAAGTGCCGCAGGTCGATGCCGGAGGGCACCACGAAGACAGGCTTCTGCACGCCGTAGCCCTGGAGGAGCAGCCGCACCTTCCCCGTGGGGGCGATGAGGCAGTCCGTGTGGGAGGCGGCCCAGCGGGTGAAGACGGCGGCGGCCTTCTTCCCAAAGCGGACGTTGGGGGAAAAGTAATGGGTGTAGTCCTCGTACACCGTGTGGTAGGTGTGGACCAAGGGGATATCCAATTCCTCGGCGATGCGCCGGGCCAGGAAGAAGGTGGAAAACTCGCACTGGGAGTGGACCACGTCGGGGCCCCACTCCACGATCTCCCGGACCCATTTCCCCGCCAGGGCGGTCCGCAGCCGGGCGCCGGGGTAGATGAGCCCCGCCGCCACGGAGCCCAGGCAGGTCACGCCGTCCCGCTTATAGGACCGGCGATTCTGGGAGAGGGTCAGCACCCGGACCTCGTGGCCACGGGCCTCCAGCTCCCGGCGGAGATTCTTCACCGAGGTGACGACGCCGTTCACCGCGGGGATGTACCAGTCGGATGTAATCAGAATTTTCATGGCAGACCTCGCTTCTCATGTCTCAAGTATATTACGGAACAGCCGGGCGGGATTCTTCAAGGGTTTCGAAAAATTTTCCCGCCTGTGTTATTGTACTATCGTATTAGCAATAATAATACAGTTAATACAGCTTGTCAAGAGGGGACGGAAGATTTTTTCGGGGCGGGACCCGGTATTTTATTTGTAAGCATACACCATTTAATGGAAAAGGAAGTTACAAAAAGGGTACAGTTTTGTAACCCCTCGTTATTTTTCCGGTGGTCCGGGAGGATGAAAAAACGCCCTGTCTCCATTGACAAGGCGGCGGATTTGTGTATAATGAAGATAGAAGGACGCTGCTGCATGGCAGTTGGCCCTCACAAGTCAGGCGTAGAATCTACGTTGACCGTTCGGGTACCGGCCGGACGGTCAACACGCTTTTATGGTCAGTATGCAGGCCCAAAAGGCCAGACACACCAGAAACCGAAGTACTATGTACAGCCGTTTCCTTCCCATCAGCTTCACCCCCTTTCGCCGTTCCGCAAAAGCCTAGGCTTTTGCGGGGGCCCAAAGGGAGGGCCAACCGCCTTTTTATGCAGCAGCGTCCTTCTGCATGTCATCATACCATCGACGCCGCGTCTTGTCAAATTTCGGGCCCGCCGGGGCCCTTTTTCTATGCCCAGCGTAGCACGGAAATGTGTCCAGAGTCTTTCTGAAATCTTACAGTTCCGTCAGATTGAAAAACCGGGCCCCGCCGGAGGATCTACCCGACCCGGCGGGGCCTGAAACGAGAGGGCTCAGCTGTTTCCGCCCACCAGGCGGCTGTAGGCCCGTGCCGTCCAGGCGAAGACCAGGGCGTAGATTCCGCAGAAGGCCGCCAGGGTCCCCGCCGTGCAGAGGGCGAAGAGCTTCACGTCGTGGAGGTTGAAGAGCTCCATCATCTTGGAGAGCATGGGGAAGGCCACGAACACATGGAGGGCCGCCGCTCCCAGGGGCAGGAAGAACACCAGGAGAATCTGGCTGTGGATGGAGGCGTTGACCTCCCGCCGGTCCATGCCCACCTGGCGGAGGATGAGATAGCGCCGCTGGTCCTCGTAGCCCTCGGAAATCTGCTTGTAGTAGATAATCAGCACCGTGGCCAGCAGGAACAGGATGCCCAGGAAGACCCCCAGGAACAGGAAGCCGCCGTACATGGCGTAGTACTCCTGGGCCTGATCCTGCTTGCTGGTGAAGCCCACGCCGTCGTCCCGCTGGCTCAGGTCATAGACTAAGCGCTCCGTCTGGGCCAGCTTTTCGTCATAGCCGTTCCCGGCCAGGTTCATCTGCACCCGGAACTGCCGGGCGCTGCGGGAGGTATCCAGGTCCATGATCTTTTCCGCCGTTTCGCGGTCCGCCACCACCAGGAACAGGGTCGAGTCCTCCTGGCCCAGCAGGGAGGTGGTGGCGTGATGGATGGTCTCCGTAATCTCCTCCCGGACGTGGAAGGAGTAGGAGACGCTGTCGGCGCCGGTCTCCTTGGGGATGTCCTCCGGCCAGTCGGAGAAATAGCTGGTGATGGTGAAGTCCGCCGGGAAGTCCGGGAGATTCCGGGTACGGGCCAGGACCTCGTCCGGGGCCAGGATATAGTCGCTTCCGGTGAGACGGTTGTAGTCCTCCGCCGTCACCACCTCCACCTCCGTGCGGAGGCAGTTGGCAACCAGGTTCAGGGAGACCACCCCGTCCCGCACGCCGCAGTAGACCCAGTAACGGGTATAGTACCGGGAGTCCGCAAAGCCCCCGGAGCTTTCGGCGGCGGCGCGGACCTCCGCCATGTGGTCCATGGGGTCCCCCGGCTGGCGCTCCAGGTCCTGGACGAACTCGATGTCATAGGGAAACATCTCGTCCAGGGCGTTCTCCAGGCCGATGTAGATGGCCAGGGTGGTGGAGACCGTCACCAGCACCATGGTGGAGAGAATGCAGATGCTGGCCAGTCCCACGGCGTTCTGCTTCATCCGGTAGAGAAGGCCGGAGACGGCGGTGAAGTGCCGGGTCTGGTAGTAAAACTTCGGGTTGGCCCGGAGGCGCTTCAGGACGGCGATGGACCCGGCGGTAAACAGGCAATAAGTGCCGATGATAACCAGAATCACCGCGATGAAGAACCAGAGCATGGCCTCGATGGGATTCTTCGTGGCAATCGCCAGGAAGTACCCGCCCCCCAGGGTCAAGACGCCCAGGACCACCAGCAGCCATTTCGTCCGGGGCTCCCGTTCTCCGGCGCTGGCGCTGTGGAGCAGCTCCACCGGCCTGGCCCGGCTCACCTGCCAGAGGTTGCGGATCAGGGTCAGCAGAAACAGGAGCCCGAAGAGCGAGGCGGTCTCCCAGATGCCCAGAAAGGAAATCTCCATCCCGAACTGGGCGGGGACTCGGGCCAGCTTCAGGAGCAGGAGAACCACAGCCTTGGAAAAGAGAATCCCCAGGAGCAGGCCCCCCGCCAGGGTGACGGCGGCGCAGAACAGGGTCTCCCAGAAGCACATCCGGGCGATGTGCCGCTTTTCCAATCCTAAGATGTTGTACAGGCCCAGCTCCCGCCGGCGGCGCTTCATGACGAAGCTGTTGGCGTAGAGCAGGATGACCGCCGAGAGCCCTGCCGCCACGAGACACCCCACCCCGGCCAGGGACTTGAGGTACATGGCCCCCCGGACACTGTCCAGCCCCTGGTTGTAGGCCAAAAACAGCAGGATGTAGTACATGGCCGCCGTGACCGCGCAGGAGAGGAGGTAGGGCCCGTAGAACCGCCCGTTCCGGGCCAGGTTCACCAGGGCCAGGCGGGGGAAGAAGCCGGACTTACGCACGGGGCTCACCGCCTTGCGTCAGCACCGTGAGGGTGTCGGAGATTTTGGCGAACTGGGCCTCGGCGCTCTGCCCGCCCCGGTAGAGCTGGTGGTAGACCTGCCCGTCCCGGAGGAAGAGGACCCGCCCGGCGTGGCTGGCGGCCTTGACGGAGTGGGTGACCATGAGGATGGTCTGGCCCCCCCGGTTGACCTCCCCGAAGAGCTCCAGCAGGTTGTCGGAGGCCCGGGAGTCCAGGGCCCCGGTGGGTTCGTCGGCCAGGACGATCTGGGGGTCCGTGATGAGGGCCCGGGCCACGGCGCAGCGCTGCTTCTGCCCGCCGGAGACCTCGTAGGGGTACTTGGCCAGGATGTCGGCGACGCCCAGCTGCTCCGCGATGGGCTGGAGCTTCTTTTTCATGTCCCGGTAGTCCTTCCCCGCCAGGACCAGGGGGAGAAAGATGTTGTCCTGGAGAGAGAAGGTGTCCAGCAGGTTGAAGTCCTGGAACACGAAGCCCAGGTGAGACCGCCGGAAGGCCGCCAGGTCCCGCTCCCGGATGTCCGAGAGGGCCCGGCCGTTCAGGAAGACCTCCCCGGCGGTGGGGCGGTCCAGGGCCGCCAGGATATTTAACAAGGTGGTCTTGCCGGAGCCGGACTCGCCCATAATGGCCACGTACTCCCCGGACTCCACGGAGAAATTCACATCCGCCAGGGCGGTGACCTGATTGCCGCCGAAGCGGGTGGTGTAGATTTTTTGCAGGTGCTGTACTTCCAGTAAAGGCATATCGGATTCCTCCTCTTGGGTGATGGCCTTATTGTAACAGGCTCGGAGCCGGGATGCCATGGATTTGCCTTACAGTTTTGGGGCCGTATCTTACAGTTTTGTAAGATACGGAAAAATCCGGGGCAAAATCAAGCTAAGAAACACTACCCAAACGGGGAAAAACGTGGTATGATAGGATATTAGAGTTTTCAGACTGCTTCATGCGGCAAGGGAGGCGGCGTAATGGCAAAAAAAATACGGGCCCTGGCGGCGGCGCTGCTGCTGTCCCTGTCCCTGGGCGGCTGCGGCGGGTTCAACATCGAGTTCAACCCCGAGGAGCTTTACGCCCTCCCGGAGCTGCCCGCCAAGTACACGGAGCTCAACGCCCGGCTCAACGCCATTTTAGAGGACGGCGCGGAGTACGCCGCCCCCATGTCCGGGGCCAACATCCAGCCCGTCCAGCTGACGGACCTGGACGGCGACGGGCAGCAGGAGGCCGTCGCCTTCTTCCGCAAGGCGGAGGACGAGAGGCCCCTGAAAATCTATATCTTCTCCGCCAAGGAGGACAGCTATGAGCAGTCCGCCGTCATCGAGGGCAGCGGCGCGTCCGTCTACAGCGTGGTCTACACGGACCTGGACGGCGACGGGCGGACGGAGATCATCGTGGGCTGGCGGGTCAACGCCGAGCTCCAGGCCCTCTCGGTCTACGCCCTGGCCCCCGCCGGGCCCCAGGAATTGCTGCGCAGCGTCAGCTATGTGCGCTACGCCAGCATCGACCTGGACGGCGACGGCCTCCGGGAGCTGGTAGTCCTTCACGCCGACGAGGAGGGGGACGGCGTGGCCGACTGCTACGACTGGCGGAGGGGAACCCTGGCGCCCCAGTCCCCGGCCCGGATCTCCGTCACCATGGCGGAACTGAGCCAGCAGGGCCGCCTGACCACCGGGACCCTGAAGGGCGGCACGCCGGCCCTCTTTGTCACCGGGGTGACGGAGCAGTCCGGCGCGGTGACGGACATTCTGGCCCTGCGGAACGGGGAGCTGACCAACATCGTCCTCTCCGAGGCCACCGGGGTCTCCGGGGAGATCGCCCCCTTCTACGGCCTCTACCCCATGGACATCAA
>VSMY01000033.1 GCA_009773995.1 Oscillibacter sp. | reverse complement strand
ATCTCCTGGCGGTTGCACTCGGGGGCGGCGTGGGCCGCGTGACCGCCCACGATCTTGCCCATAATCATCGTCAGGACGATGAGACAGATGAGGCCGAAAAAGACGACGCCCATGCCCATCAGGCAGACAAACAAGCTGGAATACTCTGGCATATGCTCCCTCCTATAAATATAGATGCAGGGCTATTGTATCAACTTCCGCCGAAAAAAACAATGACTTTGCGGAAATTTTATCAGGGCTTTTTTGCGCAGTTCACGGAGGCTGGACGTGAGGAGTAAAACATGGTACAATTTTACGAATCCGGGGCGGGAAACCGCGGATTTGTCCGTTAAGAAACCGATAAAATTTCTCCGCCCCGCCGGAAAGGAGCCCGCTATGCAGTACAAAACCGTGGTCCCGGGCCGTTTTCTCGCCCGGCCCAACCGCTTCATTGCCCAGGTGGAGGCGGAGGGGGGCGTGCAGACCGTCCATGTAAAAAATACGGGCCGCTGCCGGGAGCTGCTGACTCCGGGAGCGGCCGTGTACCTGGAAAAAAGCGCGAACCCCAAGCGGAAAACCGCCTGCGACCTCATCGCCGTCCAAAAGGGGGCGCTGCTGGTGAACATGGACGCCCAGGCCCCCAATCGGGTGTTCGCCGAGTGGCTGGAGCCCCGGCTTCCGGAGGGGGCGGTCCTCCGCCGGGAGTACGTTTACGGGGAGTCCCGGCTGGATTTTTGTGTGGAAAGCCCTCGGGGCCTCTATTTGATTGAGGTGAAGGGCGTGACGTTAGAGGAAGGGGGCGCGGCCCGCTTCCCCGACGCGCCCACGGAACGGGGGGTGAAGCACCTTCGGGAGCTGCAAAAAGCGGCGGAGGCCGGGCTGGGGGCGGCGCTGTTCTTCGTGGTGCAGATGGAGGGCATGAAGAGCGTGGCTCCCAACGACGAGACCCATCCGGCCTTCGGCGCGGCCCTCCGGGAGGCGGCGGCCGCGGGAGTGAAGGTATGCGCCTATGACTGCGCCGTCACGCCGGAGAGCCTGGAGCTCCGGAGGGAAGTGCCCGTTTTGCTGTGAGGAAACGGGGCGGGACAGAGCCCGCTCCCTACATGCCGCCCGACGGCAGGAACGCATGGGGACGGGGCTTCGTCTGTTCTACAGCAGCCGTTTCACAGGCTCCGCCTCAAAAACCTGGGCATAGCGGCGCTTTAGTTCCTCCAGCGCCCCGGCGGTTTCCGCTTCCGGGGGGAAGAGGCCGAACACCGCCGGGCCGGAGCCGGACATGGCGGCGGCCAGGGCCCCCTGGCGGCGGAGCGTTTCCTGAATGCCTTCGATTTCCCGCCGCTCTTCCGGTTCCAGGACGGCCTCGAAGACGTTGCCCACGCGCTGGGCCAGGCCCTCCAGGTCCCCCCGTTTCAGGGCGGTGGCCATCCCGTCCACGTCCGGATGGGGGAGGCTCCCGTCAAAGCGGAGCCGGGCGAACATGGGTCCTGTGGGCAGGTCGAAGTCCGGCTTACAGAGGACAAAGCGGCAGTCCGGCAGGGGGGGCAGGTCCGTCAGGACGTCCCCCCGGCCCTCCGCCAGGGCGGTGCCGCCCCGGACGCAGAAGGGCATGTCGCTGCCGATTTGTCCGCCCACGGCCTCCAGCGCCTCCGGGGGCAGGTCCGGGGCGTACCGCTCCCGCAGCAGCCGCAGCAGGGCCGCCACGTCGGCGCTGCCGCCCCCCAGGCCCGCGTAGGCCGGGGTCCGCTTTTCCAGCGTCACCCGGAGGCCGGGGATAGGCCGTCCGACGGCGGCGAAGAAGGCTTCCGCCGCCCGCTGCTCCAGGGTCTTCCCCTGGGGGAGGACGAGGCCCTGGGCGGAGAGGGTAAAGCCCTCCCCGGCCTCCTCCAAGGTCACGGTATCGCAGAGGCTCGCCGTCTGCATGACCATGCGCATCTCGTGATAGCCGTCCGGGCGGCGGCCCAGGATATCCAGGGCCAGGTTGATTTTCGCCGGGGCGGCCTGGGTATATCGTTCCATAACGCTCTCCTTAAAAACCCATTTCCGCCAGCTCCTGTACCAGGCGGATATAAAACTCTCCCGCGTCGAAGCCGGGGCGCTTCCGCCTCCGGCCGCCCACGGCGTCCTGGTGGGACACGCCCTCCAGGGCGCCCCGCCAACGCCCCCAGGCGGCGGAGTCCGGGGAGACCAGGCCGTCGGTGGGGGCGTCGGCCCTGGTGAGCCGGAGCTGGAGGCGGTCCATGGGGTCCCAGCCGGGCCTGTCCAGCCGGGCGCCCCAGCTCTGGTAGTAGACCAGGGGGCTGTCCGGGTTCTCCCGGTTGAAGCGCTCCATGGCCTCCGGGGTCAGGGCGCTTACCGCCGCCGGGAAGTCCGGGTCCCGGTCTCCCCGTGCCCGCCAGAAGCCCTCCAGCCCCCGGCCCGCGACCCGGCAGACCCGCTCCCGGGCCAGCCACTCCGCCGCGGCGCGGGAGCCCCGGTGGGGCGTGCAGATGGTGGTGAGGGAGGCGGCCCTGGGGGCGAAGCCCAGGGTGGAGAGGAGATACCGGGCCTCCAGCCCGCCCTTGGAGTGAGCGATAAGGTTCAGCTTTTCCGCGCCCGTCTCCGCCAGAATATCCTCTCCCCGGCGGAGGAGGGCCCGGGCGTTGGCGGGGACGCCGCCCCAGGCGTCCTGGCCGCTGAGGTAAACCAGGGCCCCGCGGGCGCGGAGAAGGTCCGTGATGGGGCCCCAGTAGGAGAAGATCCAGTCGTCCCGGCAGTTGAGGCCGTGGATGAGCAGGAGGGGATATCGGGTCCGGCAGTCCGTCATGGGGGCCTCCTTTCCGGCCTTGTTTTTTGCCGAAGTTTGTGGTATGCTGCGGATAGGCGCCATGACAAGACGGCGGCGGTTGGTCACGCTCCCCGAAAGGGGGTGACAAGATGCCGATTACATTGACGTTCCATATCCTGCGTTGGACTGTGACGATCAAGGTAAAAAGCGGAAACCGCCACCGGGCAGGGTGACGGTTTCTCTTTTGAAGCTGTAATATTCTAACCGGACCAACCGCTTGCCGCGGCGCCTGGAATTATTATAGGCCGAAACGGCCTATCTGTCAAGCCCCGGCGGAAGCCGGGGCTTTCCTTTTCCGCACGAAAGCATTGACATTTCCGTCCCGGCCCGTTATCATAAGAGAATCTGCCCCGGACGGTCTTCCCGCCTGTGGGTTTTGCAACGAAACATACAAGAGAGGAACGAGAAACTTATGAAACGGGAGCGTTTTCAATCCCGCCTGGGCTTCCTTCTGGTAAGCGCGGGCTGTGCCATCGGCATCGGCAACGTGTGGAAATTCCCCTATGTCACCGGGGAGAACGGCGGCGGCGTGTTCGTGCTGTTTTACCTGCTCTTCCTGGCCATCATGGGCGTGCCGGTGCTGACCATGGAGCTGGCGGTGGGCCGGGCCAGCCGCAAGAGCGCCGTCCAGGGCTATCAGGCCCTGCAGAAGCCGGGCAGCAAGTGGCACATCCACGGCTGGTTCTGCGTGGCGGGCTGCTGCCTTTTGATGATGTACTACACCACCGTCTCCGGCTGGATGCTGGGCTACTTCTTCAAGTTCGCCGGCGGGGCCTTTGACGGGCTGGCCGCCGACGCGGTGGAGGGCGTCTTCCCCGCCATGCTGGCGGACCCGGTGGAGATGTCCGTGTGGATGGCGCTCACCGTCCTGGCGGGCTTTTTGGTGGTGAGCTTCGGCCTCCAGAAGGGGCTGGAGCGGATTACGAAGTGGATGATGCTGGGGCTGCTGACCCTCATCGTGGTGCTGGCCGTCCACAGCCTGCTGCTCCCCGGCGGCATGGAGGGCGTGAAGTTCTACCTCCTGCCCGACTTCGGCCGGGCGGCGGAGGCGGGGCTGGGCCATGTGATCACCGCCGCCATGAACCAGGCGTTCTTTACCCTGAGCTTAGGCATCGCCGCCATGGAGATTTTCGGCAGCTATATGAGCCGGGACAACACCCTCACCAGCGAGGCGGTGCGCATCTGCCTGCTGGACACCTTCGTGGCCCTGATGGCGGGGCTCATCATCTTCCCGGCCTGTTTCTCCTTCAACGTGGAGCCGGGGCAGGGCCCGGCGCTGATCTTCATGATTCTCCCCAAGGTCTTCGCGGACATGGCGGGGGGGCGGCTCTGGGGGTCCCTGTTCTTCCTCTTCATGACCTTCGCCAGCTTCTCCACGGTCATCGCCGTGTTTGAAAACCTCCAGGCCAACGCCATCGACAACTTCGGCTGGTCCCGGAAGAAGGCGGCCCTGGCGAACTGCGTCTTTATCCTCATCGCCAGCATGCCCTGCGTGCTGGGGTACAACGTGTGGAGCAATCTGCACCTCATCGGGGGCCGGGACGTGCTGGACAGCGAGGACTTCCTGGTCAGCAACCTGCTGCTGCCCCTGGGGTCCCTGGTGTATCTGCTGTTCTGCGTCAGCAAGAGCGGCTGGGGCTATGACCGGTACCTGGAGGAGGCCAACGCCGGGGAGGGCATCAAGATGCCCCGGTGGCTCCGGCCCTATTTCCAGTTTGTTTTGCCGGTGCTGATTTTGATTATTTTGGTGCAGGGGCTGATCTGAACCTGGGAAAAATGAAAACAGCGGCGGGGAATTATCCCCGCCGCCTTTGTCATGTCAACGAAGTAGAAAAAACCCTGGCCTGCGTGATTGCCAGAACGGTTTCGGTGGGAATACCGGAAATCTCATCACCGAAGACCGACTGCAAATCTCCCTCGTTCATCATGCGGGCAAGCCGGGATTTTGCCGCGCCGGCTGAAAGCAGGTCGGAGGCCTGCATACGCCGCTGGATTTGACTCTCCGCCGCCAGCTTCATGAACTCGGCGTGGCGGGCCATGCGCAGATCCCACCAGCTCTCCTCATCGTCGGAGCCGCTCCTGAAGCAGGTGATCCTGCCGGGACTGCTGGAACAGGCATTGCAAATATTCCCGTCCTCCCCGATGGCAACGGCCTGGGACATATCCCACGTACTTCCGGGCATAACGGCCTCGTTCCGCGCCACGTCAAAGGCAAACCACGCGTCAATCTTCATGAAGATCTCCTGGGCATAGGCCGGGTCTTTCTCCATGCGCTCCTGTACCTTGGGATGGATGACCACGGCCTTGCTTCCGGGAGGGACGCTGCCCAGGGCGTGAATCTCCTTCGGAGCAGTAAACCTGCCGTCTATGGAGCCGTAAAAGGGATTGGCCCCGTTGGGCTGCCAATTTTCCAGCGTTTCCTTGGCCTTGTCTCCGTCCTGGTACAACAGATAATGAGGATAGTCGTTCCGTGTTCTCCAATAGCCGCTGCCAGCGTCAAAAACGTGATAATGGATGTTGGGATATTTGGCTTTCAACATGGTTTCCAGAGAGGGGGCCTCCACCGCTTCCGCCGCTTCTGCGCTCCCCACCTGCCCGGCGGCCCGCACCGACAAATCCATCATCAGGCCGGCGGGCAGACCTGCCACGCCCATAAGGCCGCCCATACCGGCTGCCGGCGCGCCCGTTCTGCGGCTGCTGGCCTGCGCCGCCATATCAAGAAAACTGCTGGCCTGTGTCCCGGTCCGCTTGGCCTCGCGGGCCTTGGCAGGGGCGTCATAAGTTCTCGTTCCATAATTGGCTTGAATCGTACTATCCATAAGATACCTTTCTCCCCATTTCTTCCCATCAAGGTTTTCCTTGTTTTTTCTATCGGCAAACCAGCGCAGAAGTTAATGACCGGCGGAAATTTTGGGGAGGCGCGGTGAAGCGTCAGAAGGCCACCTTCATGCACAGCGCCACCAGGCACAGGATCACGGCGCAGGGCACGTAGACATACCGCCCGAGATTGTACCACCAGGCGCCGGGGGCCTTGTCCGCCCCCTTGGCCGCCTCGTCCATCAAATCCTCCCGGCGCATGATCCAGAACCAGCTCACCGCCCCCAGGGTGGCCCCGATGGGGATGATGTAGATGGACACAATGTCCATCCAGGGGCCCCACTTGAAGATGGGCTCCATGTGGAGGCCGATGCCAAGGCACACCACGCAGAGCAAAACCAGCATGGCCTTCCGGCTGAGCTTGGGGAACTTGTGAAGCAGGGATTCTCCCACCGCCTCAAACATGTTCTGGAGGGAGCTGACCCCGGCGAAGATCATGGCGACGTACAGAATCACCGCGAACAGCCGTCCCAGGGGGATGTCCTGTAAAATCCGGGGCAGGGTGACGAAGAGCAGGGAGGGCCCCGCCCCGATGTCCAGCCCGTAGGCGAAGCAGGCGGGAATCATCACCAGGGCGGCGACCAGGGCGGCGATGGTGTCGAAGAGGGCCGTCCGCTTGGCAAGCTTCGCCACGTCCTCCGCCGTGTCCAGGTAGGCCCCGTAGACGATCATGCCGCTGCCGGTGATGGACAGGGAGAAGAAAGCCTGTCCCATGGCCCAGATCCAGACCATCGGGTCCAGCAGTTCCTCCCACCGGGGGGAGAACATGTAGCGGTAGCCCTCCGCCGCGCCGGGGAGAAAGGCCACCCGCACCGCCAGGACAAGGAAGATCAGGAAGAACAGGGGCATCATGACCTTGTTGCTTTTCTCGATGCTCTTGGCCCCCAGGAGCAGGGTCAGCAAGGTGCCTACCACCACGACGGCGTGGAAGGGAATGACGGAGTAGTCCGCCAGGGAGAAGCTCTCGAACCAGGCGGCGGTGTCCGCCGTCATCAGCTCCCCGGTGAGGGAGCCGGCGAAGGCCTTGAGCACATACGCGATGATGACCGCGTAGCCCAGGGCGATGCACATGGACCCCGCCAGGGGCAGCCAGCCCAAGAGGCCCCCGGCCCTGCCCAGTTCTTTCTTCCTCGTGCCCCAGGCCATCTCATAGGCCCCCAGGGTGCCTGTCCGGGCCCGGCGGCCCACGGCGTACTCCGCCGCCAGGCCCACGGTGCCGAAGAGGGCGATGAAGATCAGGTAGGCGATGAGGAAGGCCCCGCCGCCGTAGCTGCCCATTTTCGCCGGGAAGCCCCACACGTTGGCCATGCCCACCGCGGAGCCCACCGCCGAGAGGACGAAGCCCCACTGGCTGCTGAATTGGCGTTTCTTGTGCTCGTGGCTCATGCCGTACCCCCTTCCCGCTCCTCCTGCACCAGGGTCTCCAGCAGCTCCACCGCCGTGACGATCATGTTGTCGCAGTGGGCGGTGACGCCCAGGCGCTGGGAGGCGGGATTTTTGTCCGTCACGCCGGGCCGGGCCCGGAGGAGGTCGCCGCAGCGGGTGAGGCCGAAGACCTCGGAAAAGCGGCGGCGGTACTCTTTCGTAATCCGGTAGACGTTCCGCTTGGCCTCCTGATCCCCCTGCTTGTCAAAGGGGAAGCAGAGGCTTACAATCAGCGCGCCGCCGCTGACGGCGCCGCAGACCTCCTCGTGGCTGCCGCCCATGCCGCCGCCGAAGCCGCCCAGGAGGGGCAGGACCTCCTCCGGCGTCCGGCCCGCCAGGTCCGCGCAGGCCCCCGCCACGGACTGGGCGCAGTTCCAGCCCTCCTTGTGATATTGATACGCTTTGGCGCAGCGATCCATAGTGATTGTCTCCTCTCTGTTGCATTTCGGCCCTCAGGGGCCGGTTTTTCTAAGGGTATTATACCAAGGGCGGATGGAAATAGCAACCAGGAAAAATCCTGGGCCCTTTTTGAAGAAGAACGCCCCGCCGCTGATGCTCCGGTACGGCGGCGAGAAGGGCCGGGGCTGGAAGCAGTTCTTCTGCGTTTACTGTCCCGCCCGCACCGCCCTTCTGTTCCTGCTGGCCCGGAGGCTGGGATAAGACGAAAGCGGAGCGGCTTTGCCGCTCCGCTTTGAAAACCGCGTTTACCGCTCCTCGGCGGTGAAGAAGACGAAGAAGGTGTCCCCCTCGCTGTCGTCGTCGAACAGCTCCAGGTGGGAGATGGAGAAATCCTTCTCGTCCGCGGGCACGTCGAAGACCAGGGTGCCGGTGCGGGACTCGTTCACCGCCAGCTCGTACTCGGCGGGGAGCTGTTCCTCCGCCACGGTGTCCAGGTCGGAGCCGTCCTCCCCCTCCGTGATGGGCCAGGCGAACTCTTCCGTTTCAGAGCTGGCGCTCCACTGGCCCTGGAAGTCGTCGTCATACATGGGGAGGCTCTCGTTAAAGGTGTTCCGGATGGTCATCTCCACCACCAGCACCTTCATGCCCTCCGGGGCGGCGTGGCCGTGGTAGTCGGCGGTTGTGTAGGCGCTGTTCACGGTGAAGTCCATGAAGTAAGAATGTACCAGGTCGCCGATGCGGGCTTCGGCATAGCCGTCCTCCGCCTGGACCTCGCCGCTGCCGGCTCCGCTGCGGTCGCCGCCGCCGGAACTTCCGGAGTCATCGCCGCCGCAGGCGGCCAGAGTCAAAAGCAGCAGCAGCGCCAGGGTCAGGGAAAGCAGTCGTTTCATGATAAAAGATCCCCCATTCTGTCATCTTGATTCTCTTTGCCGGAGGCGGGATTCCGCGCGATTTGCACGGAGGCCGAATGCCTCCCGGCCTAGGGAAATCATACTACGGACCGCTTTTCAAGTCAATATCTGTAACATAGAAATTATCCGCCGCATAGGCTGGGAGGAGACGGGGGAGGGGACGCGGATGGAAAAGACGGTGTATATCTGGGGGGACCCGGAGCGGTTCGCCAATTACCGGCGCTGGGTGGCGTCCGCCGGGGGCCGGGCGGTGTTTGGGGAAGAAGCCGGGAGAGAGGCGGTCAAATGGGACGCGCTGCTGCTCCCCGGCGGCGGGGACCTGGAGCCCTGGCGCTACGGGCAGGAGAACACGGCTTCCCGGGGGCTGGAGCCGGAGCGGGACGAGGCGGAGCTCCGGCTGCTCCAGGAGTTCACCGCCGCGGGGAAGCCGGTGCTGGGGGTCTGCCGGGGGCTCCAGACCATTAATGTCTTTTTCGGCGGGACCCTGGCCCAGGACATTCCCGGACACAGTGCCTGGAAGGAAGGGGACCGGCTCCACGGCGTGCGGACCGCTTCCTCGCGCGTTTTCTGGGGGGAGGGGCCGACGGTGAACAGCGCCCACCACCAGGCGGCGGACCGGCTGGGCAGCGGCCTCCGGGCCGTCCAGTGGGCGGAGGACGGCGTGGTGGAGGCCCTGCGCCATGAGCGCCTGCCGGTGTGGGCGGTCCAGTGGCACCCGGAGCGCCTGGGGAACCCGGCTCCGGGGCGGCGGCTGATGGAGGCTTTTTTAGATTTGGGCCGGTGAGAAAAAATTTCCGAAAATCCAGGGAAAACCGTCCAAGACCGCTTGACAGCCGGGTGCTTTCGTGGTATGATATCCAAGCTGACGATTTTCAGGGAGGGCCGAAACCCCGCGGCCAAGACGTATGCAGGTGTAGCACAATGGTCAGGGCACCAGCCTTCCAAGCTGGGGATGCGAGTTCGATTCTCGTCACCTGCTCCATCCAAAATTCGCGCCAGTAGCTCAGCCGGATAGAGCAACTGCCTTCTAAGCAGTAGGCCAGGGGTTCGAGTCCCTTCTGGCGTGCCAAGCTCTTCCCCTTCGTCCAGCGGTTTTCAGAGGGTTGATATGTGGTGGGTGTAGCTCAGTTGGTTAGAGCACCGGATTGTGGTTCCGGGTGTCGTGGGTTCGAGTCCCATCTCCCACCCCACAAGAAGCGGGGGATCGGGGCTTTTCCCCGGTCCCCGCGCTTATTTCCTTCCTGCATGGGGACGTAGCCAAGCGGTAAGGCAAGGGACTTTGACTCCCTCATGCGCTGGTTCGAGTCCAGCCGTCCCTGCCAGACGGCGGAAGAAATTCCGCTCTGCTGCGTCCCCGCCGCAAAGCGGCGAGGACTCCGCCCGCTCCATTCCTTCCGCCTCCCTTCAAGGGGGAGCGGGCTCCCCCTTGAGCATCCCCCACCCCTGCGGGAGACGAAAGACGGGAGACGGGGGACAGGAGAACGAGAGAGAAAAACAGCCGTAAGCACAGTGAGGCCGTGCGCAGCCTGCCCGCAGGGCGGGATTCATGAAGTGCAAACCAGGGGCCCCCGCCGGAGCCCAGCGTAAGCGGGTCCGGTGGGGAGAGGAAGAACAAACGGAACGGAGTGAAGCCTGCCCGCAGGGCGGGATTCATGAAGTGCAGTTTGTTCTGACGACGACCCGGTAGCTCAGTCGGCAGAGCAACTGCCTTTTAAGCAGTGGGTCCGGGGTTCGAATCCCCGCCGGGTCACCAGAAAGAAGTCCCGCAATCGTTGACAGCTCAACGGTTGGCGGGATTTCTGCTTTCTGAGTTGAGGGTTCTGAAAAAAGGGGGGCGTATGGTTTTAACCATACGCCCCCTTTTTTGCCTCTTCTAGAAATCCGAACGCGCTTACTCCTGTACGGCGGCCTTCAGCGCCTCCGCCCGGTTTGTCTTCTCCCAGGCCACGCCCAGGTCCTCCCGGCCCATGTGGCCGTAGGCGGCCAGCTTGCGGTAAATGGGCTTGCGGAGGTCCAGATCCCGGATGATGGCGGTGGGCCGGAGGTCGAAGACCTTGCCCACGGCTTCCTCCAGCTTTCCGTCGTCCACCGTCCCGGTGCCGAAGGTGTCCACCATGATGCTGACCGGCTTCGCCACGCCGATGGCGTAGGCCAGCTCAATCTGGCAGCGCTTGGCCAGGCCCGCGGCCACGATGTTCTTGGCCACCCACCGGGCGGCGTAGGCGGCGGAGCGGTCCACCTTGGTGGGGTCCTTGCCGGAGAAGCAGCCGCCGCCGTGGGGGGCGCTTCCGCCGTATGTATCCACGATGATCTTCCGGCCCGTGAGGCCCGCGTCGGCGGCGGGTCCGCCCTTGACGAAGCGGCCGGTGGGGTTCACGTAGTACTTGGTGTTCTCGTCCAGCATGTCGGCGGGCAGGACCTCCTTGGCCACCAGGTTGATCATGTCCCGGCGGATCTGCTCTAGGGTGACATCCGGGTTGTGCTGGGTGGAGATGACCACGGTGTCGATGCGCACCGGGTTGTTGTTTTCGTCGTATTCCACGGTGACCTGGCTCTTCCCGTCGGGGCGCATGTAGGACACCAGGCCGCTTTTGCGGACCTTGGTCATCTGGAGGCAGAGCTTCTGGGCCAGGGACAGGGGCAGGGGCATCAGCTCCGGGGTCTCGTCACAGGCGTAGCCGAACATCATGCCCTGGTCTCCCGCGCCGTGGTTCAGCTCGGATTCTTCGTTGTTTTTGTTCTCCAGGGATTTGTCCACGCCCAGGGCGATGTCCGCAGACTGTTCGTCGATGGAGGTGATGACGCCGCAGGTGTCGCAGTCGAAGCCGTATTTTCCCCGGTCATAGCCGATGTCCCGGACCACCTCCCGGGCGATTTTGTCGATGTCCACATAGCAGCTGGTGGTGATTTCGCCCATGACGTGGATGAGCCCGGTGCAGGCCGTGGTCTCACAGGCCACCCGCCCCTGGGGATCCTTCTCCATAATGGCGTCCAGGACGGCGTCGGAAATCTGGTCGCAGATCTTGTCGGGATGTCCCTCCGTCACGGACTCGGAGGTGAAGAGGTAATGTCTTGCCATAGCGTTCTCCTTCTCGCTTTTCTTGGAAGCGGCGCGCCTTGTTTCCTCCCGCGCGCTGGGACAATTTGGGGCGGCTGAACAGCCCGGAAAGGCAAAGAAAAACCGCGCGTTTCGACGCGAAACGCACGGGAAGTCTTTCCTCGTTCCTCATCTGTCGTTTCCGCCGGATTTGGCACCTTTGCAATGCAGGTTGCCGTGGTTTCATCGGGCCGTTCCCTCCGCCACTCTTGATAAGGATATTTACTTGTCTAGTATTGTAGCAGGTCCTGCCGGTTTGTCAAGGGTCCCCCGCCCTTTTTCGCCGGAAAATTTTTCCGCCGGAGGCAATGTTCAAAAAATGTTGGTGACTTTTTCCTGGGAACGGGGTATAATGCTCTTTAATTCTAAAACAAAAATCGGGAGGGAGCACCCTTGAGAAAGCTGAACAGCGCCATGGAGCGCTTCGCGCTCCGGCACCCCAACTTCGGCGTCCCCAACCTCATGCTGTACATCGTCATCGGCAACGTGATCGCCTTTTTCCTCCTGCGCATGACCGACGGCCTGGCCGTCCAGTTTTTGTGGTTCGACTGGGACCAGGTCCTCCACGGGCAGCTCTGGCGGCTTCTCACCTTCATCTTTGTGCCGGACAGTACCAATCCTTTCAATCTGATTTTGTCTTTGTACTTCATGTACTTCATCGGCTCCATGCTGGAGCGGGAGTGGGGCACGCCGAAATTCAACCTCTTCTATCTCTCCGGCGTGGTTTTGACCCTCCTCACCGGCATTATCAGCCACTACGCCTTCGGCAGCGGGACCATCCTGGGGGCCTACTATGTGGGCATGTCCATGTTCCTTGCCTTTGCCGCCCTGTACCCCGACGCCCAGATCCTGTTCATGTATATCATCCCCCTGAAAGCCAAGTGGCTGGCCGTCGCGGATATAGTGCTCTTCGCCGTGGACATCCTGGGCGCTCTGTTCGCCGGGCGCTTCCTCAAGGCGCTGCTGCCGGTGGCGGCTATGCTGAACGTGCTGATTTTCTTCTGGTGCGAAATCGTGGACCAGTTCGACCGGCAGAGGGCCTATTCCCGGCACCGGAACTCCCACCAGACCATCCAGTTCAAGTCCGCCGTCCGCCGGCAGCGGAAGAAGGAGGCCCAGCAGGGCTACCGGCACAAGTGCTCCGTCTGCGGCCGGACGGACGCGGACTACCCGGACCTGGAATTCCGCTACTGCTCCCGCTGCGCGGGCTACCACTGTTTCTGCGTGGACCACATCTTCAACCACGAGCATTTCAAGGAGTGAACCGTTTGAAACACCCGTTTCCCAAACCAAAGTATCGCCTTTCCCTGCCCCTCAGCCTCCTGGCGGCGGTGCTGCTGGCCGGGGGGATCACCCTGCTGGCCCTCTGGTGCCAGCCCAATTCCTTCCGGGGGCTCCTCTCCGGCTTCCTCCGCCAGCCCCTGCTGATCGTCCTCAACGCCCTGCCCGTGGGGCTTCTGCTCCTGGGGGCGGCGGCGCTTTTTCGGAATGTCTTTTTCGGCGCGGCGCTGGTGAATCTGGCCGTGTGCGCCCTGTCCGTGGCCAACCGGGTGAAAATCGAGGTCCGGGACGAGCCGGTGTTCCCCCGGGACTTTGCCCTTTTAAAAGAAGTAGGCAGCGCCCTGGAGAGCTATGACATCCGCTACCCCGTTCCGCAGATTGCGGCGGTGGTCCTGGCCACCGCCGCCCTGCTGGCGCTGGGGTTCTTCATCGGCTGCAAGCCCTTCCCTGTGGAGAAGCTCCGGGGCTGGGCGGGGAGTTTGCTGGGCTTTGCCGCCTCCCTGGCCGTCCTGGCGGGGCTGATTTTCACCGTCTACGCCTCCAAGGACCTGTACCAGTCCTTTAAGGTTTCCAACGCCGAGTACGTCCCCGCCGTCTTCAATGACCTGGGCTTTCCCTACGCCTTCTGCCACCACTTCACCACCTACCTGGTGGACCGGCCCGAGGGCTTCCGCCGGGCCGAGGCGGAAGCCTGGGAGACCGGCGACGCTCCCGGTCAAGGGAAAAACGTCAGCGTGGTCATGGTGATGAACGAGGCTTTTTCCGATATTACCGACGCTCCGGCCTTCCGGTATCCGGAGGAGGACGACCCCCTGCGAAACCTCCACGCCCTGCGGGAGGACTCCCATGCCCTCAGCGGCCATGTGGCGGTCCCCGGCTTCGCGGGAGGCACCGCCAACACGGAGTTTGACGTGCTGACGGGCATGCAGACCACGGCCCTCTCCGCCTCCGCCACCTCCGCCATGCGGGTGGTGAACCGGGACCTGGACAGCCTGTTCCGGGTCTTTGGGAACGACGGCTACGAGACCTCCTTCTACCATCCCGGCGACAACTGGTTTTACAACCGGGAGAACGTCTACCGCTGGTTCGGCGCGGAGGAGACCCGGTTTATCGGGGACATGGAGGACCCGGAATACAAGGGCCGCTGGGTCACCGACGATTACGCGGCGGGCCTCATTGAAAAAGCCTTTGAAGAGGCGGAGGCCCCCCTCTTCCATTTCACCACCACGATTCAAAACCACATGTCCTACACCGCCGACAAGTACGGGCCGGATTATGCGTTTCCCCCCACGGGCGTCTCCGGCCTCTCGGAGGAGGCGGAGACCCTTTTGAGCGTCTACGTGGAGGGCGTCCGGGACGCGGACGCCATGCTGGGCCGCCTCTGGAAGTACTTTGACGCCCAGTCCGAGCCCGTGGTCCTGGTCTACTGGGGGGACCACCTGCCCTACCTGGGGAACGACATGCTGGCTTACAAAGAGCTGGGTATCGACGTGGCCCCCGGCCCCAACGGCCGGGAGAACCTGACGGCTTACCAGACCCCCTTCGTCATCTGGGCCAACGAGGCCGCGGCGGAGGCCCTGGACTGGGAAAACGCCGCGGAGGCCCTGGACCTTAAGGAGACCGTTTCCGCCTGCTTCCTGGGGGCCGCCATTCTGGAGCTGACGGGCCGGGGGGAGGAGAGCCCCTGGTTCTCCTTCCTGAACGAGCTCCGCCGGGAGCTGCCCGTGGTCCAAAAGAACACCTGTCAACTGGCGGACGGCTCCGTCACGGACACGCTCACCGCCAAGCAGCAGGAGCTCGTCCAGAAGTGGCGGCGGTGGAGCTATTACAAGCTCCAGTATAAGGAGGTCCCATGAGGGCCCGGCCCCTGGCCCTGTGCGGCGTGCTGGCCGCCCTGGCCACGGCCCTGCTGGCCTTGGGCGGCGTGCTTCCCGGCATGGTCTTCTGCGCCCCCATCCTGGCCATGGGCGCGCTGCTGCCGGTGCTGGAGGAGCTGGGCCCCAAGGCCGCCGGGACGGCCTACGCCGCCGTGGCCATTCTGGCCCTGCTGCTGGTGCCGGACCGGGAGACCGCCTTCGTCTATTTGTTCTTCGGCTGGTATCCCATTCTCCGGCCGAAAATCGCCGCCCTGCCCTCCCGCTCCCTGCGCCTCCTGGCCCGGCTGGCGGTGTGCAACGCCGCCGCCCTGCTGCTCTACGGCCTGGTCCTGCGGCTCATGGGCCTGACGGCGGACCTGTTAGAGTCCGTCTGGTATTTCAACGCGGCCCTGCTGGCGGCGGGGAACGTGGTCTTTCTGCTGACGGACTCCACCCTGGCCCGGCTGACCAATCTCTGGCACTGGAAACTGAAAAAATATCTCTATCGTTAATATGAGGTGATACCATGAAAACCGCGCTGGTCCTGGAGGGCGGAGCCCTGCGGACCATCTACTCCTCCGGCGTGTGCGACGCCTTCCTGGATGGCGGGCTCCCCCTGCCGGACTACACCCTGGGGGTCTCCGCCGGGATTGCCTACGGCGTCAGCTACCTCTCCCGGCAGAGCCGCCGGAATCTCCAGTTAATCTGCCGCTACGCGGGAGACAAGCGCTATATGGGCTTCCGCAACCTGGCGAACCCCCGGAACCGCTCCTACTTCGGCCTCAAGTTCGCCTATGAGACCATCCCCAACGAGCTGATCCCCTTTGACTACGACGCCTTCGCCGCCTATCCGGGCCGGGCGGAGGCGGTGGTGACGAACCTGAACACCGGGGAGGCGGAGTATCTCCCCGTCCCCCGGCGGGACTCGCCGAATCTCCTGCTGGAGGCCACCTGCGCCATCCCGCTGATGTTCCCCGTCATCTACATCGGCGGCCAGCCCTATCTGGACGGGGGCTGCGCCGACGCCATCCCCTGGCGGCGGGCCTTCCGCGAGGGCTGCGGCCGGGTGGTGGTTATCCTGACCCGGGAGCGGGACTACTACAAGAAGCCGGGCCGGTCCGACCAGGCCATCGGCCGGGCGTTCAAAAAGTACCCCTATTTCCAGGAGACCATGCGGACCCGGTCGGAGCGCTACAACGCCTGCCGGGAGGCCCTGTTTGACCTGGAGCGGCAGGGCCGGGCCCTGGTTATCGCCCCCAGGGACACCCTGGGCTGTTCCCGGACGGAGAAGAACCTGGATACCCTCCGGGCGCTGTGGCAGGAGGGGTATTTCGACGGCCGCCGGGAGCTCAGCCGGGTTCGGGAATTCTGGGCGGCGGAATGAGGAAAGCCCCCCGGCGGACGAACCGCCAGGGGGCTTTTTCCTTGGCTTGAAGGACTGCGTGCCGCCGCTTCGGCCTGATAAACCGCCGGACTATCCGGGCGCGCGAACGTTCCGTTGCTTACCGCTGCCCTCCGGGTATACGGGGACTCGAAACGGCAAGGCCGCTAAGAGTCCCCGTACCTTTTAAGGAACGTAACTCAGGGCAGCTTGTACTTCTCCAAATCCCGGTCCAGGCTCTCGGTAAACTCGCCCGCGGCCTTGAAGTCGTGGAGGTAGGCGTGGCGCTGCTCGGCGTGATCCTCCCGCTCCTCGATGACGCACACGGCGATGTTGGAGCAGTGGTCGCTGACCCGCTCCAGGTTCGTCAGCAGGTCGTTCAGGATGAAGCCCAGCTGGATGGTGCACTCCCCGCTTTGGAGCCGGTGGATGTGCCGGGCCCGAATTTCGTCGGTGAGCCGGTCGATGGTTTCCTCCAGGGGCTCCACCGTCTTGGCGGCGGCGGGATCGTCGGCCTGGAAGCAGCCCACCGAGGCGGTCAGGATGTCCTCCAGGGCCTGTTCCAGCACCCGGAGCTCCGCCTCCGCCGCGCCGGAGAAGCTCAGGCCCTTCTCGTGGAGCTCCCGGGCGGACTCCTGGATGTTCAGGGCGTGGTCCCCGATGCGCTCAAAGTCCCCGATGGCGTGGAGCAGCCGGGAGACGGTGTGAATGTCCTCCATAGAGAGGCCGTGCTGGGAAATCTGCACCAGATAGCCGCTGAGGCGGTCCTCGTAGACGTCCAGCTTGTCCTCATTTTCGATCAGCTTTGCCTCCAGGGCCCCGTCATATTTGGAAAGCTGCCTCAGGGAGCTGAGCAGGCTCTCCCGGGCCAGGGCGCCCATCTCGCAGGTCATGGCGGCGCACTCGCTGACCGCCGCGCCGGGGGTCCGGATGAGCAGGGGATCCAGGAAGGCGAACTCGGGGGTCTTGTCCTCTTCCTTGACAGCCGCCCGGGCCAGCCATTCCAGCTGGCGGGAGAAGGGCAGCAGCAGGGCGGTGGTGCAGACGTTGAAAATCGTGTGGCACAATGCAACGCCCACGGCCCCTACGGCGGAATCCATGAAGGGGAAGTGGAAGAGCAAATCCCCGCCGCAGAAGACGATGAGGCCGATGGCCGTTCCGATGATGTTGAAGGCGATGTGGATGACGGACACCCGTTTCGCCCCCCGGGAGACCCCGATGGAGGAAATCAGCGCCGTGACGCAGGTGCCGATGTTCTGGCCCATGATGATGGGGATGGCCACGCCGTAGGTGATGGACCCCGTGAGGGCCAGGGCCTGTAAAATGCCCACGGAGGCCGCCGAGGACTGGATGACCCCGGTGAACACCGCGCCCACGGCCACGCCCAGCAGGGGGTTGCGGAAGGCCGTCAGTAGGTCCGAGAAGCCCGGCAGATCCGCCAGGGGGCTGACGGAGTTCTTCATCATCTCCATGCCGGACATCAAAATGGCGAAGCCGATGAGGATGCGCCCCACGTCCCGCCGCCTCTGGCGCTTGGAGCCCATGATGAGCAGGATGCCCGCCAGGGCGAAGAGGGGGGCGAAGTTCTCCGGTTTCAAGAGGTTCAGCAGAATGCTCTCGCTCTCGATGCCTGTGAGGGAGAGAATCCAGGCCGTCAGCGTGGTGCCCACGTTGGAGCCCATGATGACCCCGATGGTCTGGCCCAGCTCCATGACGCCGGAGTTCACCAGGCCCACCAGCATCACCGTCACCGCCGAGGAGGACTGGACCGCGATGGTGATGCCCGCGCCCAGCAGCAAGCCCTTCATGGGATTGGAAGTCATGCGCTTCAAAAGCCGCTCCAGACGGCCGCCGGCCATCTTCTCCAGGCTCTTGGACATGGTGGTCATGCCGTAGAGGAAGAAGGCCAGCCCCCCGCACAGGGTGAACAGGGAAAAAATATCCATGCAGAAACTCCTCACTTCCGCGTCCGCGTCAAACCGAACGCTCCATCTTATGTGACGGTTCCATTATATATGTGAGAGGCGGGAACGGGGAATCGGCGGAATGACCAAAACGCAAATTTTGCGGAAAACTTTGGCGTTCCAACCAAAATTATTCTTGCTCTTTGTCTATTTCGTCAGCTTCTTCCTCCGCCGTCTCCTCCGGCTCCGGAATCCAGGGGCAGCGGCCGTAGAAGGACGTCTGTGAGCGGATCTCCTCCGCCAGCTCCGCCGAGGCCTGGCCGGGGAGGAGCCGCCAGCGCCAGTTGCCGCTGGCGACGCCGGGGACGTTGATCCGGCTCTCGCCGCCAAGGCCCAGATAGTCCTGCATCTGGGCCACAAACAGCTCGGCCACGCTCCCCTGGCCCGCCCGGAGCAGGGCAAGGCGCACTTCCTCCGCCCCGGAAACGCCCAGGTACTTCTCGGCGAAGGCCCGTTCCCCCTTGGGGGCGGAGGCGTACCACCCGGCGGCGGTGTCGTTGTCGTGGGTGCCGGTGTAGCAGACGCAGTGGGGCTGATAGTTGTGGGGCAGGTAGGCGTTGGAGGGGTCCGAGAAGGCGAACTCCAGCACCTTCATCCCCGGCAGGCCCGACTCCTCCCGGAGGCGGTGGACCCCGTCGGTGAGCAGCCCCAAGTCCTCGGCGATGAAGGAGACGCCCTGGAACCAGGAGGACAGCACGCCGAGAAGGTCCATGCCGGGGCCCTTCTCCCAGGAGCCGGTCCTGGCGGTCTCGGCTTCCGCCGGGACGGCCCAGTAGCTCTCCAGCCCCCGGAAGTGGTCGATGCGGATGACGTCGAAGAGCTTGGAAGCCCCCTCCACTCTCCGAATCCACCAGCCGAAGCCGTTGCGCTTCATGGCGGCCCAGTCGTAGAGGGGATTCCCCCAGAGCTGGCCGTCCTCAGAGAAGTAGTCCGGCGGCACCCCGGCCACCTTGGAGGGCTTTCCCTCCTCGTCCAGGAGGAACTCTTTCCGCTCGCTCCACACGTCGGCGGAGTCCAGGGAGACGTAGATGGGCAGGTCCCCGATGAGACCCAGGCCCAGATCGTTGACGTAGGTCTTCAGCGCCGCCCACTGGGTGAAGAACCAGTACTGGAGGCAGGTTTGAAACGCGACCTCCTCGGCCAGCTCCACCCGCCGGCGCTCCACGGCCTCCGGCTCGTGGCGGCGGAGGCCCTCGTCGGGCCACTGAAACCAGGGCAGGTCCCCAAAGTGCCGCTTGGCGGAGCGGTAGAGGGCGTACTCCCGGACCCAGGGGCGCTCCTCGGCGAAGGAACGGGCGGCCTCCGCCGCCTCGCCGCTGACCCGGGAGAAGGCCGCCCGCAGCAGGGGCTCCCGGCTCTTTTTCAGGGCGGCGTAGTCCACCTTGTCCCCGGCGGGGACTTTGGCCGAGGCCAGCTCCTCCTCCGTCAGAAGGCCGTCCTTGGCCAAGAGGTCCAGGTCGATGAACAGGGGATTCCCGGCGAAGGTGGACTCGCTGGCGTAGGGGGAGTCCCCGGCCCCAGCGGGGCCCACGGGGAGAATCTGCCACCAGGACTGGCCCGCGTCCTGGAGGAAGTTGGCGAAGGCTCGCGCCTCCGCCCCCAGGGAGCCGACGCCGTACTCCGAGGGCAGGGAGAAAATGGGCAGGAGGATGCCTGCGGAACGTTTCATAAAGAAGACCTCCGTGTTGAATAGTGTACCCCCTCATTGTAAAAAAACGCCCCCCGGTTGTCAAGAACAACCGAGGAGCGCTGGCGTCACAGCCTCTTTTCGTAGCAGTTCAAAATTTCCTGGATGTACCCCTGGAAGAAGAACTCCGTGCTCCCGGCGAGGCGGTAGCCCAGGGAGGGGTAGAGGTGGTTGGCGGGAGCGTTCCCCTCCCAGGTGTCCAGGCGGATCACCGCCTTGCCCTGGGTCCGGGCGGTCTCCTCGCAGAAGGCCGCCATCTCCTTGGCGCGGCCCCTGCCGGACTGGGCGGGATGGATGCAGAGCGTGTGGATGACCCCCACCTCCTCCCGTTCCGCCGGGATGGACCAGGGAATCTTGTCATACTCGGGGAGCTGAACGCCGTTGAGGTTTACCACGCCCCAGAGGACGCCGTCCTCCTCTCCCACGTACAGCGTTCCGGCCTCCAGCGCCTGCCGGGCGCTGTCCACGGTGGGATAGGTCCCCCGGAGCCAGTTGGTATAGACGGGGCCCTGGTCCTCCTTATCGAAAATCGCCTCGTAAATCTCCCCGATACCGGGCAGGTCGGCGGCGGCGGCTTTACGGATCATCTCGCGTCTCCTCTCCAGCTTCCGCTGTCTCCGGACCCGGTTCCCCGGCCTCCGGGGCGGAAGCTTCCTCCGGCCCCTCCTCCGGGGCCACAATCTTCTCGGAGATCATATGGACCTTCTTGGCGGGAGCCTCGATTTCCGCCGGGCGGGTGGAGGCATAGGGGTTCTCCACCAGGGCGGGGTCCCGGCCCTCAATGATGGCTACCATCTCCGCGCCGGTGATGGTCTCCTTCTCCAGAAGGTACGCCACCACCTTGTCCATGTCCTCCCGGTTTTCCCGGATGACCTCCACGGCGGTCTTGTAGGCCTCGTCCAGCAGGACCTTGACGGCCTTGTCCATCCGGGCGGCGGTGTCCTGGGCGCAGTCCATGCCGTAGCCCCCGTCCAGGTACTGGTTCCGCCGGGAGGCCAGGGCCATCATGCCGAATTCCTCGCTCATGCCGAACATGGCCACCATGTTCCGCGCCACGTTCGTCGCGTCCTGGATGTCCTGGGAGGCCCCGTTGGTCATGGTGTCCATGACCACCTCCTCGGCGGCCCGGCCGCCCATGGAGACGGTGATTTTCGCCATCAGTTCTTCCTTGGTCCGCAGTTCCGTCTTGTCCTCCTCGGGCATCAGGAGGGTGTAGCCCAGGGAGCCCTGGGTGTGGGGGACGATGGTGATTTTCTGCACCGGCTCCGTGTTCTTCTGCTTATAGGCAACCATGGCGTGTCCCACCTCGTGGTAGGCCACCAGCTTTTTCTCAAACTCCGTCAGCACGCTGCCCTTTTTCTCCGTACCGGCGATGACCAGCTCAAAGGCGGCCAGCATGTCCTCCTGGCTCACCAGCTTCCGGCCCTTCCGCACGGCCCGGAGGGCCGCTTCGTTCACCAGGTTCGCAAGATCCGCGCCCACGCACCCGGCGGTGGCCAGGGCGACTTTCTTGAGGTTCACGTCCTCCCCCAGTTTGATGTTCCGGGTGTGGACCTCTAACGTTGCGATGCGCCCCGCCAGGTTGGGCCGGTCGATGGTGATCCGCCGGTCGAAGCGGCCGGGACGGAGGAGGGCCTGGTCCAGCACCTCCGGGCGGTTCGTGGCCGCCAGGAGGATGACGCCCTTGGTGGGGTCGAAGCCGTCCATCTCCGCCAGGAGCTGGTTCAGGGTCTGCTCCCGCTCGTCGTTGCCGCCCATGCGGTTGTCCCGGGATTTTCCGATGGTGTCGATCTCGTCGATGAAAACGATGCAGGGGGCCACCTTGCTGGCCTCCTTAAAGAGGTCCCGGACCCGGGACGCGCCCACGCCCACGAACATCTCCACGAAGTCGGAGCCAGAGATGGAGAAAAAGGGCACGTTGGCCTCTCCCGCCACGGCCTTGGCAAGCAAAGTCTTGCCGGTGCCCGGAGGGCCGACTAAAAGCGCGCCCTTGGGGAGCTTCGCGCCGATCTCCGTGTACTTGCCGGGGTTGTGGAGGAAGTCGATGATCTCCGTCAGGGACTCCTTGGCCTCGTCCTGGCCCGCCACGTCCCGGAAGGTGACGCCGGTCTGCTTTTCCATATAGACCTTGGCGTTGGATTTCCCCACGCCGCCGATGCCCCCGATGCCGCCCATGCCCTTTTTGGCCATCCAGTTCATCACCAGGCTCATCACCAGAATGATGATAAAGAAGGGGGCCAGGTTCACCAGGAAGAGGAGAATGGGGCTCATGGGGGGCTGGTAGTCCTGGTTGATGCGGATAGGCTCCCTGCCCTGCCGGGCCGGGGACTCGCCGGCCTCCCGGACCCGTTCCACCACGGAGTCATAGGACTCCAGC
>VSMY01000032.1 GCA_009773995.1 Oscillibacter sp. | reverse complement strand
TTCATAGATATCATACCATGGCGGATATAAAATTTCAATACTTAAAATAAAAATTTTTTTAAATATTAAAATAATACTTGAAATAATAGAAAAGGCTTGCTATACTCAATCTTGCCAAGGGATGTTCCATGCGCAAGGAACCGATTTTGACTGCGATCCGCCTTCGGATCGAACACCCTTTCAAAAACGGAGCCGCCCTAAGGCAAATTTTGAAAGGAGCTAAGGATTATGCAGCTTTCTATGGATGACATGCGAAAGATCAACAAGGTCTTGGAACACTATGAAAAAAAGATCGACCTGTCCGTCGGGGTGCCCAGAGAGGAGTACGAGCGGCGGTATCAAAACGTCTGGGCGAAAATGGAGGAGCTGGGCCTGGACGTGGGCTTCTTCTATTGGTACCGCGAGATGCCCGGCGACGGTTTCTACCTCACGGGCTACAACCCCACCCTGGAGAAGGCCAGCGGCGTCATCGCCCCCGGCAAGCGTCCCATGCTGCTGGTCGGGCCGGAATCCGGCCTTCTTGCGGCGGAGACCGGTCTGGACCTGGAGACCCGCTATGTGGACGCCTTCACGCTTCCCGGCGAATATTATGAGGGCGTTACCATTGAGAACCTGGTAGACGTTGTGCGGGAGTACGTCGGCAAGGAGATCCGGACCATCGGCTGTATGACCGCCTATGACATCATGCCCTGCGAATACTACAAAACCTTTACCGAGGATCTGGCCCCGGACGCCGCCGTCGTGGACGCCACCGCCATTCTGGCCGACCTCCGGTATGAGAAAAGCGAACATGAATTTGCCTGCATGGCCATTGCGGACACCATCGCCTGCGCCGGCGTCCGGGCGATGCTGGCTGTGGCGAAGCCGGGAATGCGGGAGCTGCAGCTGGCCGCCGTGGCCGATTACGTGACAAAGTCCCTGGGCGGCGAGAGCTATGGATGCGAGACCATCGTCACCTCCGGCGCCCGCTGCACCACCATCATCGGCCCCGCCACAAACAAGGTGATGGAAGAGGGCGAGATCGTCCAATTGAGCTGCAGCCCGAGCTACCAGTGCTACAAGGGAATGTGCCGGCGCACCTTCGTTTTGGGCGAACGCAGCGAACTCCAAAAGCAGTATTTCGCCATCATGAACGAAGGCTACCAGATTGCGATTGATGAGCTGGCCCGGGTGTGCGAAACCGGCGAGTCCACCCACACCATTGATTTGAAGCCCCGGCAATTCTACGCGACCAAGGAGATTGACGGCAGGAAAATGTCGGACTACCACTTCTTCAGCACCGCCCACGGCACGGGCCTGACGGAGTGCCTGGAAAAGCAGCTGATCCATCCCTACCGGGAGATCTACTACGGAACCAACGTGGGCATGATGGTCGATATGGGGGTGTATCACTACCCCAACAAGGAAATCTGCGGCGGCTGCGTGGAGAGCGCCTTCCATAAAAAAGGAACCAAGGTGGTCTGCCTGACGGATCTGCCCGCCGACGTTCAGGATCTGTGGGGGAAAGGCATTTAAAGGAACCCGGCCCGCTTGCCCAATCTTTTCGCGGGACCCAAATTTGAGGGCCGTCCAATCTCTGCGAAGTCTCTTAACGATTTAATTTGACAGGCGGCGTGATTATGCCTTTACTTTTTTCGGATTTGGTGTAAAATATAAGATATATTTCCACATTCTGATGGCCGCCCAGCGGCTTTACTGCTGGGCGGCCTTTCAAAATAGGGCGCTTGCCGGAAGCAGGGGAGGGAGATACATGCTCGTTGAAGATGTCGTCAGCATCAAACAGTATAATGTGAAAAAGCTCCTGACCTCCATTCGCTTTTGCGATGATATGACCAAAAAAGACATCTCTGCCCACACCTCGCTGAGCGTCGCCACCATTTCAAACCTCTGCGGAGAGCTTATGGCCAAGGGCATCCTCGCAGAGGGACGGCCCAACATGGAAATGCGGGTGGGCAGGACGCCAAATTTAATGAAATTCCAATACGACCGATACTATGTGCTGGCTCTGGACTTTCAGTTCGCGGATATTATAGGAATCTCGATTTTAAACCTGCGCAACGAAATTCTGTTCAGCGATTCCTTCTGTGTCCCCTCCGGCATCGGCGCGCGGGAGATCATCGAGACCGCCAAACAGCGTTTGGAGCGGGAAGTCGCCCGCTTAAAACCCGAAAGCCAGGTGATTGGCGTCGGCGCCTCCGTTCCGGCGATTTATGACCGGACGGACGAACGGATCAAGTGCAGCTCCATCGCCCGCTATGAGGGTATCCCGCTTAAAAAAATGCTGGGAGACGCCTTTGACTGTCCGGCATATGTGGACAATTGCGCAAACCTGCGGGCGATTTCCGCTTATGCCTTCCAGCCCGCCCAGAGCATCGTCTGTCTGGACGTCTCCCAGGGCGTGGGCGGGGGCATTGTCCTTGACGGGGAAGTCCTGCGGGGAAAGAACGGCTTCGCGGCGGAGCTGGCACATATTCCCATCGGCGACCCGGCGAAACAGTGTCCCTACTGCGGCGGTTTCGGCTGTGTGGAGAATGACCTTGGCGTGGAGAACATCGTCAAGCAATTTCCGGAGATTGACCAGGGACTTCCGCTGCCGGAAAAATGGGCTTTGTGCGTCGCGCATTTCAGCAGCCACGCCGACGAGCTTGCGCCGATGCTGAATAACCTGGGGCGGCTGCTCGGTCAGGTGGCCTCCATCCTGATCGACCTGTTTGACCCAAACCGATTCTGCCTGACCGGCTACATCACCGACATCTTTCCATTGCTGTCCTCCTCTTTCTGGGCGGAACTCAATGTCCGCGCCAAAGAAAGCCTGAACCGAAATCTTAGCATCGACATTCAAGAGCGCTCGTGGAGCGACGTTTACATTGGCATAGCCGACGCAATGTATCACCGATGGCTTCCTTGAAGCCCTTTGGGAGGGATTTATGACTGAAAAGGAAAAAGCCCGCGCGGGACAGCTTTATTTCCCGGCGGACCCGGAGCTGTTCAGCGAGTGTCAAGCGGCCAAGCAGCTCTGTTTTGAAATTAACCACCTGCATCCCCGCAGCTTGGAAACGCGCGACTTCTTGATACGAAAGCTGCTTGGGAAAGTGGGAGCTTCCTGCTATATGGAGCCTCCGTTCTATTTCGACTACGGCTATAACACCATCATTGGAGACCATTTTTACAGCAACCACAATCTGACGGTGCTGGACTGCGCCAGGGTCCTCATTGGAGATCATGTCTTTATCGCCCCAAACGTCGGGATCTATACGGCCGCTCATCCTCTGGACGCGCAGACGCGGAACAGCGGAATGGAATCCGCGGCTCCCGTAACCATTGAGGACAACGTTTGGATCGGCGGCAGCGCCTGTATTCTCCCAGGCGTTACAATCGGCGAGGGCGCGGTAATCGGAGCGGGAAGCGTAGTGGCGAACGATATTCCCCCAAGGGTGTTGGCGGTGGGCAATCCGTGCCGTCCCGTCCGCCCTCTATGAGAGAAAAACGGCGGCTGATACCGGAACTCCCCCGAGGGATATCCGATACCAGCCGCCGAAAATCTGCGGAACCAGCCCAGGACCTGTTTGAAAAATGGCGGAATGACCAACGGCGAGAGATTTTTCCGCCAATCAAGGCAAATTTTCGCAGGCGGGCTGTCGCCCGGCAAGAAAATTTAACGCAGCGTGGCGGAAAAAGATCCGCCGTTTGGGCGTTTTGACATTTTTCAAACAGGGCCTAAGCCAAACCCTCCGGCTAAGCCGGAGGGTTTGGCTTATACCCACCCCCGGTTGCCCTTTTCCCCGCGGTATGCTAAAAATATACTGTGCCGTCCATGAAAAACTTTTTTCCGCTCTGTAATAGTTTCCCCTCCCCCGCCGTTTACAAAGTGAATCGGCGCCAATTCAACCGAAAAGGAGGAGACCTTCTATGCTTGCGATTTACCTCGCCATGCTGGAGACCGAACAGGACCAGCGGCGGTTCACGCGGCTGTTTGAGGCTCACGAGAAAAAAATCTACGCGGTGGCCCTCCGCGTCCTGGGAAGCCCGGACAAGGCGGAGGACGCCGCCCAGCAGACCTGGCTCAAGCTCATACAGAACTGGGACCGGGTCTCCGCCCTGCCCTGGCGGGAGACGGAGGGCTACGTGGTCACCGCGGCCAAGAACTGCGCCCTGGACATGCTCCGCTCAGAGCGGAAGACCGTGGCCTTTCCCGAGGACTGGGACCCGCCCGCCCAGGAGGAGCGTCAGGAGGAGTACGGCTATCTCGTGTCCCTCATCCGGTCCCTGCCGGAGAACTACCGCCGGATTTTGGAGCTCAAGCTGGTGGAGGAGCAGACCAACCAGGAGATTGCCCGGCGGCTGGGTCTCAAGGAGACCACCGTGGGCGTCCGGGTGATGCGGGGCCGGGCCATGCTGAGGGAACGCCTGGAAAAGGAGGGGTATACCTATGACGCAGTTTGACATGCTCCTGCGCCGGGCGCTGATGGACGCGAACCTGGCGCAGTATGAACGGGCCCTCCGGAGCGTGGAGGCCGGGGAGCCGGACTTTTCCCCCGGCTATCTCCGGGAGCGGATGCGGCTTCTGGCGGACCCCTGGGCCTGGGCCCGGCGGAGGTCCGGGGGCCGGAAGCGGCTGGACTGGCGGCTGATTGCCATTGTGGCGGCGTTATTGCTTCTCTCCGCCTGCGCCTACGCCGTGGCCACGGGGCAGTTCTCCCAGTGGTTTCCCCGGCTGGGGGTGGACCCGAAGGCCCCGGAGGTCTCCGAGGAGGTGCTGAACCGCACGGGCACGGCCATCCAGCAGAGCCAGACCGTGGGGGACGCCACGGTGACTCTCCACGCCGCCGTGTGGGACGGAAGCGACGTGTGGCTGTCCTTTGCCATTGAGAGCCCCGGCATTCCGGAGGAGGTCCGGCAATACACCCCCATCTACGGGGGAGACTGCCGCCTTCGGCTGCGGGACGACCAGTCGGAGGAGTATGCGAGGGGCATGCTGAAGGAACACTATGCCTTTACCGGCGAGACCCCGTCTCCGGAGCAGCAGGAGGCGGACCTCCGGGACAGGCTGGAAATGGGAATGATTATGCTGGGGATTACGAATGCGGACGAGCGGGAGGGGAACATCATCCGCTTCCAAATCAACGCGATGCTGCTCTCCCGCTGGTTTACGGAGACGAAGCGGCCGGAACTGACCCTGCACCTGGAGAGCATCGCCACCTACGCGGACGGAAAGGGCGAAAGCATTATCGACGAAAACGGATACGCCCAGAACCCCGGGCCGGGCACGGTCTTTATCGAGGGGCCCTTTGACCTGACCTTTACCCTGGAGGAGCCCATTCTGCCCATCCGCTACGAAGGCGCCGACGTCCAAGTGACGGTCATGGACATCCCCCTCCACTTCACGGGGTTTAAGCTCTCCGCCCTGGAACTGACCGCATACCTTGACGACCCGATGGAGCCGCTGCTGCCCAAGCCCGGCGAGACCCTGACTCCGGAGCAGCAGAGTGAGCTCGATAGAATGATGATGGATAGCTTCCTCGCGTCTGGCGAGAGCGTGCGGGGCCTCTGGACGGAGGACGGGACCTATGTGGACCTCTCAAATACACAGAGCAGCGGGGGCGGCGGCGACTGCAGCCGCAGCTATCCCTATCCCATCGACCCCGCTACGGTGACGGCGGTGGACATCGCCGGGATTCGGGTGGAGCTGAGCGAGCTGGAGCGAATGGACGAGTGAAAAAAATATTTTCTAAATTTTTGAAAATCGTGTAATGCGAAGCCCTCCCTCTCCGTTTACCAGATAGAACGGGGCGGGAGGGCTTCCCCCTTCCCGCCGGAAACACGAAAGGAAGGTCATCACCATGAAAAAACGAATCGCGTCCTTTGCCGGGGGCTTTTTCGCCTCCCTGGCCCTGTCCCTTTGCCTGACCACCGCCTTGGCGGCGGCGGGGAAGGTGAGCTACAATTTCGCCAACGTCTCCCTGGACGGAACGCAGAAAATCACGGCGGGACAGGACATCACCGCCGCCAACGGGCAGAAAATCCCCGGCTCCATCCTCTACACCGACGAGGCGGGCGGCAAGACCAATTACCTGCCCATCCGCACCATCAGCGAGCTGCTGGGCACGGAGATCGGGTATGACTCCGCCACGAAGACGGTGCTTCTGGGCAAACAGCCCGCCAAGCCCGCCGCCGAAACACAGCCCGTCGGGGATGAATATGTTATCGACCTCCGCACACCCAAGACAGTGCCCGAAAATCCCCGCCGGGGAGACGTGGAGCTGATCAAGAGCTTGGGCGGGACCATTCTTCCGGATGACGACCCGGCCTCCTACTCGGGGAATGACAAGCTCTACAAGGACAAAAATGGAGATTTGCGGCGTGAGTATCTGGTAGGAAACAAGGACGCCCTTCAGGAAAGCGACAAAAAAGCGATGAAATGGTCCCTAGTGGATGGCGATTATCCCAGGAACAGCAAGGGGGAGAGCTACGGCTCCATGCTGCTGGCGGACTATGTGGGCTATATGCCGGACCTGCAGCATATGGCCGCCTATCCTCCGGAGGGCCGCCCGGAGGGGTATATCCGGGAGGCCGAGCTGCAAAAGGGCGGCGAGGCGCTGCGCGGGCTGTCCAAGGAGGAGTGTCCCCACTGGTACTCCATCCCCCTGTACAATTCTGAGGGGAATGTCATCGGCGAGTACAAGCTGGGCTGTGAGGGGCACTATGATACGGAAGGGCTGACCCTGGAGGAGGCCCGGGAGGTCATCATGCGGGGTCCGACCTGGTGACACGCCTCGGAGCGCATATCGGTAAATCCTGAAAGAGAGGTATGATTATGAAAACTTGGAAGCGTTTGATTTCGGGGTTGTTCGCCCTGGTCCTGCTGGCGTCGCTGAGCTGTTCCGCCCTGGCGGCGGAGGCGAAGACCCCGAAACCCGCCGGGCAGTTCTCCCAGTGGTTCTCCCGCCTGGGGATGAACGCCAAGGTCCCGAAGGCGTCGGAAGAAGTCCTCTCCCGCATGGGCACAGTTATCCAGCAGACCAAGACCGTGGGGGGCGTGACGGTGACCCTGAACGCCGCCGTATGGGACGGGACCGACCTGTGGCTGTCCTTTGACGTCACAAGCCCCGATATCCCGGAGGAGGTTCAGCAGTACACGCCCCTCGGCTCGGAGAAATGCTCCCTCCGGCTGCGGGACGACCAGTGGAGGGAGTACACCCGGAACCTGCTGTCGGAGTCCTGCGCCGAAATGGGCATGTCCCCGGAGGAGACGGAGAAAAAAATTCAGGCCGAGCTGGCCAAGGGGCAAAGAGGCAGTATGATGCTGTCGCCGGAGGCGCGGAAGGGAAACACCCTCAGCTTCCAAAGCAACGACGGCCTGTTCTGCTCCCGCTGGTTCACGAAGACGAAGCAGCCGGAGCTGACCCTGCACCTGGAAAACCTCGCCCCCTACGACAGCAGGGACAAGGTCTTTCTGAAGGGGCCCTTTGACTTCACCTTCAAGCTGGAAAAGCAGATTCCTCCCGTTCAGTATGAGGGCGCCGACGTCAAGGCGACGGTCATGGACATCCCCCTCCGCTTCACGGGGTTCCAGATTTCCGCCCTGGAGCTGACGGCGTACTTTGACGACCCGATGGAGCCGCTGCTGCCTAAGCCCGGCGAGACCCTGACCCCGGAGAAGGAACGCGAACTCCAAAGAATGATGATGGACGCCTCGCTTGCGTCCGGCGAAAGCGTGCGGGGACTTTGGACGAAGGACGGGAACTACATGGACCTCTCAAATACGGAAAGCAGCGGGGGCGGCGGCTACATAACTAAGAACCTCCTCTATCCCCTCGACCCCGCCGCGGTGGCGGCGGTGGACGTCGGCGGGACCCGGGTGGAGCTTGCGCAGCTGAAACCCGCGGCGGGCTGACCCCATTTAAAACCGGGAGAAGGTCCTCTCTACAAACAGCCAGGGCGGCCCGCAGGCCGCCCTGGTTTTTCTCAGGCGTTTTCCAGATAATTTTTCAGCATCTGCGCCGTCTGCGCCCTAGTGGCAAGTCCCCTGGGGTCCAGAAGCCCGCCGCCCCGGCCGTTCATCACGCCCCGCTCCACGGCCCAGCGCAGGGCCTCCAGCGCGTAATCCCCTGCCTGGTCCGCGTCGGTGAAATCCAGGCTTCCGTCCGCCGCCGCGGGGCTCCCGGCGTACCGCCAGAGCATCACCGCCAGCTGCTGCCGGGTGATGGGCGCGTCGGGCCGGAAGAGGCCGCCGTCATAGCCGTCCGCCACGCCCCGCTCCGCCGCCCAGGCGACGGCGTCGGCGCACCACCCGCCGGGGTCCACGTCGGCGAAGACTTTGCCGCCCGTTACGGCGGGCCTGCCCTCCCGGTTATAGAGAATCTGCGCCAGCATGGCCCGGGACAGCGTTCCGGCGGGGCGGAAGGTCCCGTCGGCGTAGCCGTTCATCAGGCCCTTTTCCAGGACGAAGTTCACGGCCTCGTGATACCACGCCCCGGCGTCCAGGTCCGAAAACGCCGGGGAGGGGCCGGCTTCCTCCGCCTGGGCCCTGAAAACCGCCCGGACCGTCACGGGCCCGCCGGGCATGGTGAAGGCGTATTTTCCGCCCCCCAGCTCGCTGAGCTTCATCCGGATCCCCCGGCGGTCGGTAACCGTCAGAGACTCCAGCCGATAACCGCCGTCCGGCCGGACGGTCAGCGTGACGGGCGCGCCGTACGCCGCGCCGGAGCGGTCGGAGGTCACCGTGCCGTGCTCCGGCGGCTCCACGGCGACGGACGACGCAGGCCTGGACCCGCCGCCGCCTCCGGAGGAGGACCCGCCGGAGGACCCGCCGCCGGGCGTGTCCGGCCGGCTGGGGGTCAGGGCGGTCCACTTGGCGTAGAGGGTCAGGTCCGCCGTGACGGCGGTCTCAAAGTCAAAGGGGTTGGTTCCTTCCGCGTCCGTGTGCCAGCCGTCAAACCGATAGCCCTCCTTCACGGGGTCCTCCGGCGGCGCGGCCTTGCTCCCCTGCCGGACGGTGAGGGAGGCAAGCTCCGTACCGCCGTCCAGGAAGCGGACGGTGTAAGTCTTGGGCGCGGGGGGCGGGGGAGCCGGGGTCCACTTGGCATAGAGAGTCAGGGGCCCGGCAACCGTGCCGGTTGCAAAATCCCACACGGTTTCGCAGGACGCCTCTGTGTACCAGCCGCCGAAGACGTAGCCGCTTTTCGCGGGGTTGGCGGGCTTGGAGACAGTCTCACCGGACAGCGTGACATAACTCCGGACCTCCGAGCCGCCCTGGCTGTCAAAATGAACCGCGCACACAAGGGCATCCCCGGCCTTGACGGTTCCCTCCCCGGTTATGGGCAGGCTGTTCAGCTGCTCCTGTGTGGGATTTGGGGGGAGCAGGAGCTGACCGCCCTCCTCCACCACGATTTTGCCGCCCTCTTCCACAGACAGGTATTTGCTCAGGGTTTCCCATGTGAGATCGTTTGCCTCCTGGCTGGCGTCCACCGTCTTCCCGTTTGGAATGGTCAGTATGGCGTTTTCTTGAAGAAACAGCTTCCTCAGCATCCAGCCCGTTCCGCCCAGGGTGCGGCCACCCAGGGTCACGTTTCCATAGATATATTCTGTAAATCCGCTGTTTTCCGTAACGATTCCGTCAAATGTCCCGCTATTGGTAACTTGGGCGCTATTGAGATAAGATATCCCCTCCGGGGCGATCAGCGTTCCGTTATTGATCAGCTTCGTCCCGCTTCGGAAGTTTGGCTTTTTGAGAAATTCCAGCGTGCCGTTATTCACCAGGGTGGTGTTATCCACGGTGGATATCTTTGCCAAGTCCTTGGAAAAAATGACTTTCTGCCCTTCTCCAATCGTAAACGTTTTGCCCGCCTCAAGGATCAGGTCGCCGGGGACCGTGACCTCCGCGAGCTGTTCAGGCAGCGCGCAGTCGCCGTAAATAAAGAGGTTCATCCCCGTCTGCGCGTAGATGGAACAGCCGGAGGCGTTCACATTATTGGCGTGAAAGGCCGGATTTTGGCTGTACAAAGAAGTCCCCGGCTCAGAGCAGAGGACCGTCCCCTGGACGTTGGCCAAATTGATCGTTCCCGCGTTTACGTGTATTCCGTTCTCTACGTTCCGAATGTCTATCCGGCAGTCCGTCAGGTCAACGGAGGTCTGCGCGTTGTTGAAGACGCCGCAGTAGGCCGGATCATTCTCCGGTCCCGACAGGGTCAGAGATCCGCCGGAGATGTCGACGCCGTCCGCCGCCAGAAGAGAAACCGCATAGGTCCAGCCCGCCGGGAGAGAATCTGAAACAACCGATATATCGGAGCCGCTTGCGGTCAGACCCTTTGCGCTGATGGTGTTTGCGCGGACCGTGCTGTCCTCGATCAAAAGACTTCCGTCGTTGGTAACCAGCAATCCGGACGGATAGGCCGACTGAACGTTGACGGTCACGCCTTTGAAATGGAGCTGGTTGGTTGCCAGTCTGATGCCGCTCCGATATCCCTCCGCCGTCAGGGATCCGCCTCCGGTCACCACAATCTCTCCCGGCGGGTAGCTTGACGACGTATTCAGGAGGATCCCATAGGTTTGATAGAAATTGTTATCGTCCTGAAAGGTGCTGACCACTCGGTTTTCTCCAATCAGCACAATGTTGATTCCGCCCAGCCAGCCTCCCTTATTCACGGAAAATGTGATGGCCGAGTCATCGGAGACCTCAAAATTCACGTTGTTCAGTGTGAGGGTGTAGTAGTATCCGTCTCCGTCGGCCTTTTTCCAGCTCCATCCCTCCGCCGGATTTTCCGCCTCGGAGCCAGTCAGCTCAAGTCTGGTCGTCCGCGTCTCCGCCGCCTCCGCCGTTCCCGGCAGGAGCGCCAGGCACAGCGCCAGGGCCGACAGCGCGCCGAGCATCCATTTCCTCATCCAAATCGTCCTCCCCAGAGCGATCAAAGGACATCGTCTTTCCCAGGGGAAAGACGGCAAGGGGTACCCCTTGCCCTTCGGCCGCGCATTTTTATCGGCTTAGTATACCACCCCCCTCTTTCCCGCCGCAAGCCAAACGGCCCGAACTGCGTTTTTGTGTCCCGAATTGTATGGCGGCGGCGGGCGGAATGTGGTATGATAGCATAGAAAAATTATACGTGAAAGGGGGAGGCGCTGTGCGCGTGGCGGTGGTGGACGACAACGCCCAGGACCGGGCCTGGCTCACAGGAGAGCTGGAGTCCCTGCTGGCCCGGCGGGGCCTTTCGGGAAGCGTCACGGCCTTCGGCCGGGGCGGGGACTTTTTGAAGGCCGCCCGGGCGGAGCGCTTCACCCTGGCCTTTCTGGATGTCTACATGGAACATATGGACGGCGTGGAAACGGCCCGGGCCCTGCGGGCCTTTGATCCGGACTGCCTGCTGGTCTTCTCCACCTTCTCGGCGGACCACGCCCTGGAGGGCTACCGGGTCCACGCGGTGCAGTATCTGGTGAAGCCCTACGGATTGGAGGAGCTGGAGGGGCTCTTCACCCTTTTGGAGCGCCTCCTCCCCGTCCCGGAGAAGTACGTGGAGCTGCGCAACCGGCGGCAGACCGTCCGGGTGCGCCTGGGGGACGTCCTCTGGGCGGAGCACTTCCAGCACCAGGTCCGGGTCCACACCGCCGGGGGCGGGGTGCTCTCCACCCGGCTCACCTTCCGGGAGTTCACGGAGCTGCTGGCGGGGGAATCCCGGTTCTTCGTCTGCGGCCGGGGGCTGCTGGTAAACCTGGACCACGCGGCGGACTTCGACGGGCGGGACTTCCGCCTGGCGGACGGGACCCGGCTCCCCGTCAGCCGGGATCTCAGCGGGGCGGCCCGGAGCGCCTTCGGCGACCGGCTGTTCCACCGGGGAAAGGGGGCGGTCCTGTGACAAGCGCGGCGCCGCACCCGCTCCAGCCGGTTCTGGAGCTGGCCGTCTTTTTCCCGGCGGCCTTTCTCTGCTTCCTGGTTACCGCGGACCATCTGCGCCTCAAGGCGCGGACGCTGGCGCTGATCGCGCTTCCGGTCCTGACGCTGGCGTGCCTTCTGGGCGGCTGGCTGTGCTGGCGCACGCGCTGGCCGGTGGCGGTGGTGCTGCTGCCGTTTCTGGCGGTCCTGGGCGCGGCCTTCTGCCGGGTGGTGACCCTGCCCGTCTGGAAATCCGTCAGCATCTTCCTGGCGGTGTGCGGCGTCTGGGGCACCCTGAGCTGCCTGGCCGTGATCGCCAACGCCGTCCTCAGCCCCGAGAGCAAGCACACCCCCTGGCTGTGCCTGGCGGCGGGGTGGATTCAGCTGGCGCTGGACTGCCTGGAGGTGGCCCTGGTCTGGTATCCCGCCACCCACGCCGTGCGCCGCCTGCTGCGGGAGGAGGTCATGGTCCGCACCTGGTATGTCTTTTGGACTCTGCCGGCGGCGTTCTTCCTCTTCGATTTGCTGATCCTCCCCGAACAGGGGGAGGATCTGCTGAGAGGGCGGCTGCTGTTCATTTACCTCGCGCTGACTCTGCTGCTGCTGGGACTGCTGCACCTGTTTTACCTGCTGTTTTACCTGATGGCCCAGGAGCTGAACGCCAACGCCGCCCTGCGGCGGGAAAACCAGTTCCTCCAGATGCAGACCGCCCAGTACGAGACCCTCCGCGCCGCCATCGAGGAGGCCCGCCGGGCCCGGCACGACCTGCGGCACCACTTCGCCACCCTCTCCGCCCTGGCGGACCGGGGAGCCTGGGAGGAGCTGCGGCGCTATCTCTCGGAGGCCGCCGACGAGGTCCCCGCCGACGAGCTGAACCTGTGCGAGAACCGGGCGGTGGACGGCGTGGCGGGCCGGTACTCGGCCCTGAGCCGCCAAAGCGGCGTGCCCTTCTCCTGCGCGCTGGACCTGCCCCCGGCGCTGCCCGTGCCGGAGATGGACGTGTGCGTAGTGCTCCAGAACCTGCTGGAAAACGCTCTGGAGGCCAGCGGTCGGCTGGAGGGCGGGCGGTATATCCGCCTGCGGGCCTCCCTCCGGGGGGACAACCTGGTGCTCATCACGGTGGAAAACGCCTATGGCGGGCAGCTGGAGGAGCGGGAGGGCGTGCTCCAGTCCTCCAAGCGTCCGGGAGAGGGCCTGGGGCTCCAGTCCGTGGCCCACATCGCGGAGAAGGGCGGGGGCTACTGCCGCTTCCTCTACGGGGACGGCGTGTTCACCGCCAATGTGATGCTGCGGGGCGGCGGATAACGGACGGCGGCCGGAGATTTGCAGGGGGCGGGCTCTGTCCCGCCCCTACAGGGCGCATTCCGGTTATAAAATGCGCGGCGGGGCACTCCCCCGTTTGGTTCAGCCCTTGCCATGGGACGGCGTTTTTGATATAATTTATCAAAATGGGCGTTTTGGCAAGGGAGGGTTTCGTTATGGGTCTGGACAGCGTGGACAGGAGCATTCGGGACACGGAGCTTTGGAAGCTCTTAGCGCAAAAAGCGGAGGCGACGGGCCTTCCTCCCGGCTTTATGGCGGGCGTGGATGAAATCTGCTCCCGGGGCATTACCCTGGCAAAGGATATCATCCGGTTCTTCCCCACGTTTACCCTGCATGACAACGTGCATATCTGCCATGTGTGCGGCTGGATGTATCAATTGCTGGGCGAATTCGGCTGAATGCTGCGGGGAAATAGAGGGTGATTGCGTATGTATGTAATTATGTACCACTATGTGCGAAGGCTTCGGGAAAGCCGTTATCCCGGAATTAAGGGGCTCGAACTGCAACATTTTAAGGATCAATTGGCTTTTTTGCGGCAAAATGAGTTTGAGTTTGTCACCGTGAACGACGTCGTTCACGGCAGGGCGCTTTCCAGCAAAAGCGCCCTATTGACCTTTGACGACGGTTATATAGATCATTATATGAACGTGTTCCCGATTTTGGAGCAACATGGGATTCAGGGCGTATTTTCCATGCCGGGGAAAATTATTCGGGAAAAGAAAATACTGGATGTCAATAAAATTCATTTTATCCTGGCCAGCTTGGACATTCAGGCTGTTAAAAAGCTGCTGCTTCAAAAGCTGGATTTCTATCGCGGGGCGGAATTTTCGTTTCCTTCCAATGAAGAGCTATACGAAAAACTAGCGGCGGCCAACCGGTTCGATAATAAAGATACGGTTTTTGTAAAGCGGGTTTTGCAGGTGGAGCTGCCGGAGACGCTTCGGAACCGGATTTGCGATGAGCTATTCCGTGATATTGTGACCGAGCGAGAATCGGCCTTTGTGGATGAGCTCTATATGAATATGGACCAAATCCGGACTATGAAGCGGCATGGAATGTCTTTTGCAATTCACGGTTATGATCATTATTGGATGAATCGTTTATCGGAATCTGCCCTGCGAAAGGACTTAAACCAGGCTCTGGATGTGTTCGATGGAGTGATCAATCCCTATAACTGGATAAATTGCTATCCTTATGGTTCCTGTAATGAGGACGTGATCCGTATTTCAAAAGAGCATGGCGCGGTATCTGGATTGACTACCCGAGCAACGATCTACCACCCGGAACGAGACAACATTTTTGAAATCCCAAGGTTGGATACCAATGACTTTCCGCCGAAAAGCGAAGGGTATTTACAGGACTAGGACATTGACGGCTTTCAAAGGTTCACGGGCTGTTATTGTCGGAAGGTTGTATGCTTGTCGATTTTAATTGGCGGTATTGTAATGAAAGGAGACAACAGTACATTATGAAGCTGGAACGCTGCCCACTGTGCGGATCGAACGATTACCAGAAAATTTATCATGGAATTCGTAAGTATTCAAGAATTAGAATTGATGTAAAAAATGAGGTGGATACATCTATCGGTGTTTTGAAATGTCGTCAGTGTGGTCTGGTCAGATTAAGCAATACACCGGATAATGTAGATGAATTCTTTCGCCGGTCCGGAATGCGTGACTCTAAGCCGACGGATGCGGAGGAGTCAAGACGGGCAAACGATGATCAAAGCCGGCGCTATTTTTTACAGACCGAGGAGTGGATTTCCGGACGTGAGGTAGTCGATTTCGGTTGTGGGTGCGGCGGGTATCTATGCTATGCACGCGAAAAAGCAAAACGTGCAGTAGGCGTAGAGATTGAAGATGCGATGCGGAGCCAATTGATAGAAAGCGGCTTTGAGTGCGTTTCTTCAATTGACAGCATAGGAAAAGTAGATGTGATAACACTTTTTCATGTCTTGTCGCACTTTGAAGATCCCCTGCAAAAAATTGCTTCGCTTAAGCAGCATTTGAAACCTGGGGGGATCCTGTATATTGAAACCCCGAATATTGATGATGCGTTGCTCAGTTTATACCATAGCAAGGCATTTGAAGTACATGCATTTCACAGAGATATGCTATTATATTGGTCAAAACCAACGCTTGAATTGTTGGCGGAAAAATCTGGATTATCGGTGGATTCCATACGTTTCATACAGAGATACCCTTTGGCAAATCACTTGTATTGGCTTTCAAATGAAAAGCCGGGCGGACATGTAAAATGGGATTATTTGGGAAGTGAGGAATTGAATCGAGAATACGGAAAAGTGCTGGCAGATCTGGGGAAGACGGACACCATTATCTGCATACTGAGAAATTGAGCCTGCTCGCATAAAAAAGCAGCGATATACTCTCTCTTATAAGGAGTTTCGTTTTTCGTGAGCAGCACGGAATCCGCCCATAGCAATCGCCCCTTCCTCTTCTCCCCCCTTTTTCAAAACGGCGGGCAGGAAGCTCTTGATACCCAGGGAAAAATAGGCTATACTACGGCTTAGAAACGGGCCGGGCCTGCCGCGGGGCGGCGGGCCGCGGGCGGGCGGGTCCGGCCCTGAAGCTTTTTCCTGTGGAGGAGAGGTTTTATGCGATTTATGGAAAACAAAAAGCTTGCCGCGCGGATTGGGACCCTCACGACCGTCATCACCCTGGCGGGCATGACGCTGCTCTGGCTGTTTGTATCCACCAACGCCGCGTCCGTGGTCAAAAGCGACATCACCAACCAGATGACCGACGCCGTGGAATCCAGAGCCGCCATCATAGACGAATACGTGCTTTCCGCGGAAGAATATATGACCGCCTTCGCCCTGGGCAGCGAAGTCCATGACCTGCTCCTGGACCCGGAGGACCCGGCCCTGCTGGCCAAGGCCCAGACGTATACCGAGGACTTCGCCGCCGTCAAGGGAATCTTCGAGGGACTGTACATCGCCACCCCGGCCACCCATGTCCTGACCCACACCTCCCAGGGGGCCATCGGCATGACCACCCGGACCGGGGACTCCCTGAAAAGCTTCCAGGATACCATCCTGTCTCAAAAAGAGCTGACGAACCTGGGCATCATGAAGTCCCCCGGCACCGGCAGCATGATTCTGTCCATGTACTACCCCGTCTTCGAAGGCGGGCGGTGCATCGGCTACGTGGGCGCGGGGGTCTACGCCAGCCACCTGATGGACTCTCTGCTGAACCTGGACATCAAGGGCCTGCCCGGCAGCGAATACGTGTTCCTGAACGTGGACACGGGGGTCTACCTCTACCACGAGGACGCGGAGCTCCTGAACACCGAGACCACGGACGCCGGATATCGGGAAATCATCCGGCGCATCCAGGCGGACGGGAGCACCCAGGCCAATACATATTCCTACAAGGACGAAAACGGCGTGAAGCAGCTGGTGGTCTACAAGTACCTGCGGGACCGGGGCTGGGTCTTCATGGTCCGGGACAACGCCACGGAGGTTTACGGCGCGGTGACGCTGGTGCGCCTCTGGGTGGGCGCCCTGTGCGCGGTCACCGCCGCCGCCGTCATCCTGCTCACCCTGCTGCTTCTGCGGCGGGAGGGCCGGGAGCTCATGGTGGTGGAGCGGGCCATCGGCCGGCTGGGGGACCTGAACCTCTCCGCCGACCAGGAGCTGGAGCCCTTCTATGGCCGGTCGGACGAAATCGGCATGATCGCCCAGACCACCCACCGGGTCTGCGGCTGCCTGCGCAAGACCATTGACGACGTGGGCCGCATTTTGGGCGAAATGGCCGGCGGCAATTTCGCCGTGGACGTCCGGGAAAACGAGTCCTTCTACATCGGCGACTTTCAGGCGCTGTCCGTCAGCCTCCAGTCCATCCACGCCAATCTGGTGAGCGTCATCCGGGACATCTCCCAGGTGGCCGGCCAGGTGGGCGCCAGCGCGGTCCGGGTCTCCGAGGAGGCCCAGACGCTGGCCCAGGGCACGACGGAGCAAGCCGCCTCCGTGGACGGGCTGGTGACCAATGTGACGGCCATCACCGCCCAAATTCAAACCAGCGCGGTGCGCTGCGGCAGCGCCAGCGATCTGGTGTCTCAGGCCACCGGCTTCGCGGCGGAGGCGGATACGAAGATGGAGCAGCTGACGGCGGCCACTCGGAACATCGACCAATCCTCCGCCCAAATCGGAACCATCATCAAGACCATTGAGGACATCGCCTTCCAGACCAACATCCTGGCCCTGAACGCCGCCGTGGAGGCCGCCCGGGCCGGGAGCGCGGGCAAGGGCTTCTCCGTGGTGGCGGACGAGGTCCGCAATCTGGCCGCCAAATCCGCCGAGGCCGCCCAGAATACCAACGACCTCATCAGCCGGTCCATCCAGAGCGCCAAGACGGGGACGGAGTCCACGGACCTGGCCGTCTCCGCCATGCAGGACATCGACGGCTGCATCCAGTCCATCAAAACGCTGATGGATGAAATCGCCGCCGCCAGCGTCCAGCAGTCGGAGATGATCGCCCTGGTGGAAACGGGAATCAAGGAGATTTCCTCGGTGGTCCAGGACAATTCCTCCGCCGCGGAGAAGAGCGCGGCGGTTTCCAAGGAGCTGTCCCGGCAGGCCGGAATTCTCAACAGCCTCATCAACCGCTTCCGCATTCAATAAAACCATAAAGAAGGAAGGCACGCCTGCGCGTGCCTTCCTTTGTCTCCCTTTGAAAAAAGGCGGTCCCTCAGCCCTTGCACACGGGGACGATCCAGCCCTTGGTGTCGGGAATCTTGCCCCACTGCATTCCGGTCATGGTGTCGTAGAGCTTCTGGGTCACCGGGCCAATCTTTCCGTCGTTGATGAAGACCTTGTCTCCCTTCCAGTCCAGTTCCTTGACGGGGGAGACCACGGCGGCGGTGCCGGTGCCGAAGACCTCCTCCAGCTTGCCCTCGTGGCCCGCCTTCATCACGTCCGCGATGGCCAGGGGGCCCTCGATGACCTCATAGCCCCAGTCCCGCAGCAGCTCGATGCAGCTCCGCCGGGTGACGCCGGGGAGCACCGTGCCCGTACAGGCGGCGGTGTAGATTTTCCCGTCGATTTTGAACATGATGTTCATGCTGCCCACTTCTTCGACGTACTTCTTTTCCACGCCGTCCAGCCACAGCACCTGTGCAAAGCCCTTCTGCTCCGCCAGCTCTCCGGCCTTGATGGAGGCGGCGTAGTTTCCGCCGCACTTGGTGAAGCCCGTCAGGCCCGGAGCGGCGCGGATGTACTCGTCCTCCACGTAGATGCGCACCGGGTCGATGCCCTCGGCGTAGTAGGCGCCGGAGGGGGCGCAGATGACGGCGAAGGTGTAGCGCTTGCTGGCGTGGACGCCGAGCCCGACGTCCGTCGCGAAGACGAAGGGGCGGATGTACAGGGAGGTGCCGTCGGAGTGGGGCACCCAGTCCTTCTCCAGCTCCACCAGGGTCTTCACGGCCTGGATGAAGTCGTCCACGGGGACCTGGGGAATGCACATGCGGTCGGAGGAATCCTGCATCCGCTGTGCGTTGCACTCCGGGCGGAAGAGCTGAATGACGTTGTCCACCGAACGGTAGGCTTTCATGCCCTCGAAGAGCTCCTGGGCGTAGTGGAAGACCACGGTGGCCGGGTCCATGGGGATGGGCGCGTAGGGCACGATGCGGGGATCGTGCCAGCCCCGGCCGTCGGTGTAGTCCATCAGGAACATATGGTCCGAGAAGATCTTGCCGAAGCCCAGCTTGCTCTCGTCGGCGGGCTTGGCCTTGGGGGCGGTGTTTTTGGTGATCTTGATATCCAGCATTGCGAACACTCTCCTGTTTTGTGGATTGGGGGCGGAGCCCCCGCCGGGCGGGACCCGGTTTTTTGCTTTAAATGATTATATGCTTGCCCGGAGGCAAAGTCAAGCGGCAAACGGGCAAAAAGGGAGAGCGCCGAGATGAGAAGATACCGTAGCGGCGAGTACAAGCACCGCCATCAAGAAAACCGGCATCGTGTAATCCTCCTTTTTTTATCGTGCGGAACCGGAAGCATTGATAACCGGCGCACATGCACGGCGGCTTTGCTTGGAATTCCGGGCATTTTGATAAATGCGGATCATATCCTCCCTGGTCAGTTTCTTCGCGGACCCGGTGCGGCTCCCGCAGGCCGCCAGGCACCGCTCCGCCATTTCCTCGATCTGTTCATCCGTCGGGCGGACGCCCAGCTCCTCCAGATTCACGGGCATTCCAATGCTGCGATAAAACTCCTCCATTGCCCGGATGCCCGCCAGAGCAATTTCCTCCTCCGTGCCCTCGGCGGTGACGCCCATCACATTCCTGGCGTAACGGGCAAAGCGGGGAAGGCAGTCCCGGCAGACATATCTCGCCCAGCTGGGCCAGATGGCCGCAAGCCCCGCCCCGTGGGTCACGTCAAACATACCGCCCAGCTCGTGCTCCAGCTTGTGAGACATGAAGTCCCCGCCGTCGTTCCCGCAGCCGGTCAGGTCGTTATGGGCCAGGCTTCCGGCCCACATGATCTCCGCCCGGGCGTCATAATTATTCGGCTCGTCATGGAGCACCGCGGCGTTTTTCATAACCGTGCGGAGCAGCCCCTCCGCCAGGGCGTCCGTGATTTCCATATTTCCGCCGTTGGTAAAATACCGCTCCATGGTGTGCATCATGATGTCCACGCAGCCGGACTCCGTCTGGTAATCCGGCAGGGTCCTGGTGTACTCCGGGTTCATCACGGCGAATTTGGGCCGGGCCAGGTTGTCGTCATAGGCCCTTTTTTCGCCGGTCCGCTCATTGGTGATCACGCAGCCCTTGGACGTTTCGCTTCCCGCGGCGGCAATCGTCGGCACGCAGGCCACCGGAAGGCATCTTTTCGCCGTCCGGGTATGGGCGAACAGCTCCCAAACATCGTGCTCCGGTTCCGCAAGGCCATAGGCCACGGCCTTCGCCGTGTCGATGACGCTGCCGCCTCCGACGGCCAGCAGAAAATCCACCTGCCGCTCCCTGCCGATCAGGATGCCCTCATAGACCTTGTCCAGCCGCGGGTTGGCGACCACGCCGCCCAGCTCGCAAAAGGAGATCTTCTCCGTGCCGAGGGCGTTTTCCACCTTTTCCAGCAGTCCGGAGCGCCTTGCGCTTCCGCCGCCATATACCACCATCACGCTGGACGCGCCGCAGGCTTTCACTTGTTTTCCAATTTCAGCCTCCGCGTCCCTTCCAAACATCACCCTCGTGGGCGCGTAGAACTCAAAGCTGTAAGCCATTACCGTTTCCTCCGTTTCATTTGATGGTTACATTATGAAGAAAATCCGGAGAAAAAGAAATCAATATCAGGACGGGATATAGAAGAATCCGGACGGATATGGTATTATCTTTTTAACAATCCAGACAGGAGGCGTCATGCCATGCGTTTGTTTGAGACAGATGAAAACCAGGTGGAACGGATAGAGGGAATGACGGTGGAATATCCCTACTGCCTCCATGAACGGGACCTGACGGATTTTGTGATCCCCTGGCATTGGCACGAGGAATTGGAGCTGGGCTACATCCAGGAAGGCGTCAGCAAAATCGTCACCATTGGGGCGGAGTACACGGTCCGCCAGGGCGACGGCTTTTTCATCAACAGCAATGTGATGGACATGAAGCGGAACGGAACGCCGGGAGCCAGAACGCTGGAGGTCAACCACATCTTCCATCCGGTTTTTCTGAGCGGGCATTTCAAAAGCCGTTTTGAAACGAAGTACCTGAATCCGGTCACGAAAAATAAGCAGATAGAAGTTTATGTGATTCGGCGCGGACATCCCTCCTCCGACCGGATCTTGAAAAACCTGTATCAGCTCAAAGAATTGCAAAACCGTCCCGATACGGAATTTCAAACAAGAAACCTCCTCTCCGAGACGTGGCTCCTTTTATTGGACGAGCTTCGCAATTATCCGGGAGAGCGTCCCCAGGCGGGAGCGGAGCAGCGGGACCGGCTGCGCAGCATGATCGCGTTTATCCATCGGCATTATGCGGAAAAGCTCCCGCTGTCGGAAATCGCGAAAACCGCGGGAGTCAGCGAGCGGGAGGCCTCCCGCTGTTTCAGAAAGAGCATTGGGCAAACTCCTGTGGAATACTTGATTGCCTTCCGCTTGAATGAAGCGAAGAAGCTGCTTCGGGAGAGCGATTTGTCCATCACGGAAATCAGCCTGCGGTGCGGCTTTTCGGGCGGCGCTTATTTTGGAAAGCTGTTCCGGGCCGCCTACGGCACAACGCCGGGGGCATACCGCGCGGCGGCCGCAGACGCCGTCCAACAATTGTGAATACAAGCCCTGATCCCCCCGGCATGATCGAAAGCGCGGCAGACACTGTGGTCTGCCGCGCTTTTTACAGGCTTCTAATCAGGCGGGTTTTCCGCACTCCATGCCCCGTTTCAGGGCCTCCAGGTTCAGCGGGACCAGCTTGGCCTTTTTGCCGGTGAACATCTCGGCGATCATGGTCTCGATGGTCTCCTGCTTCAGCGCCCCCGTGGCGGCCACGTAGGCTCCCAGCATCACCATGTTGGCAACCTTGGAATTACCCAGCTCCGCCGCAATTTCGTCGCAGGGGACGTAGACCGCCGTCACGTCCTCCCGGCTCACCTTGTCGGGGACGATGCTGCTGTTGACGAACACCGTACCGCCCGGAGCCACCCGGCTTTCAAATTTGGCCAGGGCCGCCCGGTTCATGGCCACCACCTCGCTGGGCCGCTCCACCAGGGGCGCGCCGATGCGCCCGTCGCTGATAATCACCGTGCAGTTGGCGGTGCCGCCCCGCATCTCCGGGCCGTAGGACGGAACCCAGGACGCCTCCAGGTCCTCCGCCACGGCGGCCTCCACCAGGTTCTTGCCGATGGACATGACGCCCTGCCCGCCGAAGCCGGACAGAATGACTTCCTTTTTCATATCACGTCGCCTCCGTATCCTTGATGACGCCCAGGGGGTAGTACGCGGCCATGTTCTCCATCAGCCACCGGTTGGCCTCGTCGATTTCCATGCCCCAGTTCGTCGGGCAGGCCGCCAGCACCTCGACGAAGGTGAAGCCGTCCCCGGCCATCTGCCGGGCAAAGGCCTTCTTCAGGGCCTTTTTGGTCTTGTTCAGGTGGGGGATGCTTGTGACGCAGACCCGCTCGGCATAGACGCAGCCGTCCAGGGTGGAGAGCATCTCGGCAACCCGTATGGGCATGCCCGCCTGTTCCTTGGTGCGGCCCAGGGGGGCGGTGGTGGCCCTCTGGCCGATGAGGGTGGTGG
>VSMY01000031.1 GCA_009773995.1 Oscillibacter sp. | reverse complement strand
CCGCCGCCGGAGGCGTCCCCGCCCCCCGCAATGAATTCCATGGCAGCAGCGGGACCCTGGACCTGGAGACCCATCAGCCCATCGAGGTCATCGAGTCCCCCACCAGCACCAGCGAGGCCTTCCTGGGCTCCATGAAGGCCATGCTTCTGCGGAACCGGGGGAGCTTCGTCACCGCCACCTTCCTCATCGGCACCCAGGGGACCACCACATGGGAGGGCATCCTCCACGACGTGGGGAACGACCACATCATCATCTTCCAGCCCGGCCGCCAGCGCTACATCGCCTGCGATATCTACTCGCTGAAATACATCGAGTTCTATGATACCCGAGAGCGGGACGCCTGCGCCCAGCTCCTCCGGCAAAGCGGGCTGAACAGCGACATGAACCGGGGAATGAACAGCTTCTACTAAGCGCGCAAAAAAGCGGAGACCTCTTGGAGGTCTCCGCTTTGAACGCAAGGGGAAAAACTCAGCGCTTGGAGAACTGGGGCGCGCGGCGGGCGGCCTTCAGGCCGTACTTCTTGCGCTCCTTCATACGGGGGTCGCGGGTCAGGAACCCGGCCTTTTTCAGGATGGGGCGGTTGTCCTCGCTGGCCAGCAGCAGGGCCCGGGCGATGCCGTGGCGCAGGGCGCCGGCCTGGCCGGTGACGCCGCCGCCGGAGACGGTGGCCACGATGTCCATTTTCCCAGTGTTGCCGGTGGCCTCCAGGGGCTGGCGGACCACCATTTTCAGGGTCTCCAGGCCGAAGTAATCGTCGATGTCCCGGCCGTTGATGGTGATGCTCCCGGTGCCGCCGGGGAACAGATGGACCCGGGCGACGGAGGACTTCCGGCGTCCCGTACCATACAGGTAAGGCTTCTTAGACTGATACATACGCTTCCTCCTCCTTATTCAGCGTCCAGGGCGATGGGCTTCTGGGCCTGCTGCTTGTGCTCGGCGCCGGCGTAGATGTGCAGGCGCTTCAGGGAATCCTTGGCCACGGTGTTCTTGGGCATCATGCCCCGGACGGCCACCCGCATGGCCACCTCGGGCTTCTCCTGCATCAGGATGCGGTAGGGGGTCTCCTTCAGGCCGCCCACCCAGCCGGAGTGGGTGCGGTAGATCTTCTGCTCGCCCTTTTTCCCGGTGAGAACCGCTTTTCCCGCGTTGATGATGATGACATTGTCTCCGCAGTCGGCGTGGGGGGTGAAGGTGGTCTTGTTTTTCCCGCGCAGCAGGTCGGCGGCCCGGACGGCAGTCTTGCCCAGGGGCTTTCCGGCGGCGTCCAGGATGTACCACTTGCGCTCAATGTTGGCCTTGTTTGCCATAAAAGTGGACATGGTCGTTCCTCCATCAGTATATTTTCCATTTGGTCTCACAAATTAAGCGCTCCTTGCGGAGCAAGGTTATTTATACCATGGCTTCCCGGCAATGTCAACAGGATTTTTAACTTACGCCGTGTATCCTTTCATTATCTCTTATTTTCTTTAATAATCTCTCAAATACTCAAATTCAAATTTAAATTATCCGCAGAAAAAGAACCGGCCCCCTCCGGGACCGGCCCCTATGTACCCCTACAGCACCCACTGCACCAGCAGCAGCAGGACAAAGCCCGGAAGCCCCAGTACTCCAATGACCAGGGCGTTCCAGACGTTGACCCCCAGGGCGATGCCCGTCACTCCGGCGGTGGCGTTTACCGCCCAGAGAGCCAGGAAGCCCAGCAGGGTGTTTGCCAGCACCTTCACCGCCAGCTTCAGCGGGGCGCTGAACACCCGCAGCAGGGCGATGAGGAAGAACCCCGCCAGCAGGGCGGCGATGATCTTCTGGTTCAAGTCCATACCGCTTCGCCCTCCAGCTTGGGCAGAACCGCGAAGCTCTCCGGGCTCCGCTCCTTAATGGCCCGGATGAGATAGTTGCACCGGGCCTTCTCCGCCTTGATCTGATAGATGCAGGACTCCACCAGCTCCGGGTCCACCGCCTGGTCGAACCGCCGGTAGGCCAGGGACAGATCTCCCCTGGCGCTCTGGAGCTCCTCCTTCAGGGCCAGCAGCTCCGGGTCCTGCCGGGTTTTTTTCAAGAAAGTGGTTTTCATAGCGTTGTCCCTCCTGTATAATACTTTATATGGCGAGTCTGGACAAATATGCCAGCTTTCATACAGGAGGGACCCCCATGCAGGAAATTTTTATGAGACAAGCCCTGACCCTGGCCCAAGAGGCCGCCGCCGCCGGGGAGGTCCCCGTGGGCTGCGTCGTCGTCCGGGAGGGCGTGGTGGTGGGCCGGGGGCGGAACCGCCGGGAGGAGAAGCGGGCCGCCGCCTCCCACGCCGAGATGGAGGCCATCGCCCAGGCCAACGAGGCCCTGGGCTCCTGGCGGCTGGAGGACTGCGAGCTCTATGTCACCCTGGAGCCCTGCCCCATGTGCGCCGGGGCTATCCTCAACGCCCGGATCCGACGGGTCTGGTTCGGAGCGCGGGACCCGGCCTTCGGAGCCTGCGGCGGCGTGACCAATCTCTTTATGGAGGACTTCCCCCACTCCCCCGCTCTGGTGGGCGGCGTGCTGGAGGAGGAATGCCGGCAGGTCCTGGCCGAGTTCTTTGCCGGACTGCGGAACAAAGTCCATTAACGGGAAGGAAGGGTGTGTGCGGGAAACCCAGGAGGGGTTTCCTGCACCATTTCAATCCTAAGTTTTCCAGCTCGCTGGAAAACTTGTCCAAATTTGCTGAACGGCGTTCGGCAAATTTGGTTGACATAAGATTTAAGACTTTTGTAACAATTGACGCTGGTTTCCTTAACAACTCTCCTGTATCTTAATACTTGCAAGAGACAAAACTTCTTTTCATCCAATCTTCCAAACAATAAGGAACAGGGCCGGCCGAAAGGCCGGCCCTGTTCCTTATTTCCATGTTTCAAGGCAGCCGCGGCGGCGAACCATGGGACGCCGGGCCCGTTCAGCCCGCTTCCCGCGGGTCCGGGTCGGCGTCCAGCGTGACGAAATAGTCGTAATAGGGCAGCAGGAACGCATAGCCCTCTTTCAGCCGGTCCACCAGGCGGCGGGAAAACAGGTCCTCCGTCAGCTTCTCCTCGTGGCAGATGGTGAAGGACTTCGCCTGATACCAGGGCTCCAGCAGCGGCGAGGGAGCCGGACCCTTGGGGCGCTTGTAAGCCTCCGTCATCAGGACGAACTCCTCCTGCCGATTCAGCGCCCGGGTCAGGGCCTCCATGGTCTTGGGGTCCCGGTCCAGCCGGGCCCGGAGCTTCGCCATGGTCAGGGCCTTGGGGAGGTAATACCCCATACCGTAGGTCCAGCTCTCCGGCATCAGCTCAAACCAAAAGGTGGGCTTGGCCGTCCACTGTTCCGAGGGCTCCTCCACGGAGAACCACAGGCTTTCCTTATAGGGCCCCCGGCCGTGGAGGCGGCGGGCGTCCCGATAGATGCGGGTGACTTTGTTGATGAGGTCGTAGTCCGGGCGCTTGTCCCGGATATAGTCGTAAATCTCCGCGCCCAGGGCCTGCATGGGGCGGTAGAAGTGATTCAGGTAAATCTCCTTGTGGGCCTCAAACCAGGTCCGCTCGTTGTTGAAGCGGATGCCCCACATGAAGTCCACCGTCTCGTCGGTGAAGCCGGTAAACATGGTCTGCCTCCTTTTTATTGTTCCGGAGGATAGGGAATCCGGTAGGGCTCCGTCCCCCGCTCCGTGAGCTTCCGCCCCAGCCAATCTTTCAGGGCGGCCACGCCCTCCTCCGTCCAGGGAAAGGTCTCCGTCTCCGCGTCCCCGGCCAGCTCAAAGCACACGTTTTCATACACCCAGGCCTGAATCTCCCCGTCTCCCATCCAGCCCGTGCGCCGGAAGCGGTAGCGGAAGGTCCCCAGGCTCCCCGGGAACACCTCCGCCCGGGTGAAAAACTCCATGGTCAGAAAGTCAAACGCGCCGCCCATGCCGCCCCTCCTTTTATAGATACTTTCTGAAAGTCACATATATTTCCGCAGAGTCTCCAGGTTGGCCCGCATCAGGGAGAGATAGGTGGCCCCCGCTTCCAGATCCGCCCGGCTCACATTGTGGCAGGTGTGGAACTGGGCCGTCTCCACCCCGGCGGCCTCGGCGATGCTGTCCGCCACCAGGTGGTTGGAGAACTCGATATACCATACGGCGGGCAGCTGTTCCTCCCGGACCTTCTCCGTCAGGAACGCCACCGTGGCCGCCGAGGGCTCCGTCTGGGCCCCGCAGCCGGGGAAGGCGGCGTAGTAGTCCAGGCCGTAGGCCTCGGCAAAGTACAGCAGGGGAAAGCGGTCCCCGAAGACGATGGTCCGGTCCGCCCGGCTGTCGAAGAAGGCGGCGAAGTCCCGGTCCAGAGCCTCCAGCTGGGAGGCGTAGCTCTCCGCGTTGGCGGCGTAGGTCTCCCCGTTCGACCGGTCCAGGGCGGCCAGCCGTTCCCCAATCGTCCGGGTGACGGCGGCGGCGTTCAGGGGGGCGGTCCAGACGTGCTCGTCCATGCCCACCACCTCTCCCAGGTGGCCGTGGTCCTCCTCGTGCTCATGCTCGTGGTCGTGGCCCCCCTGCATTCCCTCCACGGTTTCCTCTTCTAAAAGGTCCACGCAGTCGATCATCCGCAGGGCCTCCCCCTGGGGCTCCACGGCGGAGAGGATGGCGTCCACCCAGGCGTCGGACTCGCCGCCCAAGTAAAGAAAGAGGTCGCAGCGCTGGACCTGGAGGATGTCCGCCGGGGTAGGCTCGTAGGAGTGGCTCTCCGCTCCGGGGGGCAGGAGCAACGTCACGTCCGCCAGCTCCCCGGCGGCGGCCCGGGCGAAGTCGTAGGCCGGGAAGACGGCGGCGACGATTTGCAGCCGGTCCGAGTCCTCCGGCGGCAGCGCCGGGCCGCAGGCGGTCAGCAGCAGCAGGGCGCAGAGGGCGGGAAATATCCGTTTCATGGGCGGTCCCCTTTTCCGTTCAGCAGTCCTACTACTATACTACAGCGCCGGGAAAAATGCAAGGCGGTAAAAATTTTATGTAAAGGGTCCTTGACAAACAGCTCCCGGCGTGGTAGATTGTAGGTAAAGGAACCTTTACATCGCAGGAGACGGCCGCTCCCAGGCGTAAAGTGTCCTTGACATCGAAAGGAGGCGGCTATGAAGAACCGTGTGGAAGAGCTGCGGAAGGGCCGGGGGCTCAGGCAGGAGGAATTCGCCAAGGCCATCCGGGTCTCCCGGCAGACCGTCAGCTCCATCGAAAACGGGCGCTACAGCCCGTCCCTGGAACTGGCCTTTACGATTTCGGATTTTTTCGGGCTCCCCATTGAGGAGATTTTCATTTGGGAAAGGAGCGATGCGCAATGAAAAAGAGCAGTCTTTGGACCGGCCTGGTTATGATCGCCTTGGGAACCCTGTTCCTGCTGGCGGCGCTGCTGTGGGATACGCCTTTGGAGGGTTTGCTTTTCGGCATGTTCGGCGCGTTTGCGGCGCCGGGCATTGTCCAGGTTATCAAATACGTCAAGTGGAGCAGCCCCAAAAACGCGCCCCTCTATCGGGAGCGCCTGGAGCAGGAGCAGATCGACCTGCAAGATGAGCGGAAATCTATGCTCCGGGACCGGTCCGGGCGGTACGCGTACATTCTGGGTCTGCTGGTGGCGGCCTTGGCCATGCTGGTTTTTTCTGTGCTGGACGCCTTCGGCATCGTGGGAGAGGACTCGGCAGCGCTGATGGTCCTGTTCCTGGGAGGCTACGCGGTGTTCCAGCTGGTGGCCGGATGGGTGATTTACAAGCGGCTGGAAAAGCGATATTGAGGGCAAGGGGCCGTCCCTTTAGGGGCGGCCCCGTTTATTCACAAAAACTTAACGCCCCCGGCAATACAAAAGTGTTGACAGCTCCGTTAGCCCTGACTATAATAAGTGACAGCTTGTCATAAAATGACAGGGTGTCATTTTTGCTGTGAGGGATCGATACATATGTGTACAGAGACCTTCCTCCGGCTGCCGGAGGAGAAGCGGCGCCGATTCCTCGACGCCGCTTGGGAGGAATTTACCTCCGTCCGCTTCGTCGACGTGTCCATCAACCAGATCGTCCGCCGGGCGGGTATCCCCCGGGGGAGCTTCTACCAGTACTTCGCCGGGAAGGACGACCTTTTCGCCTACCTCCTGGAGGAGGTGCGCAACCACGTGAAGGAGGAGTACCGCCGGGTGCTGAAGGACAACGGCGGGGACATCTTCCAGGCCCAGCTGGACTGCTTCGACCGCATGTCCTGTCAGGAGGCGAACCCGGACCCGGTAATGGAACGGTGCATGCTGTTCGTGAAGAACAACCAGGGGGTGGACATCCAGAAGCTCCTCCCCACCCGGCCGGGGCAGCGGCTGCTGGACGGGCTCTGGGACGTCATCGACCTCTCGGGCCTCCGAGAGCCCACCCAGGAATACGGCCGCGTCGTCTTCTGCCTGCTGATGGCCGCCCTGGGCAGCGCCTTCATGGACGCCATGCTCTGCCCGGAGGACCGGGCGCTTCACCGCCGGGAGCTGGCGGCGAAGCTGGAAATCGTCAAGCACGGCAGCCTCGCGTAAAATTTTCCTTGACCTTCCCCCAGGTGGAAGGTGTAAAAAAGAGAGTAACGAACCATCTATAAGGAGGACCACATGAGGAAACAATGGATCGCGCTGCTGCTGGCATTGGCCCTGGCCCTGCCGCTGTGCGCCATACCCGCCCTGGCCCAGACGGACCAGGAGCCGCCCGCCCAGGAAGCGGACGCGGAGGACGTCCCGGAGGAGGGCGCGGCCACCGCCGAGGCCGAGGAAGCGCCCGACGCCCTTCCTCCCGCCGAGCCCGGCGACAACCCCATCGTGGTGCGGCCCGACGGCACGCCGGAAACCACCGCCAAAGACAGCACCATGGACGACGAGCTGGTCTTCACCGGGGAGGACGATTTCCGGTATCTGGCCTTTGAGGACCTGCGGAACCGGGTGCTGGAGGGCAGCCTGACGGCCAGAATGCTTCAGGAGTCCATCGCCTCCATCGACGCCATGGACTATACCGACATGTACCAGAGTCTGAACGCCCAGATGACCAGCCTGGAAGCCGCTCAGATGATGTACGCCCAGATTCCCGTGGCAAACGAGATAGAAGGGGCCATGCAGGGCTTCATCCTCTCCAACCTGGCCAGCTCCTACGCCAGTCTCAGCGCCACCGTGTCGGACCTGGCCTCCGGCAAGCTCCAGAAGGACTCCGCCGCCGCCAGGAAGCAGCTGAAAAACGCCCAGGAGCTCACCGTGGTGGGGGCCGAGTCCCTCTACTTCGCCATTTTGGAGCTGGAGCAGACGAAGGAAACCCTCCGGCGGAATCTCACCGCCCTGGACCGCAGCCTCCAGGAGATGGAGCTCCGCTATGAGCTGGGGCAGATCTCCGCCCTGACCCTGGAGCAGGTGCGCAACGGCCGGGCCACCCTTCAGAGCAGCCTCAGCACCCTGGAGATGAACCTCCGGCGGTGCAAGCTCCAGATGCAGTCCATGATCGGGGCCAGCCTCAACGGGTCCCTGGTCCTGGGCCCCCTCCCGGCGCTGAGCCAGGGGCTCATCGACTGCATGGACTACAAGCCGGACCTGGAGGAGGCCAAGACCCGGAGCTACGACCTCTTTGCCGCCAAGAAAAAGCTGGACGAGGCCGACGACTCCTATGACGACACCCGGGCCAGCTACGCCCACGATACATACAACGTCCGCAGCGCCCGGCACACCTATGAGGCGGCCCTGTACGAGTACAAAATGGCGGTGCAGAGCTTTGAGATGAACTTCCGCAGCGCCTTCGACTCCGTGAAGGACTACCAGCAGGTGCTGAATTCCGCCCAGACCTCCCTGGCCTTCCAGGAGAGCACCTATGCCTCCATGGAATTGAAGTACCGCCAGGGGAACCTCTCCCATAACGCCCTCCTGGACGCGGAGGATGAGCTGACGGAGGCCAAGGACGCCGTGGAGACCGCCCGGCGGAACCTGTTCACCGCCTACCGGACCTACTATTGGGCCGTGAATTACGGCGTGATGAGCAGCGGCCAAGCCGGAACGTAAGGACCAGCGACGATGATTTGGAGGAACTACATGACGAAGAACAGAATCCTGGCGGCGGGGCTTGCCGCCGTGCTGGCGCTGTCCCTGGCCGCCTGCGGCGGCGGGACGGACGAGACGCCGGAAGAAGAGCCCGCCGCGGCGGGCGTGGCCGTCCAGGTCCAGGAAATCGGGGCGGACACCATCTACACGGAGAACACCGTCTCCGGCCAGCTGGCGGCGGAGGACCAGTCCACCATCATGGTGGCCGTCAGCGCCAAATGCACCGCCGTCTACGCCGAGGCGGGAGACGAGGTGAAGGCCGGCGACATGCTCTGCACCCTGGACCTTGCCAGCACCCTGGCCTCCCACAACGCGGCCAGCATCGGCTACCGTTCCGCGGCTCAGAGCTACAGCGACCAGTCGGCGGTCTTTGAAAAGCAAATCGCCCTGGCGGAGAAGAACGTCCGGGACCTGAAAGAGCTCTTCGAGATCGGCGCGGCCTCCCAGATGGAGATCGACCAGGCGGAGCTCCAGCTCCAGACCGCCATCGCCCAGCGGAACTCCACCCTCTCCCAGCTGGAGGCTTCCATGCAGAGCAGCCTTTCCAATGTGGAGCAGCTGGACACGGTGCTGGAAAACGTGGACGCCCGGGGCAATGTCATCGCCCCCAGCAGCGGCACCCTGGTGACCATGAACGCCGCCGAAGGGAGCTTCATCTCCAACACCGCTCCCCTGGCCGTCATCGACGGGGCGGAGCAGATGAAGGCCGTGGTCCAGGTCTCCGAGGCCCTGGTGCCCAAGCTCTCGGCGGGGGACAAGGCGGACGTATCCGTCAGCGCGGCGAACCAGAGCTTTGAGGCCGCGATCCGCTCCGTGGAGCGGGCGGCCAATCTGCAGACCCGGCTCTACACCGTCACCCTCTCCCTGCCCTCCGACACCGACGGGCTGCTGGCGGGCATGTTCGCCGACGTGACCTTCCACACCGACGTGTCCGAAGACACCATCGTGGTCCCCACCGAGGCGGTGCTGACCCGCGGCGAAACCCAGTATGTCTTCGTGGTGGAAAACGACGCCGCCAAATATGTGGAGGTCTCCACGGGCCTCACCGGCAACGGCGTGACGGAGATCCTCTCCGGCCTCTCCGCCGGGCAGCGGCTGGTCACCGTGGGCCAGGCCTACCTGAACGACGGCGACCCGGTGCGCATCGTCTCCGGGGAGGCATGACATGAGTATTGCCAGAGCAAGCATCCAGCACAAGGTAGCCACCATCCTGGCCAGCATCCTCATCTGCGTCTTCGGCCTGATGTTCATGAGCCAGCTCCAGATGGCCCTGCTGCCGGACATGGAGATGCCCATGGCCGTGGTGGCCTGCTACTACAACGGGGCCAGCCCCAGCGACATCGAGGAGCTGGTCACCCGGCCCCTGGAGGGGGCCATCATGTCCGTCCCCGGCGTGGATGAAATCTCCTCCTCTTCCTCCGACGGCTCCTGCCAGATCCAGATCACCTACGTGGACGGTACGGACCTGGACATCGCCGCCACCAAGCTCCGGGAGCAGTTCGACATGGTGAGCCTCCCGGAGGACGCCATGGACCCGGTCATCGTCAACATGAACCTCAGCGCCCTGATGCCCACGGCCATGATCGCCCTGGTGGGCGAGGATTTGAGCCAGCTCCAGAGCCTGGCGGAGGACCTGGTGGTTCCCGCCCTGGAGCGCATCAACGGTGTGGCCCAGGTGACGGTAAACGGCGGCGTGAGCCAGCAGATCGCCGTGGAACTGGACCCCACCCGGGCGGCGGGCTACGGGCTCTCCGCCTCCTACGTGTCCCAGTTCCTGGCGGGGCAGAACCTGATCTACCCCGGCGGCAGCTTGGAAAACGGGTCCAAAAAGCTGACGGTCTCCACCGACGCGAAGTTCCAGACGGTGGAGGACGTGCAGAATATGATCCTCTCCCTCCCCACCGGCGGGGCGGTGCGGCTTTCCGAAGTCGCCAACGTCAAGCTGGAGGACAAGGACATGGACGCCATGGCGAAATCCGGGGAGTCCGCCTGTGTGGTGCTCCAGGTCTCCAAGCAGTCCGCCGCCAACGAGGTCTACGTCTCCGAGCAGGTGGTGAAGCGGCTGGAGAGCCTGAAAGCGGATAACCCCAGCCTCCGCTGGTCCGCCCCCTACCTTGCCAGCGACTACATCAACCAGACGGTGGACGCCGCCTACCAGAACATCCTCCAGGGCGTGCTGCTGGCGGCCATTGTGGTGCTGCTGTTCCTCCGCCGGGGCGGAGCGACCCTGACCATCGCCGTCTCCATGCCCATCTGCATCCTGACGGTCTTCGTCCTCATGCGGGCCTTCAATTTGACCCTGAACATGATGTCCCTAGGGGGCATCGCCATGGGCGTGGGCATGATCGTGGACAACTCCATCGTGGTCCTGGAAAACATCTACCGCTTCTCCGCCGAGGGACATGACCGCCAAAGCGCCTGCATCGAGGGCACGAAAGAGGTCACCAGCTCCGTGCTGGCCTCCACGCTCACCACCGAGGCGGTCTTCGTCCCCCTGGCCCTCACCGGGGGCATGGCGGGCATGATGTTCAAGGACTTCTGCCTCACCATCGCCTCGCTGATTTTCGCGTCCCTGGTCATCTCCCTGACCCTGGTGCCCCTCCTCTGCTACTTCACCCTGGACGAGGAGAAGGTCCGCCGCCGCCAGGAAAAGCTGGCCGGGAAGGAGCCGGGCCCCGTGAAGCGGCTGGTGGAAAAAATCAGCGCCTTCTATTTAAAGACCCTGAACTACTTCGTCCACCACCTTTGGCTGGGGATGCTGGCCTCTCTGGCGCTGGTCATCCTCTTCGGCGTCACCCTGGTGAACACGAAAATGGTCCTCATTCCCGACATGGACCAGGGCATGGTCAACCTCAGCGTCAGCATGCCCATCGGCTCCCAGCTGAATGAGACCGCCGCCATCGCGGACCGGGTCTCCGCCATCACGGAGGAGACCGTCCCGGAAATTGAGGAGATGTTCTACATCGCCTCCAATGAGTCCGTCACCATGATGATGGACGTGGGTCCCAAGTCCCAGCGGGAGCGGAGCAGCAACGACATCGCCAAAGCCCTCCGGGAGGCCCTCCAGGACGTGGCCGGGTGCGAGATTACCGTTTCCGCCTCGGACTCCGAGGCCATGATGGGCGGAGGCGGAGACATCGCCGTGAACATCGAGGGAGACGATTACGACACCCTGGAGTTCCTGGCCAACGACCTGATTTCCCAAATTGAGGCCCTGCCCGACGCGGTGAACGTGAAGAGCTCCCTGTCCGACGAGGTGCCCCAGGTGAAGGTCTCCGTGAACCGGGAGGCCGCCGCCCAGTACGGCCTCACCGCTGCGGCCATCGGCCAGGCGGTCCGGTCGGAGCTCACCGGCTCCACCGCCACCAAGGTCACCATCAACAGCCGGGAACTGGACGTGGTGGTCCGGGGCGGCGGCGCGGCGGCGAAAAGCCTGGACGCGCTGAAATCCATGGGCGTGCCCTCCGCCATGGGCGGCACGGTGCCCCTGGGGTCTGTCGCCACCGTCGCCATCGAGCAGGCCCCCCAGACCATCGTTCGGGCCAACCAGACCCGGCAGGTGACCATCTCCGGCGAGACCGTCAGCGGCGACACCGCCGCCATGACCATGGCCATCTGGGAGATTCTGGACGGCTACACCTTCCCCCAGGGCTACGCCGTGGAGACCGACGGCTCTTACGAGACCATGATGGAGAGCTTCGGCGACCTACTCATCGCCCTGGCGGCGGCCCTGCTGCTGGTGTACTTCGTCCTGGCGGTCCAGTTTGAGAGCTTCCTGATGCCCGTTATGGTTATGCTGATTCTCCCCGTGGCCTTCACCGGGTCCCTCTTCGGCCTCCCGGTATCGGGGCGGGACCTCTCCATGCTCTCCCTGGTCTCCATCATCATGCTGGCGGGCACGGTGGTCAACTCCTCCATCATCCTGGTGGAGTACATCAAAATCAGGAGAGCCCGGGGAGAGGACCGGGAGACCGCCATCCTCCACGCCTGTCCCCTGCGGGTGCGGCCCATTTTGATGACCACTCTGACCACGATTCTCGCCATGGTCCCCATGGCCATGGGAATCGGGGAGACCAACGAAATGATGTCCGACATGGGCATCACAATGATCGCGGGCATGGTGATCTCCACCGTTGTAACCCTGGTATTTACCCCGGTGTACTACTCCGTCATCGACAATCTCAGCCATGTCTTCCGCCGGAAAGGCAAGGGGGAAAAGCCCCCCAGAAAGCCCCGGAAGCCCCTCTTCCGGCGCAAGGAAAAGGAACTTCCCCCTCCCGATCCGGAGGCCGTCCCTGCGGAGATCTCTTGATTCCATAAAAGAAGCGGGCCGTCCAAAAGGACGGCCCGCGTATTTTTCAGTTCAGCCCTCTCCGCCGTTTTCCAGGCCCAGAAGCGCCCGGCCATGCTGGCCCAGATGGGGAAGCAGCTCCTCATAGGCCACATGGAACACCTGCGCCCCGGCGGCGTAGCAGGCCAGCTCATAGGGAGAAAAGCCCACGGTCATGCCCTCGGCGTCAAAGCTGACGGCGTAGCTGGTCCAATCCGCCAGGATGTCCTCGTAATCCTCCCAATAGAGGTCCTCCGGCTTCGAGCCCAGCACCTCGTCCGCCTCCCGGACCTGCCGCGCCAGGGCCGACCGGACGTATTCCCGAAGGTCTCCGCCCTCGTCCAGAATCTCCGGCTCGAAAAACTCCCCGGCCTCCAGGTCGAAGTTCCAGCCCATCAGGATGTGGTTGGGATGCGCTCCGCCGGTGTAGGTGCTGTAAGTCCCGGAGACGCTGACCAGGGTTTCCGTCTGATAGACGGCACACCACAAATCGTCGGTATAGGTCATGGGCTCCAGCCCCGACTCGTTCCGGAAGGCCCGGTCCTCCTTAGCGCTCTTCGCCAGAGTCTGGGGGTTCGCCTTCCAGGGGGCAAAGCGGGCGTTGAAGGTCTCCGCCGCCGCCAGGGCCCGCTCCTGCTCCGGAGTGGAGGCGGTCTCCAGGACGCTCCCATCCTCCAGCAGGACCCTCATCCTCGGCAGCTCATAGGAGCACTCCGCCAGGGCCGCGCCGTCCTCATCCCGGACGGTCTCCTCGTATTCCTCCATCTCCACGGAGAAGGCGAAGGTCTCCGGGGGCGGGTCCGGCAGGGCGTTCTTCACATTGGTCAGCGTCTCCCCGGCGCAGCCCACCAGGGAGCTCAGCACCAGCAGCAGGGCGATCATGGCGCTCATCGGGATTCCTCCTTTGTTCAGCCCTCCCTCACGATGACCGGGCCCGTCCGCCATTCGTCCGGGACGGCGGCGGGTTCGGGACAGGCCAGGGCATACAGCCGGTCCGCCCGGATCTCCAGGTCAAAGAGGCGCCGGGCCTCGGGCCCCAGGCGGCGGACGGCGGCGGGCTTGGTCAAGACCGGCAGGGCGGCGGTTTTTCGCATCCCGGCCAGCAGGGCCGTTCCCCGCTCATTGGCCGCCAGGACCCGCAGATAGGCGGGCCGCTCCGGCGGCGCGGGGGGCAGTCCCAAATAAGCCCGGAACACCGTCCGGCGCAGCCGGGCCAGGGGGTAGCGTTTCGTTTTTACGGTCTCCAAAAGCTCCTCCAAAGACCCGGCGGAGCCGGCGGAGCCGGCAAAGCGGCGGTACAGGCCCTCGTTCCCCAGGTCCAGGGCGGCCCAGTCCGCTTCCTCCAGGAAGCGCAGCCGGGCCAGCACCGCCCGCTCGCAGCTTTCAAGGGACGCGGGAGCCCGTCCCGCCTCCCGTTCCCTCCGGTAGCCTTCGGCCATGGCGGGGGCCATGAGGCCCAGGGCGGTTTCCTCCTCCCCTTGCCGGAGAAGGGCGCGGATGCTGGAGGCGGATACAATGCCTCCTTCGATGGTCTCGCTGTCATGCTCCGCCCCCCGGCGGGGGACGGCAACGGGCTGAATCCCGCTGCCCCGGAGAGCCTTGCAGTACTCCACGCCCAGGGTGTCGTTGGGCCGCCCAAGCGCCGCCGCGTCCCCCTCAGAAACCAGGCCCAAAAGAGCCCTCTGGCGGGCGGCGGGAAAGGGGTCCCCTTTTCTCAGCTCCTCCCGGAGGGCTTCCGGGAAAGCATCGGAGCACAGCGCCTCCGCGCAGCGGACCAGGGGCGCGGCCTCTCCGCCCTCGCTTCCGAAGACCAGATGGGCGACGGCCCCCGTGGCCTTTAAAAGCTCCACGGCCCCGGCGGCGAAGCCCTCCGCCGAGGAGAGGGCCCAGGGAACCGGCAGCTCCAGCACCAAATCCGCCCCGCTCCGCACAGCGGCAGCGGCCCGGGCGTGCTTGCCCACAATGGCAAAGTCCCCCCGCTGGACGTAGTTCCCGCTCATGACGCAGAGAATCCCCGTCTCCGGCCCCAGGAGGCGGCGGGCCTCCGCCATCAGGTGGACGTGACCCATATGGAGGGGATTGTATTCTGTAATGATACCAGCGGCGGCCATAAAATTCCCCCCTGAAGTGGTGACAAAAAAGTGACAGTTTGGTAAAAAAGCGGTTGTAACTCCTGGAAAGTCTGGTATAATGGAGTTGGCCGACAGGGAAACCGGGCCTTCCGCCCTTTCCCTGCCGCTCTATATTATATGAAATTCGGGAATCCCGCAAGGGCTTCCCCAAAAGAAGAGGAGACGGTCATCATGAACATTCTGGTCATCAACGCGGGCAGCTCTTCCCTGAAATACCAGCTTCTGGACCCCGAAAGCGGCGTGCTGCTGGCCAAGGGCCTGTGCGAGCGCATCGGCATCGACGGCAAATTCACCTATAAGGCCGAGGGAAAAAAGACCCTGGACGCCGTCGACGTCCCCATGCCCACCCACTCCGAGGCCATCCAGGCCGTACTGGACGCGGTAGCGGACAAGGACAACGGCGTGATTTCCTCCATGAGCGAGATCGGCGCGGTGGGACACCGGGTGGTCCACGGCGGAGAGAAATTCGCCGCTTCCGTCCTGATTACGGACGAGGTCATGGCCGCCATTGAGGAGTGCAATCCCCTGGCGCCGCTGCACAACCCCGCCAACATCATCGGAATCCAGGCCTGCCGGAAGCTCATGCCCAACACCCCCATGGTGGCCGTGTTCGACACCGCCTTCCACCAGACTATGCCCGCCAGGGCCTATATGTACGCCCTGCCCTACGCCTGGTACGAAGAGGACAAGGTCCGGCGCTACGGCTTCCACGGCACCAGCCACAAGTACGTGGCCGGCCGGGCCGCCGCGATGCTGGGCAAACAGCCGGAAGAAGTCAAGCTGATCTCCTGCCACCTGGGCAACGGCTCCTCCATCACCGCGGTGGACGGGGGCAAGAGCGTGGACACCTCCATGGGCTTCACCCCCCTGGCGGGCGTGCCCATGGGCACCCGGTCCGGCGACCTGGACGCGGGCATCCTCCAATATGAGATGAACAAGCGGGGAATGGGCATCGACGAAATGCTCGGCGCCCTGAACAAGAAATCCGGCGTGGAGGGCCTGAGCTGCGTCAGCTCCGACTTCCGGGATCTGGAAGCCGCCGCCGGGAAGGGCGACGCCAAGGCCGCCCTGGCCCGGGAGAAGTTCGCCTATGAGGTGAAAAAATACGTAGGCGCCTACGCCGCCGCCATGGGCGGGGTGGACGCGGTCATCTTCACCGCCGGCGTGGGAGAGAACGACAAGGCCATCCGCTCCATGGTCTGCCGGGGCCTGGAGTACATGGGCGTGAAGCTGGACGAGGAAGCCAACAATGTCCGGGGCAAAGAAACCGTCATCTCCACCCCCGACTCCAAGGTCAAGGTCCTGCTGATCCCCACCAATGAGGAGCTGATGATCGCCATGGACACGGCGGACATCGTGAAAAAGTAAGAACGGTCATTTTCGGAAGGAGGCGACGCCCCATGAAGATCCGGGACGCCAAGCAGTCCTACGCCGCCCACCGGCACGCGATCTGGGAGAAGCGGGAGGCCCTCGCCAAGGTTTTGAAGGAGCAGGAACAGCACCCCCTGACCTCCGCCTTCGACCGGGTGGAGCTCTCCAAGGAGCTGTCCCTGCTGGACGCCCAGTATGACGCGGTGGACAAGGCCCTGATGGGCATCACCGCCATGGAGACCAAGGTCTTTGGAGACGAGTGCAACCGTCACCAAGCGGAGGTACAGGCCAAGATGGCGGAGGATCTGGGCAAGATCATGGAGGTCTACCGCCGCGTCGCCTCCGGGGCCAAGGTCCCGGCCAAGGACCTGCAGAAGCTGATGGATTACGACATGAAGCTCTACATGGCCGCCAGACAGGCCGCCATGCTGGCCCAGCGGAACGACGAAGATTACGACTCCCTGTGGGAGGATGAGGAGGAAGTCAGGAGGCAAAAGACCCTTGAAGAGGTGTCGGGAGAGACAGAGATCGCCGTGCCCCATCCCTCCACCGTCTCCGCCTCTGTGGAAGCGCCCCCTGCGGAGCTTCCCCCTGAGGAAATCCTATAAGCCCGCGTCAGGCGGCTGTCCCGAAACGGAGACAGCCGCCTGATGTTCTACAGCACGTTCCGCAGGGAGAACTCCTCCATCTCCGCCAGGAGGCGGAGCTGATCCCGGAGGTCCGCCAGCTCCGCCCGGAGCTCGCTGTCCTCCTCCCGCTCGGCGAAGGCCAGGGCCCGGTGATACATGGCCTCCGCGTCGTCCACGGCGTCGTGGCCCGTGACGCAGTGGAGGTAGGTCTGGCGCTCCGTCCAGTCGGCGTAGCCCGCCCGGAGGGCGGCGGCGGCCCCCTTCCAGTCCTCCAAAAGGACCAGGCGGTCCGCCTCCTCCAGCTGGGCCCGCCAGCGGGCCGTATGCGCGGACATAGCGGCGCCGTTCCAGAGGCAGAAGGCCAGAATGGCTCCCAGCAGGGCGGCGGGAATCAGCAGTCCCTTCTTCATGCCCGGCCTTCCTTCCTTACGCAGGCCACCCGGCCCGCCTCATCCACCGTCAGCAAAAACGCCTCCCGGTGGGAGGACAGTCCCTCCTTTTGGAGGGCCCTCCGAAGCCAGGCTTCGTCCAGCCCCCGGGCCGTCAAATTCCGCCGGAGGAGCCGCCCGTCGTTCACCAAAACCACCGGCAGGGTCCCGCCCTCCTCCGCCTCCATTCCCAGATCCTCCGCCGTAGGCGGCTGGTTCCTGGCCCAGGGGAAGACGGAGAGGCGGCCGGAGTTCTCCAGCACGGCGCATTTGACCTCCTCCACCCCGGTGAGGCCCTGGCCCCGGAGCTCCTCCAGGAGCTCGTCCAGGGTGTAGCGGTTTTTCCGCATGGCCTCCTGTTGGAGGACTCCCTCCCGGATAAGGACGGAGGGCGTGCCGCAGGCTACGCGGCGGAAGCGGAGGCTGGTGAGAGACAGCTGGCTGAGCAGCATGGACAGAGCCAGCAGGGTCAAAATGGGGATGACCCCCGCCAGCAGCGGGATGCCGAAGTCCTGCATAGGCACGGTGGCCAGGTCCGAGATCATCATGGTCAACACCAGCTCGCCGGGCTCCAGCTCGCCGATCTGCCGCTTGCCCATGAGGCGGAGGCCGATCATAATGAGAAAATAGAGGATGACGGTGCGGGCGAAGGCGGTCATCATAGGCAGCTTCCTCCTGAATGGTCTCCTTCCAGTATCCGCCGTTTGCGGGCCGGATATTCTCCGGCCTTCTCACAAAAAATTTTCAAAAGCTTGAAACCTTTCCAAGGCTTGAAACGTTGTATAAACAGAAGGACGAAAGGAGGCGGCGAACATGCCCGGCTTTTCCATGCGGTTGGAGCGGGACGAGGACCGGGCGCGCTTCACCCGGCTGTACCATCAGACCCAGCGGCGGCTCCACCGGCTGGCCGCCCGCCTTCTGGGCCCCGGCCCCAGGGCCGAGGATGCAGTTCATGATACTTTTATAAAATTTATTCAAAACTATGAGGGGCTTCGCAACCGTTCCGACGGGCAGCTGGAGCGGTGGCTGACGGTGGTGGTTAAAAACACGGCCCTGGATACCCTCCGCCGGGAGGGACGGGAGGCGGAGCTGGAGACCCAGGCTTGGGAGCCCGCTGCGCCGCCGGACCTGGGGGAGTTCGAGGCTTTGGTTGCCCTGATCCGCTCCATGCCGGAGGACTACCGCCGGGTGCTGGAGCTGAAGTTCCTGGCGGAGTGGAGCCTGGCGGACATCGCCGGGGAGCTGGGGCTGACGGAGGGCGCAGTGAAAAGCCGGGTCTTCCGGGGACGGAAGCTGCTGATCGATGCGCTGAGAAGGGAGGGATATCTGGATGGACGGTCCTGTGTTTGACGCCATGTTAAAAAACGCCCTGGAGGAGGCCCTCCGGCAGGATATCGAGGAAATCCCCGCCTCTCCTCCGCCCTCCCGGCGGCAGAGAAAGCGGATGCGCCGCTTGCTGGCGGAACCCCGGAGGGCCTGGGCCCCGGAGATGGAAACGGGACGCCGCTTCCGGAATCCCGCCCGCTATCTGGCGGCGGTGGTCATCGCCGCCCTGCTCACCGGCGCGGCGGCGGCGGGCCTGGCTCTGGGCGGCGGAGAGCGCTTCCGCCAGATGTTTGAAAAGGATACCTGGGCCGCGGACTACTATAAAAACGCGGCGGACACGGAGCAGCTTTTGGACCTGGGGGCGGGAATGAACACCACCCTGCTGGAGTCCGACGGCCTGCGCTTTGAGATGCTGGACGCGGTGTCCGACGGGCAGACGGCCATGCTGGAGCTGCGGGTGACGGTTCTGGACCCGGACCTGCTGGAGCGCCTGAAAGAATCCGACGACACGGCCTTTTTCATGAGAACGGAAGTCTGCTCAGAGGACGGAGAAGACCTCGGCTCTATAGGCTTTTCCTCCCGCTCCTGGAAATCGGAGGAAGCCCTGGAGGAGGGACAGTACTCCCTGCTCTGCTCCTTCTGCGGCGAATCCCTGAGTCTGGGGGGCCGCTACGACCTCCGCCTGGCGGACTTCACCCTCTTCCCCCAGGAAACGGGACAGGGCGACGTGCTGCGGGAGGGACCCTGGACGCTGTCCGTCACCCTTCGGCCCAAGGAGGTCCTGCGGCTGGAGCCCAATGTGGTCTGCCGGGTGAAGGGCATCGACTGGATTCTGGACGGCGTGACCCTCTCCCCCTTGGCCCTGGGGCTGACCTTCCACCGGGAGGACGACGGAGGACGGTACTCCGATTGGTTCGGCTGGGCCTATAAAGGGCTGTCTATCCGCCTGAAAAACGGGGAGGAGCTGGAGCTCAAAGGCACCACCAGCGTCGGTTCCTCCAACACCCAGATGAACATGCAGATTGAGTTTCTCATGCCCCTGGACCTGGAGCAGGTAGAAGCCCTTCGGGTCTACGACATGGACATTCCCCTTCACGAATGACGAACAGGCCCCGCCGGAACGGCGGGGCCTTTGCCTGTGCCTGTGAAAATGCCCGAACTTCCCGGCGGGAAGGCCGGGAACGGTTGTTCGGATTCCCGCTTGTGTTTTCCCGGCGGGCGTGCTAGAATGAGCATATTCCGACAAAACGCGCCGGAGGGCGCGGGGAGGTCCATATGCTGCCCACCACACGTTTAAAAAATCTCTATGCCGGTCCCCTGCCGCCCATGGCCCTGACGGACTACGAGGCCATGAGCAAATTCCTGAATCAGGCGGCCCAGCGGTGCAAGGTCTCCGGGCGGAATTTCGACCTGTTCCTGGACTGGATTATCCACGCTCTGTCCATGAGCCTTACCTCCGACAGCGCCTCCCGTATCTTTCTGCCCAAGACGAAGACGGGACCCTTTGTCCTGGACGATCTGATCCCCATCTCCGGTCTCCCCTCGGCGGGAGAAAAGCGGGTGAAGCTCAGCGAGTGCGGCCTCATCGCCCCGGTGTGGAATAATGGAAGCCTGGAGACCGCCCTGGAGTCCCTGTATGACAGCGGCTTCGCCGGTCTGGACGTGGAACAGCCCTTCGGCGGGGCCTACTTCCCGGAGCTCCGCCTGGCAATCGTCGACTCTCCGGCGGATGTGGATATCCCCAACGTCCTCCGGGTCTGGAGCCGGGGCAGCGTGGTCCTGCCCGTCTACCTTTTGAAGGACCTGGAGCCCCTCCTCAACACCGACGGGGAGACATGGTACATCCAGTACGAGGGTCTGGAGCGGGAGGAGATCGTCCTGGAGCCTCGGATGGCGGCGCTGTATAACTGCGGTCTCCGCCGCTACGCCGGCAAAAGCTAACGCCTTCCGGAAAGGAGCCGTTCAATCCGGCCGGCGACCTCTTCCAATTCCCGCCGCAGCGCTTCCTGAGCCTCCAAATCCCGCAGCTGAAGGGCCAGCAGCATTCGCATATTCAACGCCTCCCGTTCCTCCAGCAGGCTGTTCAGCGTAACGCCCCGGCCCTCGAAATGTTCATGTTTCATCGGCCTCCTCCCTATATGGCGCGGTTTTCTATAGAAATTAGTATATAGCAAAAACCTGAAAGCATTCTGAAACCGGCGAAAACGGCTTCATCAGCCGCAAAACAAGGATAAACACGTCGGGGAAGGCGTCGAAAAAACGCTCAAAAAGAGCCGGGGAATACTCCCCGGCTCTTTTCCTTTCTATTTATTTTTGGCCGCTCTGAGCGTCATGACGGCGGCCTGGGCACGGGTAGCAAACGCGCCGGGGCCGGTTCCGTCGGTAATGCCTTTGGCCTTCGCCTCCTGGAGCTCCGCCGCCAAAGCGGGGCTGACGGGCTGCCTGCCCATGACCTCCTGAAGGCGTTTCCCCAGCGCCAGAACCTCCACGTCGGTCAGTTTCGCAATATCCATGTCGTCCTCCTTCTCAAACTCCGGGCGCACCGCGCCCGCTATCAGTTTTTCATGTCGGGTCTTGCGGCAGACCATGCCGCCGTTGAACTGGCTCCCGGTCCGGCTGGTATTGCCCTCGATGGCCACCACGCCGGCCGGCGCCGCCTTTTCGACGACGCCCGTGTGGTCCGCGGCCCCGCCGCCGTGAAAATCGTAGACAACCACGTCCCCAGGACGGAAATCCTTCGTCACCCACCGGCCGGATTTCTTTGCCGCATTCATCAGCGCCCCGCAGGAGGCGGTCCGCAGGGGCAGCGGGACTCCCGCCTGGTAAAATACCCACTGCACAAACGCCATGCACCAGGGATAGGCAGACCCGGAGACCTCCCGGCCATAGTACCAGGTGTTGTATTTCACCCGGTTTGAGTTTGCCGGAGACTCTTTTACGCCCAGTTCCCTCCGGGCGATGGCCAGGACCTGTTCAGCCGTCGCCATTGTTCCCGCCCTCCGCCGCGTCCTGAACCTTTTGGCTCTGCGTCCCAAAGTAAAACGCGATGACCACGGTATACACGGTCATAAAATCCTGGGAAATGCTCCCGGCCGCCGCCATGCAGGCGAACACGGCGGTGAGCGTCAGCGTCACCAGGGACTTCACGCTGAGAAGGTTTCCCAGCCGCTTGACGATAGTCTTATCCATAGCTGTCCTCGCTTTCTCCGGGGCCTTTCCCGGCTCTCCCTTTTGAAGTCTTAATCCCCCGCCCTCTTTGCTCCGCTTCCCTCTCACGCCTCCGCTCTCCTTTCCAGCCCCTCAATCCGGTGGTTCGCCACCTTGATTTTCTCCTCCTGGAGCTCTGTGCGCTCCTCCAGCTTGTACACCCGGTCGATAACCTGATTGTGGACCTCCACCTTCTTTTCCAGCTGCTCCAGCCGGTACTCGGTCAGCTTGCTGCTTACCAAAATGCCCAGCACGGACCCCAGGCCGGACCCCGCCAGGCCAATCAACGCTACCAGCACCGCATCGCTCATATCATATTCCCCCTTTTTGCGTTTGAAAACCGCGGTTCAAGGAAAGCGTTTCAAAGCCGGAAAGTTGCACAAAGCCGTCGCCGGGAGGCGGCGTGTTTTTTCGGTCTTTGCCGCCGGGTCCGGCCTCGCCGGGACCGGAACGCAGGGCGCTCCGCCCATTGCCGGCGGTTCGCCCGATGACGGCGCCGGAACCTGTTGGCGGGTAGGCGCATAGAGTATCTCGGGCACGGCGCCGGGGAGCCTTCCTCTCCCGCCGCCGGGTCCGTGCGCTTTCGCAGCGCAACCCACAATGTGAAAGGAGCTTCTCAATTATGTCTCTACCCAGTTTCCCCAACGTTGACCCGCCCATCCAGCGGGAAGATGCGGTTAATCAAATTCTTTCCTCCATCGCCATGGAGGAGCTTGGCCTGAGCCATATCCTCAACGCTGAGGGCGAGAAGATGCAATATATCCTTGGAACCCTGCCCGGTCTCAGCGGCCCCGCGGCCACTGTGGAAGACGTGCTGAACGCCAACGAGAGCGTTCGCGGTCTGCTGGAGACGGCTGTGCAGAACCAGATCTTCCTGAAAGGGAAGATGCAGGGCGCGCTGGACGCCTCTCCCATGCAGGGTCCCACCGGCCCCACCGGGCCCACCGGACCTCAGGGCCCTGCCGGCCCCGCGGGCGGCCCTGCCGGCCCCGCCGGAGCCCCCGGAGCCGCGGGCGCCACGGGACCCACCGGGCCTGCCGGTCCCACCGGCCCCACC
>VSMY01000030.1 GCA_009773995.1 Oscillibacter sp. | reverse complement strand
TCCCGGCGGCGGGCGGGGGCGGAGGCCCAGGCGGCCCCCCACGGCGGGCGGTACGTCCTGGAGTGGGACGGCCCCCGGGCCCAGGGGGCGGCGGACGGGGAGTTCGGCCCCCTGCTGGTGGAGATCCCCAAAAAGTCCGGCGGCGGCGGCGTGCGGTTTTACGAGCAGGGCCTGACCGTGGGGGGCAAGCGGGTCGCCTACGCGGAACTGAAAGACGCGGCCTTTATCCCCGGCGTCGGCGGCGGCCTCACCCCGGCGCAGAAGATGCGGAATTCCTCCGTGCTGTGGCTGTACCGGAAGAAGGGCTCCACCATCGGCATCCGGGATATGAGCTACCGTTTCGACAAGCAGACCATGGAGGCCATCCAGACGGGCCTGGGCTTCCGGCCCCAGGCGTGAAAAAGGCCGCCGCCCGGCTTGACAGCGTCCCCTTGAACTGCTATAATGCAGATAAAGGGAACGCTGCGCAAGGCGGTCGGCCCTAGTTCTGGTTTTTAGGAGATCCTAAGAAACCGTCACTGACCAGAGTGGCGGTTTCTGCTTTTCACAATAATCGTCACCGTAAAGGCTCCGACATGTAATGTGATTCGCATACGGCCTCACCTCCTTTCGGAGGACATGGCCAGCCGCCTTATCCGCTGCGCAGCGTTCCCGCTCCTCTTGGAGGAGCGGGATTATTTTTATCATCCGGCGGGCAATTTGTCAAATCCTGTCCCCGGCTGGCTTTGCTGGTTTTTTACGGATAACCCGCCCCCTTCCCGCGCATACTACCCCCATTCGTGGAGGTGGAATATGGGAACCTTATCTGACAACTACCTGGAAAACGTCCGGCTCTTTGACGAGGCCCTGGGGGTGGGGCGCAGCGTGGACATGGTGAGCCGGGACTACGTCATCGGCGGCCGCCGGGCCCGAATCTGGGTGGTGGACGGCTACGGCAAGGACGAGACCCTGGAGCGCATGGGGGCCTTCTGGCTCTCCCAGCCGAAAAACTCCCTGGAGGGCCTGAAGGACATGCAGGACTTCGCGGACCGCTTCATCTCCTTTTCCGAGGTGGACGTGGGCTTTGACACCGACGAGCTCATTACCTCCGTCCTCATGGGGAAGACGCTGCTGCTGGCGGAGGGTCTCTCCGGCGGGGCCCAGATCGACGCGAAGAACTACCCCAGCCGAAGCGTGGACGAGCCCCCCGACGGCAAGGTCCTCCGGGGCTCCCACGACGGTTTTGTGGAGGCGGTGGTTCCGAATATGGCCCTCCTCCGCCGCCGCATCCGGGACCCCCATCTCACCATGGAGGGGCTGAAGGTGGGCAGGCGCTCCCACACCGACGCGGTGCTCTGCTATCTGGACGACAAGGCGGACCCAGCGTTGCTGGACGCCGTCCGGGAGAAGCTGAACGGCATCGACGTGAACTCCCTCTCCATGGCCCAGGAGAGCGTCGCGGAGGCCATCCGGCCCAAACAGTGGTACAATCCCTTCCCCAAGGTCCGCTACACGGAGCGGCCCGACAGCGCCGCCGCCAGCATCATGGAGGGGAACGTCATTTTGATGGTGGACAACTCCCCCTCGGTGATGATTCTGCCCACCACCTTTTTCGACTTCACCCAGGAGGCCAACGAGTTTTACTTCCCGCCGCTGGTTGGAACCTACCTCCGGCTTCTGCGCATCGTGGTCTTCCTCATCTCCCTGCTCATCACCCCCACCTGGTATCTGATGGTGAAGGAGTCCGGGCGGCTTCCCCAGTGGCTGGACTTTCTCTCCTCGCCGGAACCCGCGGCCCTGGGGCTTTTGTGGCAGCTTCTGGTGGTGGAGTTTTTGGTGGACGTTTTGAAGCTGGCGTCGCTGAACACGCCGGACTCCCTGTCCAACTCCTTCTCCATGCTGGGGGCCCTGATCCTGGGCGACTTCGCCGTTCAGGCCGGGTGGCTGGGGCCGGAGGTGCTGGTGTATATGGCCTTCGTGTCCGTGGCCAGCTTCGCCCAGCCCAGCTATGAGATGGGCTACGCCTTCAAGCTCCTCCGGGTGGTCCTCCTCCTCCTCACCGCCGCCTTCGACGTGTGGGGCTACGGCCTGGGGCTCCTGGGCATCCTGGTTCTGCTGGCCACCACGAAGCCCCTGGTGGGCCGGGGCTATCTCTATCCCCTCATCCCCTTCAACGGCAAGGCCCTCCGCCGTCTGCTGGTCCGGGAGCCCATCAGCCGGGACAATACGTGACGGAAAGGCGGGGCGCCCCCTTGGGCGTCCCGCCTCCACGTTTTCACCAAAAAGTAATACCTTTCCCGGTCAAACTTTTCCGCCCGGAAATCAATCCAGGATTGACGGTAAGGACGAAAACCCTCATAATAAGGGAGAAGAAAACGCGTCAATCAAACCGAGGGAGGCATCCATGAAAACAGGCTATTTGGTACTGGCGGACGGCCAGGTGTTCCAGGGGCTCCGGTTCGGCGCGGAGACCGATACCGTGGGCGAGCTGGTCTTCACCACCGGCATGTGCGGCTATGTGGAAACCCTGACGGATCCCAGCTACGCGGGGCAGATTGTTCTACAGACTTATCCCCTCATCGGCAACTATGGAATCATCCCCGAGGACTTCGAGGGAGCGTGCCCTGTCAAGGGCTACGTGGTCCGGGAGCGCTGCGAACATCCCTCCAACTTCCGCAGCCAGGGGGACCTGGAGGGCTTTTTGAGGGAGCGGAACATCCCCGGCCTCTGCGGCGTGGACACCCGGCAGCTCACCCGGATCATCCGGGAATCCGGAGTCATGAACGCGCTTATCTGCGACGAGGTCCCCAAGGACCTCTTCGCCTTGAAATCCTATGCCGTCACCGGAGCGGTGGAGGCCGTCACCCGCCGGGAGCCCGCCGTCTTCCCGGCGGAGGGGGGGACCTCCCGCTTCCGGGTGGCCCTGCTGGACTACGGCGCGAAGCGCAATATCACCCAGGAGCTCCGCCGGCGGGGCTGCGAGGTGACCGTCTTTCCCGCCTCCACCCCCGCCAAGACCGTCCTGGCCATGGAGCCCGACGGGGTGATGCTCTCCAACGGCCCCGGAGACCCGGCGGAAAACGTCTTCCAGATTGAGCAGATCCAGCGGCTCCTGGGGAAGGTCCCCTTGTTCGGCATCTGCCTGGGCCACCAGCTCACCGCCCTGGCGGCGGGGGGAAAGACCTATAAGCTGAAATACGGCCACCGGGGGGCAAACCAGCCCGTCCGGGACCTGAGCGGCCCCAGGACCTACATCACCAGCCAGAACCACGGCTACGCCGTGGACGGAGCCTCCGTAAGCATCGGCCGGGTCTCCTTCGCCAACGCCAACGACGGAACCTGCGAGGGGCTGGACTACCCCGGCCTCCGGGCCTTTACCGTCCAGTTCCACCCGGAGGCCCGGGGCGGCCCCCAGGACACCGCGTTCCTCTTTGACCGCTTTGTCGAATTGATGAAGGGAGGCAAGCTGTAATGCCCCTGGATACCCGTATCAAAAAGGTCCTGGTCATCGGCTCCGGCCCCATCGTCATCGGCCAGGCCGCCGAGTTCGACTACGCCGGGGCCCAGGCCTGCCGGGTGCTGAAAGAGGCCGGGGTCAACGTGGTCCTGTGCAACTCCAACCCCGCCACCATCATGACGGACCAGGCCATGGCGGACGAGATTTACTTAGAGCCCCTCACCGTGGAAACCATGAAGCGCATCATCCGCAAGGAGAAGCCCGACTCCCTCCTGGCGGGCCTGGGGGGCCAGACGGGATTGACCCTGGCCATGCAGCTGGACAAGGAGGGCTTCTTAAAAGAGCAGAACGTCCGCCTCCTGGGCACGGACGCCGCCGCCATCTCCCGTGCCGAGGACCGGGAGCTCTTCAAGGAAGCCATGGCGGAGATCGGCCAGCCGGTCATCGCCTCCGACATCGCCGAGACGGTGGACGGGGCTTTGGCCGCGGCGGCGAGGATCGGCTACCCCGTCATCGTCCGCCCCGCCTTCACCCTGGGGGGCGCGGGAGGCGGCGCGGCCCAAACGCCGGCCGAGCTCCGGGTCATCGCCCAGACGGGCCTGGACGCGTCTCCCATCACCCAGGTGCTGATTGAAAAGGCCATCTTCGGCTGGAAGGAAATCGAGTTCGAGACCATGCGGGACTCCGCGGGCAACGTCATCGCCGTCTGCTCCATGGAGAACCTGGACCCCGTGGGGGTCCACACCGGGGACTCCATCGTCGTGGCCCCCACCCAGACCCTGGCGGACCGGGAGTTCCAGATGCTCCGCTCCGCCTCCCTGGACATCATCACGCATCTTGGCATCGTGGGGGGCTGCAACGTCCAGCTGGCATTGAACCCCGACAGCTTCGAGTACGCCGTCATTGAGGTAAACCCCCGGGTCTCCCGCTCCTCGGCCCTGGCCTCCAAGGCCACGGGCTACCCCATTGCCAAAATTACGGCGAAAATCGCCCTGGGGTACACCCTGGACGAAATCAAGAACGACATCACCGGGAAGACCTGCGCCTGCTTCGAGCCCACCCTGGACTACATCGTCGTGAAGATGCCGAAATGGCCCTTCGACAAGTTCGCCGACGCCTCCCGGACCTTGGGAACCCAGATGAAGGCCACGGGAGAGGTCATGTCCATCGCCCCCAGCTTCGAGATGGCCCTTTTAAAGGCCGTCCGGGGGGCGGAGATCGGAATGGACAGCCTGAACCGGAAAAATACAGACCCCGCCCCCATCTGGGAGCGGCTCCGCCGGGTGGACGACCGGCGGCTCTTCACGGTTTTCGAAGCCCTGAAAACCGGGATCTCCGCAGATGAGATTTTCTCCATCACAAAGATTGATCGCTGGTTTCTCTGGAAGCTCCGGGGGCTGGCGAACTTTGAAAAAGCCCTGGAACAGGACGGCCTGACGGCGGAGCATTACGAAGAGGGCAAGCGCCTGGGCTATCCCGACGAAACCCTGCTCCGCCTCGCCGGGGCGGAACGCCTTCCGGAGGAGCCCCGGAGGGCCGTGTACAAGATGGTGGACACCTGCGGCGCGGAGTTCGACGCGGAGACCCCCTATTTCTACTCCAGCTTTGACCGCTTCTGCGAGTCCAGGGCCTTCCCCCGGTCGGGCAGGCCCGTCATCATGGTCCTGGGCTCCGGGCCTATCCGGATTGGCCAGGGCATCGAGTTCGACTACTCCTCCGTCCATTGCGTCTGGACCCTGAAGGAGCTGGGCTACGACGTGGTGATTGTGAACAACAACCCGGAGACCGTCTCCACGGACTACGACACCGCGGACCGGCTGTACTTTGAGCCCCTGTACCCCGAGAACGTGTGCCACATCATCGACGTGGAAAAGCCCGTGGGGGTGGTGGTGGCCTTCGGCGGCCAGACGGCCATCAAGCTGACGAAATTCCTGGACCAGCGGGGCATCCCCATCCTGGGAACCTCCGCCGAGTCCATCGACATGGCGGAGGACCGGGAGCGCTTCGACGAGCTTCTGGAGCGCTTCCACATCAAGCGCCCCCAGGGCCGTGGGGTCCTGGGCATGGAGGAGGCTCTGGCGGCGGCAAACGAGCTGGGCTATCCCGTCCTCCTCCGCCCCTCCTACGTCATCGGCGGGCAGAACATGGTCATCGCCCACAACGACGAAGACGTCCGGACTTACATGAACGTGATCCTCTCCGGGAAAGTGGAAAACCCCGTCCTGGTAGACCAGTACCTCATGGGTAAGGAGCTGGAGGTGGACGTGATTTCCGACGGCACAGACGTCCTCATCCCCGGCGTCATGCAGCACATCGAGCGCACCGGGGTCCACTCCGGGGACTCCATCGCCGTGTATCCGCCCTTCTCCATCGGGGACCGGATGCTCAAGACCATTGTGGACTGCTCCGAGAAGCTGGCGTTGTCCCTGGGGACCCGCGGACTTATCAACATCCAGTACCTCATCTACCAGGGCGAGCTCTACGTCATCGAGGTAAACCCCCGCGCCAGCCGGACGGTGCCCTATATCTCCAAGGTCACCGGGGTCCCCATGGTGGATCTGGCTACCCGTGTCATGGTGGGGCAGCCTTTGAAATCCCTGGGCTACGGCACGGGGCTCTACAAGCAGCCCCCCTACACCGCCGTGAAGGTCCCCGTCTTCTCCTTTGAAAAGCTCACCGACGCCAACGCCGCCCTCTCCCCGGAGATGAAGTCCACCGGCGAGGTATTAGGGCTTGGCAAGAATATGCAGGAGGCCCTCTTCAAGGGCCTGGTCTCCGCCGGGTACAAGGTGGAGAGCGAGGAGAAAAAGGGCGTTTTGATTTCCGTCAACCGCCGGGACCAGCCGGAAATCCTGGACACCGCCCGGAAGCTGGACGAGCTGGGCTTCCGGCTCTACGCCACCGACGGCACCGCCCGCGAAATCGAGCGCCTGGGGACCAGCGTGGAAATCGTGGGGAAGCTGGGCCAGGACAACCGGGTCTTCCAGCTCTTAGAGGACGGGAAGATCGACTATGTCATCCTCACCGGGTCCACGGAACCGGAGTACATCCGGGACTTCATCCGGCTGAACCACCGCTGTGTCCAGTTGGGGATCCCCTGCCTCACCTCCCTGGACACCGCCGGGGCCCTGGCGGACATCCTGGAGTCCCGCTATAACCAGGGCAACACGGAGCTGGTGGACATCTGCCACCTCCGGGAGCGGCGGGAAAGCCTGCCCTTCACCAAGATGCAGACCTGCGGCAACGACTACATCTTCCTGGAGAACTTCGACGGGCAGATCACCTGCCCGGAGTCCCTGTGCGTCACCTTCTGCCGCCGCCACTTCGGCGTGGGGGCCGACGGCATCGTGCTTCTGGAGCGGTCCGAGACGGCGGACGTGAAAATGCGCATGTTCAACTCAGACGGCAGCGAGGGAAAAATGGCGGGCAACGCCCTTAGGTGCGTGGGGAAGTACCTCCACGACCAGGGCCTTACGGAGAAGGAGACCCTGACGGTGGAAACCGCCAGCGGCGTGAAGGCCGTGACGCTGTACACCGTGGGAGGCAAGGTCACCTCCGCCAGCGTGGACATGGGGAAGGCCGCCCTGGACACGGCGGCGCTGAAATTCACCATCGCGGAGAAACAGGTGGTGGACTACCCGGTGCGCATCGCCGGGCGGCCCTACAACATCACCTGCGTGGACATAGGAAATCCCCACTGTGTGGTCTTCTGCGACCGGGTGGACGCGGTGGATATCGACTTCATCGGCCCCCGGTTCGAGCACGCGCCCTACTTCCCGGAGCGGATTAACACGGAGTTCATCCGGGTCGTCAATCCCAGCACCATCAAGATGCGGGTCTGGGAGCGGGGCAGCGGGGAGACCATGGCCTGCGGCACCGGGGCCTGCGCCGCCGTGGTGGCCGCCGTGGCCAACGGCCTGTGCGAGAAGGGCCGGGACGTCACCGTCCGGGTCAAGGGCGGGGAGCTCATCGTCCACTACACCGACGAGGCCGTTACCCTGACCGGGGACGCCAAGCTGGTGTATACGGGAGAGATTGAATACTAATCGGATATTATCGACAGATTATTACAAAAAGGACCGCCCTCTCGGGCGGTCCTTTCGCGTCAATATTCGTCAAGAAGGTGTTCCCGCAGCAGCGTCACCATGCGCTGGTACTCCAACGGGCTCTCCGCGTACTCCTTGACGCTCTCATGGACGGGCCAGTCGGTGTGGTGCTCCTGGTTGTACTTCTCCGTCAGCTGAGCCAGCAGTTTTGAGGCGGACGCGGCGCTGACGCTGCCCTCCCGAAGCCGCTCCTCCCGCGTCCTGCCCTCGGCGTTCACCGGCTCATAGGTGTAGCCCATCTTGTCCAGATTCCCCACCAGCGCCAGCATCTGATAGGCATAGTAGTGCAGCGCTTTCCAGTCCTCCTTCTCGAACTCCTCCTGAAACTCCAGGGTCCAGACGTAGGGCTGGCTGCTGGTGTGCAGGGAGGTGGTGTAGGGCCCCAGCCCTTGGGAGATCTGCAGCAGCTCCGCGATGCGCCCCAGGGCCGGGGCGTCCCCGCAGTAGGGGGTCTTCGCGTCCACCAGGTCCAGAGTTTTCCGGCTGATAAGCAGGCCGTCCGCCCAGAGAAGCCGCCCGGACTTGCCTCCCAGCCAGACCTCCCGGACGAAGTTCAGCGGCACGGTCAGCTCCGCCTGGCCGGAGGAATAGAGGGGAGAGGCCAGCACGTCCCTGGCGTAGATGGAGGTCACGCCGTCCACCGTCTCCACCTTCCAGCCGTGGAAGGCGTTGCCGGAGCTCACGGAGCTCAACGACAGATACAAGGTGTTGTTGTCCTGGCGGTCCGCCACCGCCACCGACACGCTCTGGGCCTGGAGGGGCGTGCCGATGACGAAGACCTTCAGCGCCAGTCCCCCCAGCAGAACCAGGGCTGTGCACACAACCGCCAGGGCGATTTTCTTGGCCGTCCTCTTTTTCACCCCCTTCAGGAAGTCCACCTCTTTCGCGGCCTCCGCCTTCTCCTCCTCCGCCCCCGGCATGGCGGCCATGGCCTCCTTTTGGGCGGTACAGGTGGGACAGGACTCCAGATGCCGGTCCACCGCCTCCCGGGAGTCCTCCCCCAGCAGTCCCTCGATATAGCTGGGCAGCAAATCCCGCACCACGCCGCAGGTCAAATCATTCTTCATCGCTCGCGCCTCCGTTCCTGAGTTTCTCCTTGCTCCGGTAAAAGGTCACCCTAGCCCAGGTCTCCGTCTTCCCCACTACGTCCCCAATCTCCCGGAAGCTCAGGCCCCCGAAGGCCCGGAGATAGACCACCTCCCGCTGGGCCTCCGGCAGGCCGTGGACCAGGCGGAGAAGGTCCAGCCGCCCCTCCTGCTCCAGGACGCTCTCTTCCGCCGAGGGACCAGGACTTTCCGGCAGGTCCTCCGGGGAGACCGGGGCCTCCCGCTTCCGCTTCCGGAGGTGCTGAAACCATAAGTGCTTGGCAATCTGGCACAGCCACACGGACACCTTGCAGCTTCCGTCAAAGCGGTCCACGGACCGGACGGCCTGATAGAAGGTCTCCTGGGTCAGCTCCTCCGCCAGGCGCTCGTCCCTCGTCTTCGCCAGGAGAAATTTATAGACCGTCCGGGCGTGCTGCTGATAGACTCTTTCCATGTCCTCCAAGGAGCTCACCTTCCTTCGCCTGTTCTGATGATATATCCCCCAGGCGGGGGAAACGTTACGGGGAACCTGCGATTTTTTTGCGTCATGGAAACAGGCCCCGCTCCAGCCGGAGCGGGGCCCTTCTTATCCAAGTTTGAAACCTGTGTCTTACTGCTCCGCCATGGCCTTCGCCTCCGCAATCGCCTTCTCCTGGGCGGCGGGGGGGCAGTCCTGATAGCGGACAAAGTGGAAGGTAAAGCTGCCCCGGCTCTGGGTCATGGCCCGGAGGTCGATGGCGTAGGTGCCCATCTCGGCCATGGGCACCTCGGCGGTAATCACCTGGGTGCCGTCGCCCACGGGGTCCATGCCCATGGGGGTGCCCCGGCGCTTGGAGATGTCGCCCATGACGTCGCCGGTGTAGTTCTCCGGCACGGTGACCTTCAGTTCGCCGATGGGCTCCAGCAGCACGGGGTTCGCCTCCGGCATGGCGGCCTTATAGGCCAGCTGCGCCGCGGTCTTGAAGGCGATTTCGGAGGAGTCGACGGGATGGTAGGACCCGTCATACAGCACGGCTTTCAGGTTCACCAGCGGGTAGCCCGCCAGAGGCCCGTGGAGGCACGCCTCCCGGAGGCCCTTCTCCACCGCCGGGAAGAAGTTCCGGGGCACGGAGCCGCCGAAGACCTCCTCGGCGAAGACCATATCCTCCTCGTCGGGGTTGTACTCGAACCGGACCCACACGTCGCCGAACTGGCCGGATCCGCCGGTCTGCTTCTTGTGCCGTCCCTGCTTCTGGACGGTCTTGCGGATCTTCTCGCGGTAGGGAACGCGGGTGGGCTTCAGCTCCGCCTCGACCTTGAAGCGGTCCTTGAGCTTGCTCACCAGCACGTCCATCTGCATGTCGCCCGCGCCGGAGACCACCATCTGGTGGGTTTCCGCGTTGTTCACCACGGTAAAGGTGGGGTCCTCCTCGTTCAGCCGGGTGAGGCCCTGGGCAATCTTGTCCTCCTGACCCCGGGTCTTGGGCTGGATGGCCACGGAGTAGCAGGGCTCGGCGAAGGGGATGTTTTTCAGGCTGACCACCTTCCGCTCGTCGCAGAGGGTGTCCCCGGTTTTAATATCCATTTTGGCGATGGCGCCGATGTCGCCGCAGACCAGCTCCTTGACCTCGGCGTTTTTCTTGCCCCGAATCATATACAGCCGTCCCAGCTTCACTTTCTCGCCGGTGCGGGCGTTGACCATGGGCATGTCCGGCGTGATGGTGCCGGAGAGGACCTTGACGAAGGAGTACTTGCCGTACTGGTCGGAGATGGTCTTGAAGACGAAGGCCGTGGGCACGCCGCCGGGGGAGACCACAAACTCCTCGGTCTCGCCGTCGGCACGGGTAGCCTTGTGGTAGTTGCCCTCCACGGGGTTGGGCAGCAGGTCTACGATGTTGTCCATCAGCATCAAAGAGCCCAGGCAGCCCGTGGCGGAGCCGCAGAGGACGGGGAACAGGCTCAGCTCCCGGACGCCCTGGCGCAGGCCCTGGATCATCTCGGCATAGGTAAAGTCCTCGCCGCCGAAGAATTTTTCCATCAGCTCCTCGCTGGTCTCGGCCACGGATTCCTTGAGGGCGTCGTTGAACTCGGTGATGACGTCGGCCTTGTCGGCGGGGACCTCGATTTCCACCCGCTTGAGATTCTGCATCTCATAGGCCCGTTTGTTCAGCACGTCGATGATCCCGGTGACCTTTTTGTTTCCGTCCCAGATGGGGACCACCACCGGGGCAATCTTCTTGCCGAAGCGCTCCCGCAGGGCCTCGAAGGTGGCGTTGTAGTCGGAGTTGTCCTCGTCGGTTTTGGAAATGTAGATGAAGCGGGGCATGTTCCGCTCCTCGCAGTACTTCCATGCCTTCTCCAGGCCCACGGACACGCCGTCCTTGGCGGAGCAGACGATGATGGCGGCGTCGGCGGCCCGGAGGGCGGCCATGGCCTCCCCGGCGAAGTCGAAGGCGCCGGGGGTGTCCATCAGGTTGATGCGGCTGCCCTTATAGTCCAGAGGCGCCATGGCAAGGGACAGGGAAATCTGGCGCTTGATCTCCTCCGGGTCGTAGTCGCAGACGGTGTTTCCGTCGGCGGCCCGTCCCATTCTATCAATGACGCCGGTCATGTAGAGCAGGCTCTCGGCCAGGGCGGTCTTGCCGCTGCCGCTGTGCCCCAGCAGACAGACGTTGCGGATGTTCTGTACAGAATAGCTCATGATCAATACCACTCCTTATTTTTGCTGTCCATGCGGCCGGGGCCGCAAGCGTCCAATATATGAATTATACAACACCCGGCGGCGGATTACAACAGAAATTTTGGGCAAAAGCACGATTTTACCGGACTGCCAAATGGATGGTTAAATTTTCGTCAATTTACATATGGGAAAAGAAGGAAGGGCCCGCCGTCTTTTAACGGCGGGCCCTCTCGTGGCTTTTTATTTCTGCAAGGATTTTACCCACACGCCGTACTTATCCACATTGGCCTGGGCGTCGGCGGCGTCCTTCCCCTGGGTGAGGATGTAAACCTTGATTTTGGGCTCCGTACCGGAGGGCCGGACGATGACGCTGGTGCCGTCCGCCATCTCGAACCGGAGGACGTTGGACCCGGAGAGTTCCATGGCGGTCTTCGCCCCGGTGGCGCAGTCGGTGACGGAGCCGTCGGCGTAGTCCTTGAACTGGACTACTTTCACGCCGGAGATCTCCGCCGGGGGATTCTCCCGGAGGCCCTTCATCAGGTCCGCCATGTCTTTCAGGCCGTCCAGGCCGGGCATGACCAGGTTGTAGGTATGCTCGGCGTAATAGCCGTACTTCTCGTAGAGCTCCGCCAGGGCGTCCGCCAGGGTCTTTCCCTGGGCGGCGTACCAGGCGGCCATCTCCGTCAGCAGCAGGGCCGCCGTCACGGCGTCCTTGTCCCGGACGTAGTCCCCCAGCATGTAGCCGTAGCTCTCCTCATAGGAGAAGATGACCTTGCCCTCGCCGGAGGATTCCAGCTTGTCCTTTTTCTCCGCCAGGAACTTGAAGCCGGTGAAGGTGTCGAAGCACCGGAGGCCGTTGACCTCCGCCACCTTCCGGGCCATCTCCGTGGTAACGATGGTCTTCTGGGCCACCGCCTTCTCCGGTAGGGTGCCCGCCCGCTTCTTGGCCCCAATGAGGTAGTCCAGCAGGAGGACGCCGGTCTGGTTTCCGGTGATGACCTTGAACTCGCCGTCCTTGTCCCGGATCATGATGCCCACCCGGTCCGCGTCGGGGTCGGAGCCCAGGATAAAGTCCGCGCCCTCCTTCTTGGCCAGGTCCACCGCCAGGTAGAAGCCCTCGGGGTTCTCCGGGTTGGGGGAGACCACGGTGGGGAAGTCCCCGTCGATGACCATCTGCTCGGGGACGCAGATCAAATGCTTCACGCCCAGGCGTTTCAGAGCCTCGGGAATCAGCTTGTGGCCGGTGCCGTGGAAGGGGGTGTAGACCATCTTGAAGCGGTCGGCGACTTTGGCCACGGTCTCGGCGTCGTTAACCTGGGCCATGACGTTGGAGAGGAATTTCTCGTCGGTCTCCGCCCCCAGGACCTCAATGATTCCGGCCTTTACGGCCTCGTCGTAGTCCATGCGCTTGACGTCGGTGAAGATGTCGATTTCTCCCAGGCGCTTCGCGATGGCATCGGCGTGGTGGGGGGGCAGCTGGGCCCCGTCCTGCCAGTAGACCTTATAGCCGTTGTACTCCTTAGGATTGTGGCTGGCGGTCACGTTGATACCCGCCTGGCAGTGATACTCCCGGACGGCGAAGCTCAGCTCGGGGGTAGGGCGCAGGGACTCGAAGATCCGCACGTGAATGCCGTTGGCGGCGCAGACCTCGGCGGCGGCCCGGGCGAACTCCATGGAGTGGTTCCGGCAGTCCATGCACAGGGCCACGCCCCGTTTCTTGCCCTCCTCGCCCTCGGCCGAGATCACGTCGGCGAAGCCCTGGGTGGCCCAGCGGATGACATGGATGTTCATGTTGTGCAGTCCTGTGTACATGGTGCCCCGGAGGCCGGCGGTGCCGAATTCCAGGGGGCCGTAAAACCGGGATTCAATCTCCTTGGGGTCGTCTTTGATGGCTTCCAGCTCACTCCGCTCCGCCTTGCTGAGGGCGGGGCTGGACAGCCATTTCTCATATTCCTTCATGAAATCCATAGCGATGCTCCTCCTTTGATGAACGTTCCTTGTTCTTTTTGATGGATTTTGACAAGGTTCGTTTCCTGACCGTCGGCAAAATTATCCATGCCGCACAAAAATATTATAAGAGAATCTCCCGGTGATGTCAAGAAGCGGTTACCTCCGGACTTTTTTCCCTCCATGTTTAAAACCCGCCGCTTATTATTAGAATATGTATTGCCATTTGCCCCATTTTCTGCTATAATAAAGAAATGTTTTGAAAGAGAGGTGTTTCCTTTTTGAACTCCATCACCGACATTTGGGAGAATGTCCTGCGCCAGCTTCGGGGGACGCTCTCCGAGACCACCATCTCCACCTGGTTCGACGAGCTGAGCATCGTGGACATCAAGGGCGGCGCCTGCTACCTGCACTGTGCCAGCGATTTCAAAAGGGGATACCTGGAATCCCTGTTTCTAAACAACATCAAGGCCGCCCTTCACGACATCTTCTCCACGGACTTCGAGGTGAAGATTCTGGACGACGCGGGACTGCTGGAGCTCCAGGGCGGCGCCGCTCCCAAGCGCCAGTCCGAGCGCTTCACCTATGCGGAGTTTACCTTTGACAATTTCGTCGTGGGCCCCTCCAACAAGCTGGCCCACGCCGCCTCCATGGCCGTGGCGGAGCACCCGGCCCAGAACTACAACCCCCTTCTCATCTACGGGGACTCGGGCCTGGGAAAGACCCATCTGCTCTATGCCATCGCCAACGTCATCCGGAAAAATGACCCGGCCTCTAAAATTGTCTACATCAAGGGCGACGAGTTCATCAACGAGTTCGTGGAGCTGGTCCGGGCCAACCGGGGCAGCGAGTTCCGGGCCAAGTACCGGGAGGCGGATCTGCTTCTGGTGGACGACGTGCAGTTCGTGGCGGGGAAGGAGCAGGTGCAGAATGAATTCTTCCACACCTTCAACACCCTCTACGAGTCCGGGCGGCAGATTGTGCTGACCTCGGACCGGCCCCCCTCCGAAATGACGCTGCTGGACGACCGGCTGCGCACCCGCTTCGAGTGGGGCCTGCTTGCCGACGTGACGCCGCCGGACTTCGAAACCCGCCTTGCCATCGTAAAGAACAAGGCGGCGCTGCTGGGCATGGACCTGCCGGACAAAATCGCCGTGCAGATTGCCCAGAAGGTCACCGCCAATGTCCGCCAGCTGGAGGGAACCGTCAACAAGGTTCTGGCCTATAAGGAGCTCTTAGACAAGGAGACCGACGAGGCCACCGTGGACCGGGCCATGCAGGACATCTTAAAGGGGAGCAACGAGTACATTCCCACGCCGGAGGGCATCTTGTCCTACGTCAGCCGGTACTACCAGCTGGAGGAATCCGTGGTCACGGGTCAGCAGCGGGTCCGCGCCGCCGTGGAGGCCCGGCAGATCGCCATGTACCTCATCCGGGTGATGACGAACCTGTCCCAGGACAACATCGGCCAGCTCTTTGACAACCGGGACCACTCCACCGTGATCCACTCCATCCGCCAGGTGGAACAGAAAATGAAAAAAGACCCGGCCTTCGCCGAGATGGTGAAAGAGCTGAAGACGAATATCACATCCCGGCACTGACGGATTTCCACATTTGCCGTGGAAAGGGAAAACGTTCCTGTGGAAAAACCGGCCTTCGACAGAAGGCGTGGAGAAGCGCCCCGTTTTTCAACAGAGGCTGTGGAGGCGGAAATCCCTGCCGTTTCTGGGAATATTCCCTTTTTCCACAAAACCGCCTCTCTACGGCTACTTCTCCTAAAACATATTATTTTCTTTTTTAAAAGAGCCCTCGGGCATAAAGGAGGTCCCTTATGAAATTTAGCTGTGAGAAAGCTTTGCTCCAAAACGCCATTTCCGTTACCAGCCGCGCAGTGGCGCAGAAAAGCTCCATTCCCGCCCTGGAAGGGTTGCTGCTTCACGCCGGGGAGGACGGGCTGACCGTCTCCGGCTATAACATGCAGACCGGCATCCGGGCAAAGGTCTCCGCCGGCGTGGAGGAGAAGGGCGAAATTGTCCTCAACGCCCGGCTGTTCGGCGACATTATCCGCCGGATGCCCGACGACGCGGTCACCTTTACCGCCAATGAAAAATTACAGGTCCGCCTCCTCTGCGGCGACGCGGACTTCGAGATTCCCGGCCTCTCCGCGGCGGATTACCCCGACCTTCCCGAGGTGGAGGACGAATATGCCGTCTTCATTCAGCGCAAGGTGCTCCGGGCCATGATCGAGGAGGTGGCCTTCGCCGTCTCCACCAACGAGAGCCGCCCGGTCCACACCGGGGCTCTGTTTGAAATCGGCGAGGGAGGACTGACCATGGCCGCCGTGGACGGCTTCCGCCTGGCGGTGCGGAAGGAGCCCCTGGAAAAGTTGGAGGGGGGCGCGTTCTCCTTCGTGGCCCCCGGCTCCGCCCTGAACGAGGTCAAGGGCATCTGCGGCGATGTGGAGGACTTGGCGGAAATCACCCTGGGACGGCGGCACATTCTCTTCACCGTGGGGGATGTGGAGCTCATCTGCCGCCGCCTGGAGGGGGAGTTTCTGGATTACCGGAACGCCATCCCGAAAAAGAATCCCATTTCCGTCACTGTGGAGGCCAAGGCCCTGATTGAGAGCATCGACCGGGTGTCCGTGGTGATTTCCGACAAGCTGAAAAGCCCGGTGCGCTGCCGCTTTGAGGAGAACCGGGTGCTCCTCTCCGCCAAGACCGGCAACGGCGAGGCGAAGGACGTCTGCCGCCTGGAGGGAGACGGCCAGAGCCTGGAAATCGGCTTCAACAACCGTTATTTGATGGAGGCCCTGCGGTACGCTCCGGCGGACACGGTGCGGATTGAACTGAACACCGGCGTGTCGCCCGCCATCATTGTGCCCACGGACGATAAGGAGAACTTTCTCTATATGGTTCTGCCGGTTCGGCTGAAGAACGCGGATTAAGGCGGGAGGGGCTATGAGAGAAATACCCATTACCACGGAGTTCATCAAGCTCCAGGATCTGCTGAAATTCGCGGGGCTTGTGGAAACCGGCGGCGAGGCAAAGGAGCGGGTCCAGGCCGGGGAAGCCCTGGTCAACGGGGAAACCTGCGTACAGAGGGGAAGGAAAATCCGCCCCGGCGACGAGGTGCGCTTCGCCGGAGAGACGCTGACGGTCCAATATGCGGATTGACCGGCTGGAGCTGGAGGGCTTTCGGAACTACGGCCGGGAGGCCGCGGACTTCGACCCCCGGTGCAACGTCGTCTGCGGCGAAAACGCCCAGGGAAAGACGAACCTTTTGGAGGCCATGGTCTACCTCTCCCGAGGGAAGTCTCCCCGGACCCGGACGGACCGGGAAATGATCGGCTTTCAGCAGGAGACCGCCCGGCTGCTGGCTCAGGTCCATTCCCGGCAGCGGGAATTCAGGGTCCAGGCGGACCTGTTCCGGGGGCGGCGGCGGCGGATCACCGTGAACCAGGTCCCCGTGAAGACCAACGCGGCCCTGGGAGACGTGTACCACACGGTGCTGTTCCAGCCGGAGGATCTGTATCTGATCCGGGAGGGAGCCGCCGCCCGGCGGCGCTTTCTGGACACGGCCCTGTGCCAGCTCCGGCCCCGGTACGCCGCCGCCCTCGCGGGCTACGAGCGGGCCAGGGAGCAGAAGACCCGCATCCTCCGGGATTACGACCAGCGCCCCGGCCTGCTGGAGGCCCTGCCGGAGTTCAGCGGGCAGATGGTCCGCCTGGGGGCGGCTCTGATCCGCTACCGGCATCAGTTCTGCCTCCGATTGGCGGAGGCCGCCGCCGCCTGTCACCGGGAGTGCTCCGGCGGGAGGGAAAACCTGGAGCTTCGGTATCAGACGGTCTCCTCCGTGGAGGACCCCGGCGCGGATCTGGAAACCCTGACGGATCGGCTGCGGCGGCATATGGAGAGCCACCGAGACGCGGAGCTTGCCTCCCGCCTGTGCCTCTCCGGGCCCCATAAGGACGATATTGTCGTGACCATCGACGGCCGGGAGGCCAAGCAGTACGCCTCCCAGGGCCAGACCCGGACGGCGGCCCTGGCCTTGAAGCTGGCGGAGCGGGAGATCTACAAGAACGCGGCGGGGGAGTACCCGGTGCTGCTGCTGGACGACGTGCTTTCCGAGCTGGACCCGAAGCGGCAGGAGTTTGTGCTGAACCGCATCGCGGGGGGACAGGTGTTCATTACCTGCTGCGAGGAGGACCGGCTGCCCAGCCTCCTGGGGGGCAGGGTGTTCCATGTGGAGCAAGGGAGGATCGTGGGATGAATCGGAAGATAACGGGTAAACGGGTTTTGATTGCTTTGCTACTGGTACTGCTGGGACTGGAGGTCTGCATGGAGCTCCGCTACCCCTGCGACGAGCTTTCCGTTACCTCCACGAACATAGAGAAGATTCTCCGCCGGACGCCGGAGGTCTTCATCACGGAGGAGGACCGGGTCCTGCTGGCGGACTTGCTGGCGGTCCCTTCGGTCCAGGCGCTTGTGGGGAGTGGAGAAAACGGCGATGTTCGCGCTTGGGAGGAACCCGCCTTGGCAGAGGCGGCGGGGAAGCATCTGGACGCGGAGAGCGCGGAAGGCCTGAACGTCAGCGCCATATTCTCCGAGGACGGGTCCGTAGTTTTTGCGGGCTGGCGGGAGGAAGCGGGCCTTTTTTACCTCCAAGTGGGTCCAAAGGAGAGGGCTTATTACAAGCTCTACTCCCCCAAGCGGGGCACTACCTATGAAAACTGGAACAACGAACGGGCCCAGAAGGGCGTGGTCCGCCGCCGGTGGTTCGCCTGGCTCCGGGACGGCCTGTGGAAGGATGGGGAGTAAGCGTGTATCTGCACCTGGGACAAAACGAGATCATCCCCCAGCGCCGCATCATCGGCATCTTCGACCTGGACAAATGCAGCTATGAGAAACGGACACGGGACTACCTGGCCGCCGTCGAGCGGGAGGGGGTGGTCCTGGACGCCGCCGGGGGGAATCTGCCCCGGTCCTTCGTGGTCTGCGACCACCCGTACCACCGGCAGATCGTCTATTTGAGCCAGCTGAGCCCCGCCGCCCTTCGCAAGCGGGCGGAGAGCGGGAAGCTGGAGTGATGGGACAGCCTATGCGGCTTTGAGGAGAAGTATTCCAAGATTTTATTTGGAGCGGGGAAAGGCGTGATAGACGGCTCTACCCCTCTATCCCGGCTTTTTCCGCTCTGAGAACAGCAAAGGAGACATGTTATGGAAGACAATGAAATCCTGAATTCCACCGCGGTCGACGCGGGCAACGAGTACGACGCCTCGGAAATCCAGGTCCTGGAGGGCCTGGAGGCCGTGCGGAAGCGGCCCGGCATGTATATCGGCTCCACCTCCGCCTCGGGCCTCCACCACCTGGTCTATGAGATCGTGGACAACGCCATCGACGAGGCCCTGGCGGGTTTCTGTACGGAAATTCTGGTCCAGATCAACGAGGGGGACACCATCACGGTGGTGGACAACGGCCGGGGCATCCCGGTGGACATCCAAGCCCAGACCGGCAAGCCCGCCCTGGAGGTGGTCTATACCATCCTGCACGCCGGCGGAAAGTTCGGCGGCGGGGGCTATAAGGTCTCCGGCGGCCTCCACGGCGTGGGCGCGTCTGTTGTGAACGCCCTCTCCGAATGGCTCACCGTCCAGGTCCACAAGAACGGCGAGGTCTACGAGATGAAATTCTCCAGGGGGCAGATTACCCAGGAGATGACCGTGGTGGGGAAGACGGACCGTACCGGCACCACCGTCACCTTCAAGCCGGACCCCGAGATGTTCGAGGACACGGTCTACAACTACGACACCCTCCACACCCGCATGCGGGAGGAAGCCTTCCTGAATGCGGGCCTGCGCATCAACACCGTGGACCTCCGCCCCGGAAAGGAGCAGGAGGACTCCATGTGCTACGAGGGGGGCATCCGGGAGTTCGTCACCTGGCTGAACAAGAGCAAGGACGCCCTGCACCCCGGTGTGATTTACATGTCCGGCCAGCGGGACGATTCCGTCGCCGAGGTGGCCCTGCAGTATAACGACGGCTACAGCGAAACGATCCTGTCCTTCGCCAACAACGTCCACACCCCGGAGGGGGGCATGCACGAAGAGGGCTTCAAGCGGGCATTGACCACCGTGCTGAACAACTACGGCAAAAAAATCAAAATGCTGAAGGACGACGAAAAGGTCTCCGGCGAGGACTGCCGGGAGGGCCTCACCTGCGTCATCTCCGTGAAGCTCACCGACGCCCAGTTCGAGGGCCAGACCAAGGCCAAGCTGGGCAACTCCGAAATCCGGACCTTAGTCAACAACATCGTAGCGGAGAAGCTGGACACCTTCCTGGAGGAGAATCCCCAGGTGGGCCGGATGATTCTGGACAAGGCCCTGACGGCCAGCCGGGCCCGGGAGGCCGCCAAGAAAGCCCGGGAGTCCATCCGCCGGAAAACCGCCCTCAGCGGCGCGGCCATGCCGGATAAGCTCCGGGACTGCAACGAGAACAACCCCGAGCTCACCGAGCTCTATATCGTCGAGGGCGACTCCGCCGGAGGCTCCGCCACCAAGGGCCGGGACTCCCGGTTCCAGGCCATCCTCCCCCTGTGGGGCAAGATGCTGAACGTGGAAAAGGCCCGGGCGGATAAGGTCTACGGAAACGACAAGCTCCAGCCGGTGATCACCGCCCTGGGGGCGGGCATCGGGGACGAGTTCGACGCCAACAAGCTCCGGTATCATAAAGTGATTATCATGGCGGACGCCGACGTGGACGGGTCCCATATCCGGACCCTGCTTCTCACCTTTTTCTTCCGCTTCATGCGGCCCCTGATCGAGCAGGGCTATGTCTATTCCGCCGTACCCCCCCTCTTCAAGCTCACACGGGGCAAGACCACGCGGGTTGCCTACGACGACCCGGAGCGGGAGCGCATCGCCGCGGAGATGCGGGGAGACAACCCCAACGCCAAGGTGGAAATCAGCCGCTTTAAGGGCCTGGGCGAGATGGACGCCATCGAGCTGTGGGAAACCACCATGGACCCCGCCACCCGAACCCTCCGGCGGATTACCCTGGACGACGCGGTGAAGGCCGACGAGACCTTTACGATTCTGATGGGCGAAAAGGTGGAGCCCCGGAAGGAGTTCATCGAGCGGAACGCTAAATATGTGGTGAACCTGGACTACTGAGGAGGCGGACATGAAACGAATCGCAGGCATATGCCTGCTCCTGGCCCTGCTGCTGACAGGCTGCGGCGTCTCAAAGGAGGACTTCGGCGCGGTCTGTGCGGAGCGGGACGCCCTCCGGGAGGAGCTCCGGGAGCTTCAGGAGCAGCGGGAACAGGAGCTGGCCGCCCTCCAGGCGGATATTCAGTATCTTGAGGAGCAGCTGGAGAAGTCCCCCGACACGGTGACGGTCAAGGTCAAGGGCGATTTTACGGCCACGGTGCGGGCTCTGATTCCCGACTATGAGACGGACTATGAAACGCCGCGCATGGCGGTGGTCACCCTGTTCCAAAGCGGCCCCTTTACCATTGATACCATGGATTTAACGCAGTTTCTGGAGGAGGGGGAGACCTACGTCTTTGAGGTCGGGATGTCCGATTACGATATCATCACTGGGCAGGAATACGAATCCGGCACGCTTCTCAATCCCGAAGTGGTCTTCTCCATGTATCCCTCTCTTTATATATCCACCTTCCGCCCGGCGGCGGAGGACGACTGTGGACTGGATTCCGTCCACCTGGAGTATGAAGCCAGCGAAAGCTGATCTAAGGAAAGGCTGGGTAACAGCAGATGAGTAAAAAACCCCAATACGACCCCGAGGAAATCCGCTTTCCGGACCAGAAGATCGTGGAGTCCCCCCTGGTTCCGGAGATGGAGAAATCCTATATCGACTACGCCATGAGCGTTATCGTGGGCCGGGCCCTGCCGGACGTGCGGGACGGCCTGAAGCCCGTCCACCGCCGCATCCTCTACGCCATGTACGAGGACAACCTGACCCACGACAAGCCCTTCCGCAAGTGCGCCACCGCCGTGGGCGACGTGCTGGGCCGCTACCACCCCCACGGCGACCAGTCGGTGTACGACGCCTTGGTCCGCCTGGCCCAGGACTTCTCCATGCGCTATATGCTCATCGACGGCCACGGCAACTTCGGCTCCGTGGACGGCGACCCCCCGGCGGCCTACCGGTACACCGAGGCGCGGCTGGCCAAAATCTCCGAGGAGATGCTGCGGGAAATTGAGAAGGACACCGTGGACTGGGACCCCAACTTCGACGAGACCCGGAAGGAACCCAAGGTCCTGCCCTCCCGGTTCCCGAACCTGCTGGTAAACGGCTCCTCCGGCATCGCCGTGGGCATGGCCACCAACATCCCGCCCCACAACCTCCGGGAGGTCATCGGGGCCGTGGTCCGGGTGCTGGACGACCCGGAGGCCACCCTGACGGACCTGATGGAACACATGGAGGGCCCGGATTTCCCCACCAGGGGCATCATCATGGGCCGGGCGGGCATCCGGGCGGCCTACGCCACCGGCCGGGGCCGGGTGACCATCCGGGCACGGCACGAGTTCGAGGAGTTCGGTAAGGACCGGACCCGGATCATCATCACGGAAATCCCCTACCAGGTCAACAAGCGGATGCTGATTAAAAACATGGCGGACCAGGTGGAGGACAAGCGGCTGGAGGGCATCTCCAACATTCAGGACGAATCCGACCGGAACGGCATGCGGATTGTCATCGAGCTGAAGCGGGACGCCAACCCCCAGGTGGTCTTAAACCGCCTCTTCGCCCAGACCCAGCTCCAGACCACCTTTGCCATCAACATGCTGGCCCTGGTGGAGGTCAACGGCAAGCTCCAGCCCAAGATTTTGTCCCTGCGGCACATCCTGGACGAGTACATCGCCCACCAGGAGCAGGTTATCATCCGCCGCACCCGGTTCGACCTGAAAAAGGCCCAGGAGCGGGCCCATTTGCTGGAGGGCCTGCTGATTGCCCAGGACCACATTGACGAGGTCATCAAGGTCATCCGCAGCAGCTATGACAACGCGAAAGAAAACCTCATGGCCCGCTTCGGCCTGGACGACGTGCAGGCCCAGGCGATTTGCGACATGCGGATGATCTCCCTCCAGGGCCTGAACCGGGAGAAGCTGGAGAACGAGTACAAGGAGCTGGAAGAGCGCATTGCCTACTTCCAGAACATCCTCTCCGACGAGACCCTGGTCCGGCAGATTCTGAAAGAGGAGCTTACCGCCATCGCGGAGAAATACGGCGACGAGCGGATGACGGAAATCCAGGACGTGGAGGATGAAATCGACATCGAGGACCTCATCGAGGAGGAACAGTGCGTCTTCACCCTGACCCAGGCGGGCTATATCAAGCGGACCCCCGTCAGCGAGTACGCCGCCCAGTCCAAGGGGGGCATGGGGAAGAAGGGCATCACCACCCGGGAGGAGGACGCGGTGGCGGACGTGTTTACCGCCTCCACCCACGACTATATTTTGTTCTTCACGGACACCGGCAAGGTCTACCGGAAGAAGGGCTATCAAATTCCCGTCTCCGGAAAGACCGCCAAGGGGACCAACATCGTCAACATTCTCCAGGTGGAGCAGGGGGAGAAGGTCCAGGCCATGGTCCACACCCGCTCCCTGGAGGACGACGGCCGCTTCCTCTTCATGGTCACCCGGAACGGCGTGGTGAAGCGCATTCCGGCGGAGAGCTTAAAGAATCTCCGCAACAACGGCATCCGGGCCCTGACCATGACGGAAGACGACCGGCTCATCAC
>VSMY01000003.1:7575-42293 GCA_009773995.1 Oscillibacter sp. | reverse complement strand
CGCCGCCTGTGGGGTGGGGTGTTTCTGTCTCCCCTCCCACCCCCCCCCCCCCCCCCCCCCCCCCCGCCCCCCCCCCCCCCCCCCCCCCGCCTGTTCTGCCGTCTTTTCTTTAGTTTCCGGAGTGCTCTCCCGCCTCCATGTCCTTAATAAAGGGCCGAATCTGGGAAATCATGTTGTCCATATCCTCAAACATGGCGCTCTTCGTGGTGCCCAGGCGGCTGGCCTGGTCGATGTGCCGGACGACCTCCTGGTACTGGCCTTTGATCTGGTCAAAGAACTGGCAAAGCACCGCCAGCTCCTGCTGAGACGCCTGAATGACCCCGGAGATCTCCGTCTGCACGGAGGCGGAGCTCTCGGCGGTGGCCGTGATTTTGCGGAAGCTCTCGTCGGTCTGGCCCACGACGCCCACGCCCTGGTTCAGGGTTTGCTGGGAGGACCGGATGCTGCTGCTGAGCTCTCCGGCACGGGTCTCCACGTCGCATACGCCGGTGTCCACTTCGCCGGCCAGCTGCTTGATCTCCTTGGCCAGTTCCTTTACCTGGGCGGCCACCACGGCGAAGCCTTTGCCCTCCACTCCGGCCCGGGCCGCCTCAATGGAGGCGTTGATAGCCAGGATGTTGGTCTGGTCGGCAATGGAGACGATTTTCCCCATGCACTGCTGGATACCCCGAATGGCGGACTGGAGGTTCCCGAAAATGTCCGCCATCTCGTCGTAGGACTGCTGAATCTTCATGGAGGTGCTTTTCAGCTCCTCCATCAGGCCCTGGGCCTCGGAGACGGTGCCGCCGATTTCCGCCCGGACGTTGGCGAATTCCCCCGCCACATCGTCGATGCTGGCGAAGGACTGGCCCAGCTCCTGGAGCTTCTCCTGGAAGTGGTCCGCCTCGTTCAGCACGCCGGAGAAGGTGGAGCCCACCAGGCTCAGCTCCGAGAGGGAGGCCACCTCTTTTTTCACCAGCTCCCGCTGGTACTCCTTCAGGCTTTCCGCTACGTGGAGGACCGGATAGAGACTCTTCTCCTCCTGAGGACGGCCCGGCTCCCGCCGGTTCTTTCCCGCGAATAACATTCCGAATCCCCCTTACTCAAAGACCGCGCAGGTCATGGACTGATTGACAAAGCGGTTATTATAATGCTCCCCGTAGCCCACGAAGCCCGCATGGCAGCCCAGGGCCCCCATCTCCCGGAGGTAGGTCTGCATATAGTTCCGTTCGGAGAACAGCTTATACCGGAACAGGCAGTTGACGGAGAACACCGCCGAGCGCCGGGGGAACTCCCGCTGAATCTGCTGGATGGTGTTCCGGGTAATGGCCTGATAGTCTCCCAGCTCCAGGAGGATCAGCACGTCGGAGTCGTTCACCTGCCGGAAGCAGGCCAGGGCGTTTCCATGGACCTCCTTGATGGAGATGATGCAGGTGTCGTCCCCATTGATTTTGCCGAAGGGATTCTGGAAGGTCCGGGTCAGAATCTCCTCGTCCGTTACGTGGAGAATGCTCTTGTAGACCTGCTTGGCGGGCTTGCCGTTCAGGGCGCCCAGTATGTAGTTGGCCCGGTCCGTATCGGAGGCGATGAAGCGGTAATCCCCCATCTGATGGTAGATGTTTTCCTTATAGGTCTTCACCCGGCCGCCCCGGTTGCGCACCAGGCCGTAGGCCACGGCGTCGGCATACACCCGGCCGTTGGCGGAAACCCGGCCCTCGCCGCCGGTGCCCCCCACCAGGGAGACGCCCCGCTTGCGGAGCACGGTGTGGATGGTGGTCAGCACACAGGCGTCGTTCCCGGCGCAGAAGTCAATGCACACCGTATCGCCGCCGGAGCCGCCCACCGCCTGCATATCCCGCTCCATCCGCTGGATATACTTCACCGGCATGGTGGATACTTCCTCCAAAACGCCTGCGGCGGCGGTGACGCCGTCGGAGAAAGCGATGACGCCCACGCCGTTTTCCACAACGCCCAGCTGGTAGCACATCCCGATACAGCCGATGCTGGGCACGCCGGGGAACCGCTGCTCCAGGGCCTTGACATGGGCCTCGAACTGGTTGTTGTTGGATAAAAGCATGATGAACTCAGGATTGCGCAGCCCGCTGAGGGCTTCGTCCAGGTTTCCCCGCTGGCTCATCCCATAAAATTGTTTCATGACACGGTCGACCTCCTGCCATAATTTACAGCGGGAATATTATACTGAAAAGCGCCGTGCGTGTCAATAAGCCCCGGCAAAAACAGCGTCCTTATAGGACCGGCGTGAAGCCGGCCCATAAGGACGCCGTTCGCAATGGAAAGGACTCGCGTTTACCGGTCCTCCCGGAAGTAGGCCAGCCCCAGGCTGGCGGGAGGCTGCTTCTCCTTGTTGTTGCGCATGCTGGAGAGGATGAGCACGACGACCGTCACCACATAGGGCAGAATCTTATAAATCTGGGTGGGCACAAAGGGCAGCACCAGCCGCAGATACAAAATCATCAGCGCCCCGAAGAGCACGGAGCCCCAGATGGCGGACAGGGGCCGCCACATGCAGAAGATGACCAGGGCCACCGCCAGCCAGCCCACGCCGCTGAGACCCTCGTGGTTCCACACGCACCCGGCGATGGTCATGATGTACACCATGCCGCCCACGGCGGAGATCCCGCCGCCGATGACCGTGGCCAGGTACTTGTACCGCTCCACGGCGATGCCCGCCGCGTCCGCCGTGGCCGGGGACTCGCCCACGGAGCGGAGGTACAGGCCCGTCCGGGTCCGGTTCAGGAAGAAGAACATGCCCACGGCCAGGAGAAGCCCCAGGTAGAAGAACACGCTGTTGCCGAAGAGCACGCCGCCCACCACGGGGATTTTCTGGAGGGCCGCCGGGAAGGGGGAATTCTGGAAGAAGCCCTTTAAAGCGTTGCCGATGGAGATATACCCGTTCTCCCGGACCCGCATATACTCGCCCACGAACTGGCCCACGCCGGTGCCGAAGATGGACAGGGCCAGGCCGGTGACGTTCTGGTTGGCCCGGAGGGTGATGGTGAGGAAGCTGAAAATCAGGGAGGCCAGGGCCCCCGCCAGGAAGGCGCAGAGGACGCCGATGCCCACGGCCAGAAAGCCGTTGGCCCCGGCTCCCGCCGCTTTTTCGTAGTAGAACACGCCTCCCAGGCCCAGGGCGCCGCCCATGAACATGATGCCCTCCACGCCCAGGTTCAAATTGCCGGACTTCTCCGTCAAAATCTCCCCCAGGGTGCCGAAGAGCAGCGGCGTGCCGTAGGTGATGGCGGCGATGATGAGGGCCAGGAACAGACTCAAAAAGTTACTCATGCCGCGCCTCCTTCCTTCCCGCGCCGCGGAAGATCAGCTTGTAGTTGATGAAGAACTCGCAGCCCAGCATGCAGAAGAGCAGGATGCCCGTAATGATGTCCGAGATGGAGGTGGGCACCGCCATGCGGGTCTGGAGGGTCTCGGCCCCCTTGCTCAGAACCGCCAGCAAACCGGAGATGCCCACCATGGCGAAGGCGTTCAGCTGGCTGAGCCAGGCCACGGTGATGGAGGTAAAGCCCACGCCGCCGGCCACGCCGTCGTACAGCGTGTTGTTGGCCCCGGAAGCCACGATGAACCCAACGACGCCGCTGATGGCCCCGGAGAGGAACATGGTCCGCATCATCACCCGGCCCACGTTCATTCCCGCGTACCGGGCGGTGTTGATGCTGTCTCCTATGACGGCGATTTCATAGCCGTGTTTCGTGTGGTTCATGTAGACGTGCATGAAGACCACCAGCACCAGCACGATGATCCAGCCGCAATGGACCCCCAAGACACGGGGCAGGCAGGCGGCCTCGTCGAACTGCGGGATGATCTGGGAGCCCTTCCGGCCCTCCCAGGGTCCCCCCTGGAGCCAGCGGACCACGCCGATGACGATGTAGTTCATCATCAGGGTGAACAGCGTCTCGTTGGTGTTCCACTTGGCCTTGAAAAAGGCGGGAATCAGGGCCCAGAGGCCCCCGGCCAGAGCCCCCGCCACGCCCATGACCGCCAGCAGCACGGGAGAGGGCAGGCGGTTCGCCCAGAAGAGGGCGAAGTAGCTGGCGGCGATGGCCCCGGCGGTGATCTGGCCCTCCGCGCCGATGTTCCAGAAGCGCATCTTGAAGCAGGGGGCGATGGCCAGGGCGCAGCCAAGCAATGGGACGGCGATTTTCACCGTCTGGCGGATGGCGCTCTTCTTTCCCAGCGCGCCGGAAATCATGGTGCCGTAAGCGGTGACGGGATTGGCCCCCGCCAGGGCCATGACCAGGGCCCCCAGCAGCAGGGCGAAGAGGATGGACCCACACCGGATGCACCAGACCTTCCAGCCCTCCATGCCGTCCCGCTTGGCCAGGCGGATGAGGGGTGTCTTTTTCTCGTGGTTCATTTAAGCGCCCTCCTTTCCGCCCAGGCGGGTCATCAGCAGGCCGATCTGGTCCTTGGTGGCGGACCGGGCGTCCACCACGCCGCTGACCTTCCCGCCGCAGAGCACCAGGATGCGGTCGCACAGCTCCAGCAGCACGTCCAGATCCTCGCCCACGTAGACGACGGCCACACCCTTCATCTTCTGTTCCGTCAGCAGGTTGTAAATCGTATAGGAGGTGTTGATGTCCAGTCCCCGGACGGCGTAGGCGGTCATGAGCACCGAGGGGGCGCTGGCGATTTCCCGGCCCACCAGCACCTTCTGGACGTTGCCGCCGGACATCCGGCGGACGGGGAAGTCCGTGCTGGGGGTCACCACCTCCAGCTCCTTCCACACCCGCAGGGCCAGCTCGTTGGGGTCCTTCCGGTTGAGGAACACGCCCCGGCCCTTCTTCCAGGAGCGGAGCATCATGTTTCCCGTCATGCCCATGGACCCGACGAGCCCCATGCCCAGCCGGTCCTCGGGGACGAAGGCCATGGCCACCCCGGCCTTGCGGATCTGCATGGGGGTCTTGCCCACCAGGTTGGCGGGGGGCCGCCCGTCGGGGGTGTAGAGCACCTCTCCGGCGGCCACAGGGCAGAGGCCGGAAATGGCTTCCAGCAGCTCCTTCTGGCCGGACCCGGCGATGCCCGCCACGCCCAGGATTTCGCCGCCCAGGGCGGTGAAGGAGACGCCGTCCAGCTTTTTCACGCCCTCCCCGTCCAGGACGGTGAGGCCCTTGACCTCCAGCCGCTCCGCCGGTTTTTCATACCGGGGCCGGTCGATGTTCAGGGTCACGGCGTGGCCCACCATCATGTCCGTGAGGGCCTGGGGGTTCGTCTCGCTGGTTTTCACGGTGCCGATGTACTTGCCCTTCCGGAGTACGGCCACTTTATCGGAGAGGGCCATGACCTCGTGGAGCTTGTGGGTGATGATGACGATGGCTTTTCCGTCGGCCTTCATGGCCCGGAGGACGTCGAAGAGCTTGTCGGTCTCCTGGGGGGTGAGGACGGCGGTGGGCTCGTCCAGAATCAGAATGTCGGCCCCCCGGTAGAGGACCTTGACGATTTCCACCGTCTGTTTCTGGGAGACGGACATGTCGTAAATCTTCTGTCCGGGGTCGATGTCGAAGCCGTACTTTTCGCAGATATCCCGGACCTTGGCCTCGGCGGCCTTGATGTCCAGCTTGCCGCCCTCCTCCAGTCCCAGGACGATGTTTTCCGCGGCGGTGAACACGTCCACCAGCTTGTAGTGCTGGTGAATCATGCCGATGCCGCCCGCAAAGGCGTCCTTGGGGGAGCGGATGGAGACGGGTTCGCCGTTCACGTAAATCTGGCCTTCGTCGGGGAAGTAGATGCCGGAGAGCATATTCATCAGCGTGGTTTTTCCGCTGCCGTTCTCCCCCAGCAGGGAGAGGATCTCCCCCCGGTTCAATTGCAGGTCGATGCCGTCGTTGGCCACCACCTCGCCGAAGCGTTTGGTGATGCCCTTCAGTTCAATGGCGCAGTTTTCCAAAAACGCTCATCCTTTCTAAGAGGTCCCGGCGGGAGGCGGAGCCGGGCGGAGTCGGGATGGAGTGGAAAAGAACAGGGGGCCGCGCGCGGCCCCCTATGGAGTTCTTTTGTTGAGGGATAGGGTTGCTTAGAAGGCGGAGTTCAGCCACTCGATGCCGTCGATGGACAGGGCGAAGTAGGGAGCGGACTGGAAGTAGGACTCGTGGAACGCGCCGTCAAACACGGCCTCCTCGGAGTCGGGGGTAAAGTCGCCGTCGGTGTCCAGAGCGAAGGCGCTTTCCAGAGCCTTGCCCTCAATGGTGAAGGTAGAGGTGTCGAAGACCTGGAGCTCGCCGGAGCGAATCTTGGCTTCGACCTCCGCCAGCTTCTCGGCGGTGCCGGGGGCGGCGATGGCCTCGTTCAGGTCCGTCATGACCACGGCGTCCATATCCATGCCGTGGCACCAGTCCTGATCGAAGCTCTCTCCGTTGGCCACGGACTCGATGGCGTACTCGAAATAGGGGGCCCAGTTGATCCGGGTGCCGATGAGGGAGGCCTCGGGGGCCACGGAGATCATATCGTTGTTATAGCCCGTGTGGAAGACTCCCTTGTTTTCCGCCGTGGTGGCCGGGGTGGTGTTGTCGGAGTGCTGGGAGATCATGACGCAGCCCATGTCGGCCAGGGCGGAGGCGGCGTTGGCCTCTTCCGTGGCGTCGGACCAGGAGCCCACAAACTGGACCTTCATGGTGACGCTGGGGCAGACGCTCCGGGCGCCCAGGAAGTAGCTGGTGAAGCCGGAGATGACCTCGGCGAAGGAGAACGCGCCCACGTAGCCGATGACGGCCTTGTCCGCGGAGATGGTCCCCTCGTCAATCATCTGCTGGAGCTTCATGCCCGCCACGACGCCGGCCAGGTACCGGCCCTCGTAGATGTTGGCGAAGGCGTTGTGGGTGTTTTCCAGATTGTCGCCCCAGGAAGCCTGGTTCGTGCAGGCGATGAACTCAATCTCGGGATAGTCGGGGGCCACCTTCAGCATGAAGGGCTCGAAGCCGAAGGAGTTGTTGATAATCAGATCGCAGCCCTCGTCCGCCAGTTCGATGTTGGCGTCCTCGCAGCCGGAGTCCTCGCCGATGTTCCACTTGGGGACCCATTCCACGGTGATGCCCTTGGCGGCCAGGGCCTCCGTGGCGGCCTCCTTGCCCCGGATGAAGTTGTAGGTGTAGCCCTGGTCGTTTTCGTCGCCGATGCAGATCAGGCCCACCTTGACGGTTTTGCCCTCGGCGGGCTCGCTGCCGGAGTCCGCGGGCTGCTGGGTATCGGCGGGCTTGGACTCGTCGGCGGGCTTGCTGTCTTCGCCTCCGCCGCCGCCGCAGGCGGCCAGGCTCAGGACCAGAATCATAGACAGCAGCAATGCAAGAAACTTCTTCATACTGGTTTTCCTCCTTAATAAAAATGTGTACGGAAAGCAGCGGGGCGGAAATTCTCCCCGGCTGATTTGATTATACAGGAAATGGGAGAAAAGTTCAATCGCTTTTTCAGGTTTTTGGGAATTTACAAGAGAGCGCCGCCGATTCCCGGCTGTTTTTACGAATCGGACAAAGGGCGAAACGGCGGCGAGGAGGAAACTTTTCCGGATTTTCTTTGACAAAGCCGCCGGAATGTGGGATACTTCAAGAAGAGGAAACCATATTACCCAGGGCTCCGCGCCCCTGGATGAATCGGGAGTAAACCATGGATCAACTGAGAAAGAAACAGGGCTTTATCTGCGACATGGACGGCGTGATCTATCACGGGAATCAGGTGCTGCCGGGGGTGAAGAAATTTGTCCAGTGGCTGGCGGAGGAGAAGAAAAATTACCTGTTCCTCACGAACTCCAGCCAGTACACGCCCAAGGAGCTCCAGCAGAAGCTGGCCCGGATGGGGCTGGAAGTGGACGAGTCCCACTTTTACACCAGCGCCCTGGCGACGGCCCACTTTCTGGACAGCCAGGCTCCGGGGTGCAGCGCCTACGTGGTGGGAGAGCACGGAATCACCAACGCCCTGTACGATAAAGGCATCACCTACAACGACGTGAACCCGGACTATGTGGTGGTGGGAGAGTCCTCCGCCTATAATCTGGAGCAGATTACCAAGGCCATCCGCCTGGTGAACGCCGGGGCGAAGCTCATCGGCACCAACCCGGATCTGACGGCCCCCTCGGAGACGGGCATCGTCCCGGCCTGCCGGGCCCTCATCGCCCCCATCGAGCTGGCCACGGATAAGAGCGCCTATTTCGTGGGCAAGCCCAACCCCCTGATGATGCGCACCGGCCTGCGGATGCTGGGGGTCCACTCCGAAAACGCCGTGATGATCGGGGACCGGATGGACACGGACATCATCGCGGGCATTGAAACCGGCCTGGACACCGTTCTGGTGCTCTCCGGCGTATCCACCCGGGAGACCTGCGAAGAGTACCCTTACCGGCCCAAGTTCATTCTGAAGGGCGTGGGGGAAATCCCAGGGAAGTAAGGGGCGGGATTTGCCGCCGCAGCGTCCTGAACAAAAAAGGAAGGGGGAAACGGTTTCGTTTCCCCCTTCCTTTTCAGCTGTCCGCGGCAAACGCTCAGGCGTGCCGGTAGGCCTTGCGGCAGAACATGCCGCCCGCCGTGCTCCGGCTCTTCCGGGCGGCCTCCTGCTTGCGCAGGCGGTCGAATCCATCCTCGACCCCGGCCTTATTCATATTGGAAGTGAGCATCAGGCTGCCAAAGCAAACGGCGCCGGCTTCATCAAACATCTTCTGAAACATGATTATACCTCCTGTTTCCCGGGAGGACCTCGCCTCCCATATCTATCGTTGTTATCAGGTTCTCCCCGGTTCCGTGCTCCCCGGAGATTGGCCTTAGTATAGCCTCTCGCCCTGCCCTTGGCAAGAATCAAACTGGGCAAAGTTTCCGGATCTCCAGCTGGGAATTTATGCTTATTGCACAAAAAAGAAATCAATTTTCCGTTATTATAACCAATGACGTTTCGCAAACGTGGAACCTTCCGGGAAAATCGGAAAAGCGGGAATCTATTTAACATTTCCTCTGTTCTTGAAAAAGCTGGAAGCAACATTTTCTTCTCTTTCCCAATTGGAAAAAACAAGAAATATTCTCCAAAATTCGTCTTTTTCTGTGTAAATAGGAATTATGAGTATCGTTATCTTATACAAAATTTCCGCACCTCTTTTGACACCCAATCGTTGAAAATAACATATGCACCGTTCTTCCCAACATTTCTCCATCACATTTTTCCGGTCCTCCTGTTAAAATTAGCTATAGAAAGACGGAGGGCCCCGCCGCTTCAGAAAGTATGCAAGAGAATGAAGGAGGAACCCACAATGACAACCCCGGACACCCAGACCAAACGGCTTCCCGCCAGCCAAAAGTACGCTTTCGGCATCGGCGCTATCGGCAAGGACGCCATCTGCAACCTGGTCGGAGCCTTCCTGATGCTATACATGACGGACACCCTGGGCCTGAGCGCGGCTTTTGCCGGCGTGCTTCTCGGCGTCGCCCGAATCTGGGACGCCGTCAACGATCCCATGATGGGAATGATTGTGGACAATACCCACACCAAATACGGCAAATTCCGCATCTGGCTCATCATCGGCACTCTGATCAACTCCGTGTTCTTCATCCTGCTCTTCACGACCTGCGGCATCACCGACAAGGGGACCCTGATGGTTTATGTATCCGTCATGTACATCCTCTACGGCATGACTTACACCATCATGGACGTGCCCTATTGGTCCTGGCTGCCCAACCTGTCCAGCGATCCCCGGGAGCGGGAGTCCATCTCCGTCATTCCCCGCATTTTCGCCTCCATCGGCGGCTTCATCGTGTGCACCTTCGGATTGAACGTCATCAACTACTTCAATGAAAAAGCCGGGGACCACACGGTCATGCAGACCCAGGACAACGGCCAGGTGCTGAACATCTCCGTCACCGGGTTCACCTATGCCGCCGTGGCCATCGTGGTGCTGTTCATCGTCTGCATCGGCATCACCTGCGCCGTGGTCAAGGAAAAGCCCACCATCGGGGAGGGCAAGGCGGAAAAGACCAGCCTCAAGGAAGCCTTTGCCATCATCATCAAGAACGACCAGCTGGTGGCCTTCATCGGCCTGCTCCTGACCTTCAACCTCTGCACCCAGATTCTGAAAGCCTTCGCCGTGTATTATTTCAAAGAAGCCTGCGGCAACGCCTACCTGTACTCCATCTTCGGCTATGCCATCATCGCCGAGATGGTGGGCCTGTTCCTCTTCCCCAAGATCGCCAAGAACATGGAGCGGGAAAAGGTCTATCTCCTGGCCTGCGCCCTGCCCGTTGTGGGCCTGGTGCTGCTGTTCATCCTGGGCTACGCGGCTCCCTCCAGCACCGCCGGCGTCATCGCCTCCTGCGCCTTCATCTTCTTCGGCTCCGGCCTCTCCCTGGGCACCACCACCTGCTGCATCGCCGACGTCATCGACTACGGCGAGCTGAAATTCGGCAAGCGGAACGAATCCGTTACCTGCTCCGCCCAGACCTTCCTGATGAAGGCTGCCTCCGCCGTGGCCGCCACCCTGACCGGCGTGGGCCTGGACGTCATCGGCTACAATCCCGAGGCCTCCGGCGCCCAGTCCGCCGGCACCATTCTGGGCATCCGCTTCTTAATGTTCGCCGTGCCCATCGCCCTGGCCATTATCAGCTTCCTGATTTACAAGACCCAGTATAAGCTGAAAGGCGCGCGCCTGGACCAGCTGACGAAGGACGTCAACGCCCTCCACGCCAAGCAGGCCCGGAAGTAAGCCCAATACCGTATAAGGAGGACCCTTTATGAGCATCGCTTACCACGAGAGCACAAAAACCTTCCACCTGACCAACGGCCAGATCAGCTACATCATGAAGGTGCTTCCCAACGGGGCCCTGGGGCAGCTGTACTTCGGCAAGGCCATCCGGGACCGGGAGAGCTTCGACCACCTGCTGGAGATGAAGCACCGGCCCATGAGTTCCTGGGTCTTCGAGGGGAATAAGCTCTTCTCTCTGGAGCACACCCGGCAGGAGTATCCCTCCTACGGCTCCACCGACTACCGCCACCCCGCCGTGCAGATTCTCCAGCCCGACGGCAGCCGGATCACGGATTTCGTGGTCCAGTCCCACAGCGTCGTTCCCGGCAAGCCCGCCCTGGAGGGCCTGCCCGCCACCTATTGCGAGGCGGGCGGCGAGGCGGAGACCCTCACCGTCCACCTGCGGGACGAGCTGCTGGGCGTCTCCCTGGATTTGAATTACACGCTCTTTGCGGACCGGCCGGCCCTGGCCCGTTCCGCCCGGCTGGTGAACGAGGGGGGGCTGGACCTCCACCTCACCCACGCCATGAGCCTGTGCCTGGACCTGCCCGACAGCGACTATGAATTCGTTCACTTCTCCGGGGCCTGGGCCCGGGAGCGCTGGATGAAGGTGCGGAAGCTGGAGCAGGGCATCCAGTCTGTGGAATCCGTTAGGGGTCACTCCTCCCATAACCACAACCCCTTCGTCATGCTCCGCCGCCCCGGCACGGACGAGGACAAGGGCGAGGTTATCGGCCTGTCCCTCATCTACTCCGGCAATTTCCTGGCCCAGGCGGAGGTGGACACCTGGGACTCCACCCGCTTCACCCTGGGCATCAACCCCTTCGGCTTCGACTGGAAGCTGGCCCCCGGAGAGTCCTTCCAGACTCCCGAGGCGGTTATGGTCTACTCCGGCGAGGGCATGAACGCCATGAGCCGGACCTTCCACCAGCTCTACCGCAGCCGTCTGGCCCGGGGCCAGTGGCGGGATAAGCCCCGGCCCATCCTCATCAACAACTGGGAGGCCACCTACTTCGACTTCACCGAGGATAAGCTGGTGTCCATCGCCGAGGCGGCCCACAAGGACGGCGTGGAGCTCTTCGTCCTGGACGACGGCTGGTTCGGCGCCCGGTGCAACGACTTCGCGGGTCTGGGAGACTGGACCCCCAACCGGGACCGCCTGCCGGGGGGCCTTGCCAGCCTGGCCCGGCGCATCAACGACCTGGGTATGCAGTTCGGCCTGTGGTTCGAGCCGGAGATGGTCAACAAGGACTCCGACCTCTACCGGGCCCACCCGGATTGGATCATCCACGTCCCGGACCGCCGGGAGTCCCACGGCCGGAACCAGTACGTGCTGGACTTCTCCCGGCCCGAGGTGGTGGACTGCATCTATGACCAGATGGCGAAGCTCCTCGGCGAAGCCAACATCTCCTATATTAAATGGGACATGAACCGCAGCATTTCGGAGCCCTTCTCCGAGGCCCTTCCGGCGGACCGGCAGGGGGAGCTGTTCCACCGCTACATCCTGGGGGTCTACCGCCTCTACGAGCGGCTGACCACGAACTTCCCCCACGTGCTCTTCGAGTCCTGCTCCTCCGGCGGCGGGCGGTTCGACCCCGGCATGCTGTACTACGCGCCCCAGTGCTGGGCCTCCGACGACTCCGACGCCGTGGAACGGCTGAAAATCCAGTACGGCACCTCCTATTGCTATCCCATCAGTTCCATCGGGGCCCATGTGTCCGCCGTGCCCAACCATCAGGTGAAGCGCATCACCCCCCTGGCCACTCGGGCCAACGTGGCCCACTTCGGCACCTTCGGCTATGAGCTGGATTTGAACAAGCTGACGGAGGAGGAGCGGGAGCAGGTCCGGCGGCAGATTGCCTTTATGAAGGAGTACCGGGAGATTCTCCAGTTCGGGGACTTCTACCGGCTGCGCTCTCCCTTTGACGGGAACTTCACCTCCTGGATGGCGGTGAGCCCGGATAAAAAGACCGCCCTGGTGGGCTGGTACCGGCTCCTCAGCGAGGCCAACGGCCCCTGCCGCCGGGTGAAGCTCCAGGGCCTGGACCCGGATTTCCGCTACACCGTGGACGGCGGCGAGTCCCACTACGGCGACGAGCTCATGAACCTGGGCCTTGTGACCACCGACAGCGGCGCGGGCGAGTGCCAGCCCGATGAGCGGCCCATCTGCGATTTCGATTCCCACATCTTCGTGCTGAAGGCGTGAGAACCTGAGCCCCCTTTCATACGATGCCCTCCGTCCCCCTATAGAACCACGCCGGACCTCCCCATGGGAGGTCCGGCGTGGCTTTGTCTTAAGTTTTCGGGGCGGCCTGTTCCGGTTCCTCCGGCGCTTCCGCCAGGTGCTCCAGGCTGCGCAGGGCCCGCTCCCGGTCCCACTTCCGGTACTTTACCGGCGTGATGCCGAACTGCTGCTTAAAGGCCTTGGAAAAAACCTGGGGGTCCTGGTAGCCGCAGCTCATGGCAATGTTGGCGACGGAGGCGTCCGTCAGGGTCAGCTGCTCCTTGGCCCGGGTCAGGCGGAACTGGGTCAGGCACTCCTGGGGGGAGACCCCCAGCACCCGCCGGAACAGGGTGAAGAGATAGCTCCGGTTCAGGGCCACGTAGCCCGCGATGTCCGACACCGTGATGCCGTTGGCGTAGTTGTTCCGAATGTACTCCATGGCCTGGTGGATATACAGGTTTTCCCGCTCCCGCTTGGTCAGGCGGCGCTCCGGCCCCCAGGAGATGCCCTTGGCCAGGCGGGCGAAGAACCGGCACAGCAGGGACTGGAGCATGAAGTCCGACTCAACGTCGGATTTGTTGTAAGTCAGCATGGATTCCACCAGCTTTAAAAGCTCCCCGTCGTCCTCACAGCGGAAGGTCAGCCGTCCGTCGCCCAGGCCCAGGCTCCGCAGGCAGCTCTCGCACTTGGCTCCATCAAAGCCGATCCAGAGATAGGTCCAGGGGTCCTCTCCGCCGGCCTGGTAGAAGGTCTGCTTGTTGGGCTCGATCAAAAAGCCCTCTCCCTTGTGCAGAGAGAATTCCTGGTCCTCCACCTGGTAGATTCCGCTTCCGTCCAGGATATAGTGGAGGAGATAGTTGGGCCGGACCGCCGGGCCGTAGCTGTGCAGAGGCTCGCAGCGGGCATGGCCGCAGTAGCAGAGATAGAAATCAGAGAACTTCTGATACTGCTTTTGCAGGTGCAGCACATAGCTTTCTTCCATTGCGCCTCCCCCTTATCCGTTGGCCTGGTTCAGCCGCCGCAGTGTCCGCCGTTCCCGGCGCAGCCGTGCTTGTCCTCTCCGCAGCGTTCGTGTTCTCCGTGGTCATGGTGGCTGCACCGGACCTCGGCGCTGTAGTCCAGCGTCCCCGCCAGAAGGGCCCGGACCGCCTCGTCCGCCCCTCCGGTGACGCCGCCATAGAGCTTGATCCCCACCTGGGCCAGGGCCTCCTGGGCTCCCGCGCCGATGCCGCCGCAGATCAGCGTGTCCACCTCCAGCCCGGAGAGAAAGCCCGCCAGGGCCCCATGGCCGCTTCCGGCGGGGTCGGCAAGCCGCTCTCCGGTAATCCGCCCGTCCTCCACATCGTAAATTTTGAATTGGCCGCTGTGGCCGAAGTGCTGGAACACCCGGCCGTTCTCATAGGGTACCGCAATTTTCATAGGTAACGCTCCTTTTCATTCTTCATTCGTTGTGCACAGGTCCGGCTGTTCCGCCCTCCGGCGAAATCCGGTCCTGTCCGCAATAGAATATCCTCTCAGCGGGGCTCGTAGTCGCATCTCCGGCATTGGGGCAGAACGCCGCCGCAGTCCTCCCGGTGATAGAGCCCCGCCCAGCGGCAGATGCTTTGCAGGATGGGCATGACGGACCATCCCCGCTCCGTCAGGCAGTACTCCACCCGGGGCGGGATCTCGTCGTAGGACCGCCGTTCCACGATTCCGGCGGACTGCAGCTCTTTCAGCGCGGCCGCCAGAACCGCGTCGGTGATATTCCCCATCTCCCGGCGCAGCTCGCTGTAGCGCAGGACCTTCTTCACCGACAGAACGCAGATAATCCGGGACTTCCATTTGCCGCCGAAGGACTCTAAGCCATACTCCAGCGGGCAGCGGATGTCCTTTTCCAATTTGCGCTGATAGGCCATCGCCTCACCTCCCTGCTTTTTCTATTGTAGCCCGGAAGCGGCGGTTTTGCAAGTCACTATGAAATTTATAAGCTGCTCATAAATTTGCGGACGACTTTACAGGCTCCAACCGGGCGCATACAATAGGGCCGCATTCACCGGCGGGAACCCGCCGCACAAAAAAGGAGGACATTGCAGCATGAATCTGAAAGAATCTGTGAGGAGGCTTCTCAAGGAGCAGATGTGGTATCTGGCCACTTGTGACCAGGAGCCCAACGCGGTGCCCGTGGCCTTCAAAGAGGTCGCCGCAGACGGAACGCTAACCGTGGGCGACGTGTTTCTGGAGACCACGCTGCACAACATCCAAAAGAACGGCCGGATTGCCGTTTCCGTCAGCAGCGGGAGTACCCTGGAGGGCTATCAAATTAAGGGGACCGCCCGCTATATCACGGAGGGCGCCATTGTGGACGCCTTCAAAAAGCAGGTGGAGACCATGTTTAAGGGCGCGGCCACGGCGAAAGGCGCTCTGGTGATCACGCCGGAAAAAGTCATCGTCACCACTCCGGGCCCAGACAACAAGAAGGAGCTTTAAGCAGTCTCCCCCACTTTGCCGTTGCAAAGAAAAAAGGGATATGTTACCATAAATGCGTCGGCACGGAAACGAAACCGCTTGGGAAGGGAGAGGCATTTATGGCAAGACAAAGGATCATCTGCGACTGCGACCCCGGACATGACGACGCGGTCGCCCTCATGCTGGCGGCGAACAGCCCGGAGCTGGAGCTGCTGGGCGTCACTGTTGCGGCGGGAAACCAGACCCTGGACAACACCGCCCGCAACGCCTGCCGCGTGCTGCAATGGCTGGGACGGGAGGAGATTCCCGTCTACGCGGGCTGCGGGCGTCCCATGGTCCGGGACCGGGTGACGGCGGGGGACATCCACGGCGAGACGGGCCTGGACGGCCCCGTTTTCCCGCCCCTGCGGAAAGCGGCGGAGAAGGAGCACGCGGTGAGCTTTCTGGTCCGCACGCTGCTGGAATCCCAGGGGGATGTTGTTGTAGTCACCTCCGGCCCCATGACAAACTTAGGGATGGCCCTGCGGATGGAGCCCCGGATCGCGGACAAGCTTCAGCGGATCGTCCTGATGGGCGGCTCTTACACCAACGGCAACGTCACCCCGGCGGCGGAGTTCAACATTCTGGCGGACCCGGAGGCCGCCCATGTCTGCTTCACCTCCGGGCGGCCCATTACCATGATCGGCCTGGACGTGACCAGGAAGGTCCTCTGCTACCCCGAAATCGTGGAGCGGATGGCCAAGGTCAACACCTGCGCCTCCCGGCTGTTCGTGGATTTGATGAAGCACTTCTGCAAAACCCAGAAGGAGATCTTCGGCTGGGAGGGCGGGCCCCTCCACGACCCCGTCACCATCGCCTCCCTGCTGGACCCGTCGCTGGTCACGACAAAGCCCATGAACGTCCGCATCGACCTGAGCCATGGGGATTCCTATGGCCGGACGAACTGCGACGCCTTCGGCTATCTGGGGCTCCCCGCCACGGCGGACGTGGCTGTGGACGTCGGCGTGGAGCGCTTCTGGGATATCATTGAGGCCGGGCTCCGCCGCTACGGCGAAACGGAGGCGGGGACATGAAGGTTCTCTGCTTCGGATCGCTGAACATCGACTATGTCTATGAGGTCCCCCGTTTCGTAGGCGGCGGGGAGACCCTGTCCGCCGGCGCTCTCAGCCGGTTCAGCGGCGGAAAGGGCTTGAACCAATCCGTGGCCCTGGCCCGGGCGGGGCTGGAGGTCCGGCACGCCGGGGCCGTGGGCCGGGACGGCCTCTTTCTCCTGGAGGAGCTCCGGGCGGCGGGAGTCGATACCGGATATGTGGAGGTTCGGGAGGACGTTTCCACCGGTCACGCCGTCATCCAGCGGACTCCGGCGGGGGAAAACTGCATTCTGCTTTACGGAGGGGCCAACCGCTCCATCACCCGGGAGCGGATCGACCGGGTCCTCTCAGACTTCGGCCCTGGGGACGCCCTGGTCCTGCAAAACGAAATCAGCGAGCTGCCCTATCTGGCGGAACAGGCCAAAAGCCGGGGCATGACCGTGGCCCTGAATCCCTCCCCCCTGGAGGAGGGCCTGCTCTCCCTGCTGCCCTTCGCCGACTATCTGATCCTCAACGAGATTGAGGCGGCGCAGCTCCTAAGGGGCCTGGGAAAGCCCGTCCCGGAGGCGGAGGAGGCTCTGGCGGAGACGCTGGCGGAGGCGCTTCCCTCCTCCAGGGCCGTCGTGCTGACCCTGGGGCCCCAGGGTTCCCTCTGCGCCGCCGAAGGCCGCCTTGTCCGGCAGGCGGCGGTTCCCGTCCGGGCCGTGGACACCACGGCGGCGGGGGATACCTACACCGGCTTCTTCCTGGCCGGAGTCCTGAGCGGGCGGAGCGCGGAATGGGCCGTGAAATACGCCTCCGCCGCCGCGGCCATCGCCGTTACCCGACCCGGAGCCGCGCCCTCCATTCCCTCCGGGGAGGAGGTCCTGGCGAAGATGGGCGGCTGACAGGAACAAACAGAGGCGGAGCTGCCGCGGCAGCTCCGCCTTGTTCTATTGATTCCGGTAGCCGGGCCTCCGATTCTTCCGCTCCCGCTGATAGCACTCGTCGCAAAGCCGCCCCCGGTGGTACAGGGGCAGGGCCTTCCCGCAGGCAGGGCAGAAGCGGATGTTGTTCCGCAGCCGGTGAAGCAGGATTTCATTGATTTCGTCCGCCACCTGCTCCCGGCTGTCGTAGAGCCGGTCCTCGTCCACCGGGCAGCCGAAGGTCTTGGCAAAGGAGTAGTAAAGGTCCAGCTTCCGGTAGTACAGTTCCAGCTCCGGCAGGGTGGGGTCCCCCTCCGGGAGGCCGGGCTGCTCCACGTCCTCTCCCTGCTGCCAGCGGCGCAGGAAGGAGAAAAACAGATCCCGCAGGGACTCCTCCGTCTCGTCAAAGGGGATGTTGGCCGCTTTCAGCTCCTGCTCCCGGGTGAGGTTGAAGCCCATCTCCCGCATCTTGGAGATGATGGCGATATACCGGGTGATGTCCAGCTTCCGGTAGGGCTCCACCGTGGGCATCTTGTTCCACTCCGTCAGCACCTCCAGAAGATCGAATTCCGCCTGGAGCACCAGGTCGGAGAAGCCCGCCACGGCGTACTCCAGAGGCGGGATGTCCGCCTCCAGACCCGCCCGGATGATGGGCAGGCCCTGGACGGCTCCCACATAGCCCTTGTTGTACATGCCGAAGCGCCCCGCCCGCCCGGCGATCTGGCGGATCTCCTCCGGCTTCAGCTCCCGGCGCTCCACGCCGTCGAACTTCTCCGTCTCCAGGAAGATGATCCGCCGGATGGGCAGGTTCAGCCCCATGCCGATGGCGTCGGTGGAGACGATATACTCCATCTCCCCCTTCAAAAAGCCCTCCATCTGCCGCCGCCGGGTGGAATAGGGCAGGGCCCCGTAGATGATGGCGGGCTCCTTCCCGCTCTGGCGCAGGTCCTCCGCCACGCTGAGGACCCCTACCTTGGAAAAGGTGATGAGGGCGTCTCCCGGCTGGACCCGGTGGTAGTCCACCGTGCGGGTCATGCAGACAAGCGGCGTGGTCCGCTTGTGGCGCTCCACCTCATAGGTGTCGCCGCAGCTCTCAATCAGGCGGATTAACAGATCCTCCGCCTCCGGGGCGGCGCAGAGATGGACCTCCGGGGACAGCACCCCTAAGATCGCCCTGGTCCAGGCGTAGCCCCGCTGCCCGTCGGCAATCATCTGGCACTCGTCGATGACGGCCACGTCATAGTACCGCCGCATGTCCAGCTTCTCGGCGGTGGCGGCGGTGTGGGTGTCCCAGGTGCGGGCGTCCTCCTCCTCCCCGGTGGTCAGGCTGCAGTCCACCCCCGCCTCCAAAAGGGTCTCCTGGGCCTCCAGGGCCAGGAGGCGCAGGGGAGCCAGGTACACGCCGCTCCGGGCCTGCTTGAGGCGCTGGAACCCGGCGTAGGTCTTGCCGGTATTGGTGCCCCCCAGGTGGAGGATGAAATGGCGGCGCATCGCCCGGGCCTCCGGGTATTCGTCCTTGGGGTTCAGGGCGATGAGCAGGCCGAGGCTGGTGCGGATGGCCTGGGGCACATACCATACGGACCACACCGCCGTCAGGCCCTCCCTCACCAGCAGGTCCGCCGGGAAGCCCGGAGCGCGCAGCATAGACGAGAGGTCCGCCTCCGGCTGGGCGGCGGCCAGGTCCTCCAGCGCCCGCCCGGCGGAGGTCAGCAGCACCTGAGGATAGCGGCTTCGGACCTTGCGGACCAGGGGAGCGTCCTCCCGCTCTCCCATCCAGCCCCCGGCCTTGAGAAAGTTTTTCAGCACCGTGGGAAGGCTCTTGCTGTCTCCCCGCTCCTCCAGGGCCAGGAACTCTTTCAGCCAGCCCTGGGCGCGGGAGGAGGTCAGGCTGCGCCCCTTGGCCACCCCCGGCAGCAGGGCCAGCAGTCCCTGGTGAACATAGCTGGCCAAAATGGCGGCGTCGGAGGGCGTTTCCCCCAGGCCCCCATCCTCCCAGGCCAGGGCCAGCAGTTTCTGGGCGTTCCCCGCTCCCCGGGCGGGGGTCTTCCGGGGTTCGATTCTCTGGGCCTGAAAGCGGGGGTGTTCCTCCGCCGCCTTCACCAGTTTTTTATTCCATATCCGGCGGCGGCCGCTTTCCGTCACCTCATATTCCGGCGGGGGAAGAAGCTCCCGAATCAAGGCGTTGGTCCAGCCCCGGCTTTTCAATGTGGCGGCGGACCAGTTTTTAGCTGGGCGGCGTCTGGGCACGGCGCTTCCCCCTTTCCTTCTCGAAACCCGTCGATTCTTATGGATAGTATAGCCCAAATCCGGCAAATCTTCAACGGCGGATTTTCCGGCCCCGCCGGGGCGGGAGAAATGGGTGGATTTTCCGCCGGGTTTATGGTATAATCGGTCATCAATATCGCAGAAAAAGGGGTATCGACATGGAAAGGGAACCGCACGCCAAAATCATCAGCCGCAGCTCCTATGGCGAGGAGGTCTGCGCCGGCGCCGCCCGCATCTCCACCACCGCCGGGGACGCGCAGGCGATCTTTGAAAACGCCCTGGGAAATCCCAAGAACCGGGCCCTCATCGGGAAGGTCCTGGCCTCCGGCCATAAGTCCCTCATTGAGCACGCCGTCTTCACCATTGCCCTGCGGGACGTGTCCGTCTTTGTGGAGCAGTTTTTCATCGAGTTCCGCCTGGCCTCCTTCACCGTCAAGTCCCGGCGCTACGTGGATTTCAGCCGCCTGGGCTATCACATTCCCCCGGAGCTGGAGGGGGAGGACCTGGCCCTGTACCGCCGCTATATGGATGGGCTCTTCGCGGCCTATGGGGATCTTCTGGAGGCCGGAGTCCCTCGGGAGGACGCCCGTTTTCTCCTGCCCTACGCCTTCCACAGCAACTTCTACTGCACCCTCAACGCACGGGAGCTGGGCCGGCTCCTCTGTGAAATCCGCTATCGGGGTCGGGACGGCCCGGAGCTGCTGACCCTGGCGGACGAGCTTACGGAGCAGCTGGAGGAGCAGTTCCCCTGCCTGCTTCCCGAGATTCAGGAGTCCCTCGGGGACGCCCCCGCCGGCAAGGCCCTCCCCCTCCGCTGTTCCTCCGACGCTCCCGTCTTCGTTTCCCGGCAGGAGGCCGGGACCGTCGCCCTGCTGAGCGCCCCGGCGGAGCCCTGGAAGCTCCTGGAGGCCGCCCACCGCGTTCAGAACCCCGGGAAGCCCCTGGACCTGGCCGCCCTGTCCTCCTCCCGGCGGCCGCGGGAGCTGGAACAGCTGGCGTATGCCTTTACCGTCTCCGGCATCACCCTCTCCGGCGTCACCCACCTGGTCCGGCACCGGATGCAGTCCATCGTCGTCCCCCCCATTCAGAGCGTGGACCACGGCAGGGTCATCCTCCCGGACTCCGTCGCCGCCGACCCGGCCGCGCTGGAGCGGTATCAGCGGGCCGTCCGGGAGGCTCATGATCGGCTCCGCCGGATCCAGGGGCGCCCCGCCCTGGAAAAATACCAGTATTACTTTGCCCTCAGCGGCAATCTGATGGACGTCATGACCACCATGAACGCCAGGGAGCTCCAGTGGTTCATCCGTCTCCGATCCTGTAACCGGGCCCAGTGGGAAATTCGGGATATCGCGGTGGACCTGCTGCGGCAGCTCCGGCGGAGCTTTCCCGAACTCTTCGGCCGCTTCGGCCCCGGCTGTTTTTCCGAGGGCCGCTGTCCCGAGGGGCGGCTGGCCTGCGGACAGATGAGGGAGGCCGTCCAGCGGTTCAAGGACCTGGAAGCCGAATAGAACCCTTGCAAGGGCCGGGGCTCTCTGTGATAGGGAGAACCCCTCCAAAATAAAAGGGCGCGGTCCGCGCCCGTGAGAAAGGAGCGGCGCACGATGCTGCTGGGCGTTGATTACTACCCCGAGCAATGGGATCCCGCCCTGATGAACGCCGATATGGACGTCATTCGGGAGATGGGGGGCGATACCATCCGGATTGCCGAGTTTTCCTGGCATCGGATGGAGCCTGCCGAGGGGCAATATGATTTCTCGTTCTTTGACCGCGTCATTGCCAAGGCCAAAGAAAAGAACCTGAGGGTTATCCTGGGCACGCCTACCGCCACGGTTCCCCCGTGGCTTGCGAACAAATACCCGGATATGCTCTCCCAGTTTGAGAACGGACAGCCCCGAGCCTTCGGCGGCCGCCACGTCTGCTGCTATAACAGCCCGGAGCTGTATGCGTATTCGGAAAAAATCATCCGGGCCATGGCGGGCCATTACCGGGACGAGCCGCAGATCGCCGCCTGGCAGGCCGACAACGAGCTGGGCAACGAGGGAAGCGACCTCTGCTGGTGCCCCCGGTGCCGGGAGGCGTTCCGGCGTTATCTCCGCAAAAAGTTCGGCGGGGACGTTCGCCGCCTCAATGACGCCTACGGGACTGCCTTCTGGTCGCAGGAATACAATGACTTTGATGAAATTCCCCTTCCCGCCCCCACCATCACCACCCACAATCCCGCCCTGCGGCTGGACTGGGAGCGGTTCCGGAGCGAAACCCTCTGCAATTTCCTGGACTTCCAGGCCCGCCTGATTCGGGAGCTTTCCCCTGGGGCCGTCGTCATTCACGACTTCCCCGGCGGGGGCCTGGACCGGCGCTTTGACTACGCTCGTGCCGCCAAGAGCCTGGACGCGGCCGCCTATAACAACTACCCGGTCTGGGGTGGGGAAAAGGAACCTCTTCCGCCCCACGAAATCGCGTTCAGCCTGGACTACATCCGGGGACTGAAACGGCGGAATTTCTGGATTACCGAGGCCATCATGGGGGCCCAGGGCCACGACGTCACCGGCTACCTTCCCCGGCCCGGCCAGGCGAAGCTGTGGTCCTGGCAGAGCATGGCCCACGGCTGTGAGTCCCTGCTATATTTCCGCTACCGGGGAGCGGCCAAGGGGGCGGAGCAGTTCTGCTACGGCGTCCTGGACGCGGACAACCGGAAGGGCCGAAAATTCTATGAGGTCCAGAGCTTCTTTCGGGAGGTCTCCCGTTATGCCCAAGCCCTGGAGTCCCCCATCCGCAGCGATGTGGCCATCGTCTACGACTACGACTCCCTGGCCTCCTTCCGCATCCAGCGCCAGAGCCTCCTGCTGGACTGTCCGGGGGAGATGAAAAAGCTCTACAAGGCGTTCTACGACCGGAACGTCTCCGTGGACGTCATTCCGGCGGAGGCGGACCTCGCGGGCTACAAGGCGGTCCTTCTCCCCCAGCTCACCGTCGTCAAGCCGGAGTTCCTGGCCAGGGCGGAACGATTTGTCCGGGAGGGCGGTACGCTGGTCCTCACGTACCGGACCGGGGTGAAGGATCCGGACAACAACCTTTTCTTCGGGGAGGTCCTGCCGGTGGGCTGGACCGGGCTTGCCGGGGTGACGGTGGCGGAGACGGAAAGCCTCCAGGACCTAAACGCCTTCCCTGTCGTGGGCGCGGGCGCGTTTGCCGGAACAGAGGGCTCCGGCGGCGTCTTCCGGGACATGCTGGAGGTCCGGGACGCCGAGGTCCTCTTCCGTTACGGCGACCCTTTCTACACGGATTTCGCCGCCGTCACCCGGAAACGGCAGGGTCCCGGCGCGGTATACTATTTCGGCTGTTCCCTGGACGAGGACGTTACCTCCAGGCTGGCGGAAACCATTCTGTCGGACTGCCGTATCGAGACCGTTCCCTCCCCCGGCGGCGTGGAGATCGCCGTCAGAGGAGGGCCGGAGCGGAAAATCCGGATGCTGATGAACCACAACGCCTTTGAGACGGAGGCCCTGGGCGTAACGCTGCCGCCTTACGGCTGCGTGATCCAGACGCTTTAAGGACATAACCCCGCCGCGAGTCAAAAGTTCCGGCTGTCAAAAAGGTGCGTATTGACAGCTTGACCCGCCGGAAGCCTCGGCTTCCGGCGGGTCTTTGTTTCTATCCGGTGATTTTCCGTTCCAGCTCCCCCTTGACCTGCATGTAGTTGTGAAAGGGAATGGGCAGGACCTCCCCGGTGATGAGGGCCGCCTCATAGCGCCGGACGGACATGACGTAGCGGCTGTTCACCGTGTAGCAGCGGTGAATGGGGCAGAAGGGCTCCGGCAGCATGGCGTTGACCTCGCTGATGCTGAGGTCGCTCTGGATAATTTTGTCCGCACAGTGGAACTCCGCCTTCCGGTTCCGGCTCTGGACGTAGAAAATCATATCCGGCTGGACGAACAGCGTCGTGCTGCCGCAGGGGACGGCCAGCCGCTTCTTGGGCGGAATCTCGATCAGCACGTCCCGGACGAATTGATAGGCGGACATCTCCAGCTTGGGCCCGCCCTCGTTCAGGGAGAAGGGGTGGAGAAGCTCATAGTTGGCGTGGAGCAGCACCAGTTTTGTCTCCGTGCCGATGAGCTGATACAAGAACGTATAGGAGGCGGTGACCGTGTCCTCCTCGGGACGGTCCGGTATGTAAGCCCGCACCTCCCCCATCACCGCCTGGCAGCGGGGGGTGAGGGACAGGGGGGTGTACTCCTCCTGAAAAATCTGATAGGTTTTCGTCCTCCGTTCCACCCCGGCCTCCAGCCGGGTGCGGATGACGTCGCCGCCCATCAGCACCCGTCCGCCGGTGCCCAGCCACACGCTTTTCGGGCAGAGGCGGGATAAGTAGGGCTCTAAATTCCCGGCATAGTAACCGTGGGTGATCTCCCGGCTGATAGCCACGGTATCCTCCAGTTGTCCGCTCACGGAACTCCCTCCCCTTTGTGATTATTGTAACAATATTATACAATAACCGACGGGAAAAGGCAAGAGGGAAAAGGTGATACCTTTAGGTTCGGCTGAAAATTTGATACATTCCGTATGGGATTTCAGCGGTTCGTCACACGCCGCTGCGGTACTGCTCCGCCGTCAGCTTGAGGTTGACGCCGCCCTCGCCGAGAGGCGTGGCGTTGAGCCGGAGCTGGTTTTCCAGAGACTTCGTTTCGTCGACGCGGAAGGCCCGGGTGATTTTCTCTCCTGCCGGGAGGCGAATAGCGGTGAAGTCGTTCCCCTCGCCCCGGCCTATGGTGTTGGGTCTGCTCAGGACAATCATGGCTTCCGCAGGGCCGATGTTCTCTATGGTAATGGCCGCGTAGTTTCCCAGCAGGCTTGTAAACGCAAAGGTGTGCTCCACGTCTTCGGGGTCCTGGAACAGCTGACGGTCCATGGATTTGCCGGAGAGACTGCCCAGGTTGATTTCCGCCGGGTCCGCCTCGGTAAACATGCCGTGTGTAATACCGTACTCCGGCTTTTCAGGCAGACCCGCCCGCTTCTTCTCCCAGTAAGCCTCCTGCTCCTGGGCGCCCGGACCCACATAGGGGCCGGAGGTCACGGTAACTGTAAAACCTCCTACGTCTACAGGAATGTTTTCACCCACGGCGGGCATCCTGCCGGAGGGATTCAACAGCAAGGGGAAGTCGTGGTTTACATCGGTGAAGCCCCATTTCGGCTTCCCGTTTTCATCCACTACGGGATTGCCGTCCGCGTCTTTATAGGGCTCCCCATGTTCGTCCACCCGAGGCTTGCCGCCGAACTCCAGCCGTTCCAGCTCTTCATGGTAGTGAGCCCCGAACGCCACGTCGAACAGCTCCGCCGCGGCGGAGGCTTCGATGTAATAATGGGTTTCCCCCTTGGTGTCGGCATAGGTCACAACCTTGGGCGCCTTGCCGCCCTGTTTGGTGGTCAGCGTTTCGCCCTTGGCGATCTGTTCCCGCCCGAAGAGGCCCACGCTCACCTGTCCGGGCTGGGGACCCTGGGCAGGCGGGTCGTTGGTTGCCAGGGAGGCGGAGACCAGCCCAAACAGCAGCACCATGGTGACCATACCGGCCATGAAGGGCGTGTAGTTCTTTCTCATTTCTCGTTTGCCGCGCATAGGAATTCTCCTTTACCATTTCAAATTTTCCGCAATGCGGATCGCCGTATCCAGGTCCAAGCCGGCCTCTCCGCCGGAGAGGATAAAGGCATAGGGCCCGTTGGTCCACAGGAAGAGGCGGGTGTCGTCCCATTCTTCCTCAGGCTGGTTTGCAATCCATATGGCGTCCTCGCCGCCAACGTCTGCTTGGTCTATTTGAAAATTTCCCAGAAGGACCGCGGAGCGTTCCTCGCCGGACCACTGGTCCAAGCGAAAGGATGTGCCCTCTGCGGCGCTGCGGAAACTGGAGGAACAGGAACCGCCCTCGGCGGAAAAGGACTCCAGCGCATAGCCCTCCGGCAGCCAGCCGGGGGTCAGGGGATGAAAGTCCTGGGCCGCCTGTTCCATCCTGGGCCGGACCAGGTAGGAGATAAATCCATCCTCCTGGGCGGCGTAGACCCGGTAGTCGTCCTTCCGCTCCGCGCCCACGGCCACCAGCAGCGCCGCCAAAGCCGCGATGACCGCCGCAAGCAAAGCCAGGGTCTTCCAGCGCCGCTTCCGCCGCCGCAGAATCGGGGCCATGGACGCCTCAAAGGTCAGGGAAAAGCCGTGCCCGCAGTCCTCCCGCTTGGGGAGGGTATCCAGCCAGCGCTCCGCCGCCTCCGGGGCCGCGGCGTACAGCATCTCGTCGGTGATGTTCATACGATTTCCCCCCTTTCCGCCAGCTCCTCGGCCAGCTTCTTTTTGGCTCTGGCAATGAGCTGGCGCACGTTCGCCGCCGTGGTCCCCAGGAGCTGCCCCACCTCGGCGGCGGAATAGCCGTTGTAGTACTTCAGCAGCAGGGCCTCCCGGTACCGGGGAGGCAGGGCCGCCATGGCTCCCGCCAGGGTCCCGTCGGAGGGCGCCGGGGCGCAGCCGGGAAAGTGCTCTTCCTCCAGCTCCACCTCCGGCCGCCGCCGCCGGACCCGGTAGAGGTCAATCGCCTTCCGCTCCGCCGTCACGGCGGCCAGGTGCCGGGCCTGGGGCCCCAGCTCCGCCGGAAGGCGGCAGTTGGCGAGACTGAGGAAGGCCAGATGCACCGCGTCCTCCGCGTCCTGGGCGTTTTGCAGGATGCGGTTGGCTGCGTGGAACATCAGCCCCCGGTAGGCGCTGTACATCGCCTCGAACCGCGTCCGGTCCTCCGGGTCGTCGATGGCCTGTAGGTATACCAGCATCTTGCCGCCTCCCTTCGTCTCCGTACTCTTAGACGCTCCGGCGGAGCGAAACGTGACGCGCTGTTGAAAAAATTTTTCAGCCTTCTGATTGTACGCCGGATTGGGCACGGTGTCAAAAAAACCTCCCCGTGCCGGACGGCACGGGGAGGCATATGGATATAGAGGGCCCGGCTACTTATTCTTTTTCCTGGTCGTGAATGGGATAGTCCTCCAGCACGTCCAGCAGGCGGGAGTAATCCTGGGACGCCAAGTGGGTGTACCGGGCCCAGCGGTTCCGGCACTGGTTCCGAGCCTCCACCAGCAGGGCCTCCGCTGCCTCGGGGAAGGTCCGCTGGAGGGAGTTGAACCGGACCTCTCCCATGAAGAACTCCCGGAGGTCGTACCGGGGCTCCTTAAAGTCCAGCATAAAGGGGTTTTTGCCCTGGGCTTTCAGCTTGGGGTCGTAGCGGTAGAGGACCCAATAGCCGCTGCGGACGGCCAGTTTGGCCTCCTCCTGGGCCCAGGCCATGCCCTTGACGATGCCGTGGTTGATGCAGGGGGCGTAGGCCACGATGAGGGAGGGCCCGTCGTGGGCCTCCGCCTCCCGGAGGGCCTTGATGTACTGGGCGGGGTCCGCCCCCAGGGCAACAGACGCCACATACACGTTCTGGTACTGCGTCGCCAGCATGCCCAGGTCCTTCTTCTCCGTCCGCTTGCCCGCGGCGGCAAACTGGGCCACCGCGCCGAAGGGCGTGGCCTTGGAGGACTGCCCGCCGGTGTTGGAGTAGACCTCCGTATCCACCACCAGGATGTTCACGTCCTCTCCGGAGGCCAGCACATGGTCCAGTCCGCCGTAGCCGATGTCATAGGCCCAGCCGTCGCCGCCGTACATCCACATGCTCTTTTTCACCAGCTGGTCCTGGGCCTTGCGGACGGCCTCGACCTTCTCTCCGGCCTCGGAAGTATTCTGCAAGGCGGCGATCACCGCGTCGCTGAGTTCAATGGTCCGCTGTTTGTCCTCGAAGCCCTCCAGCCAGGCGGCCAGGGCCACTTTCAGGGCCTCGTCCTTCGTTTCCTCCAGGAGCTCCCGGACTTCCCGCTGGAGGCGGAGCCGCTGCTGGCGGACGCTGAGGACCATGCCCAGGGAGTATTCGGCGTTGTTCTCAAAGAGGGAGTTGGAGAGGGCGGGGCCTCTCCCGTTGGGTTTCGTGGTATAGGGGTAGCTGGGGACGCTGAAGCCCCAAGCCTGGGTGCAGCCCGTGGCGTTGGCCACCACCATCCGCTCGCCGAAGAGCTGGGTCAAAAGCTTCATGTAAGGCGTCTCGCCGCAGCCCGCGCAGGCCCCGGAGAACTCCAGCAGGGGCTGCTCGTACTGGCTGCCCTTGACGGTGAACTTGTTCATGGGGTTCTGCTTGGGGGAGAGGGAGAGGCTGTAGTCCCAATGGGGCTGCTCCGGCATCTCCTCCTCAATGGGCCGCATGACGATGGCTTTTTCCTTGGCGATACAGGCGGCGGCGCAGGTGCCGCAGCCGGTGCAGTCCAGGGGGTCCACCTGGATGCGGAACCGGAGGCCCTCGAAGCCCTTGCCCTTGGCCTCCTTCGTCACGTAGCCCGCCGGGGCCTTTTGGACCTCCTCCTTATTTAATAGGAAGGGCCGGATGGCGGCGTGGGGGCACATAAGGGAGCACAGGTTGCAGCCGATGCAGTTCTCGGGAATCCAGCTGGCCACATGGGACGCAAAGCCCCGCTTCTCGTACTTCGAGGTGGCCATGGGGACGCTGCCGTCCGCCGCGTCCTGGAAGGCGCTGACGGGGAGGCTGTCGCCCTTCTGGGCGTTGACGGCCCGCATCACCGTGCGGACGTACCAGGGGGAGGTGGTGTCCTTCTCCTCCGGCTCGTCCACAAGATTGGCCCAGGCGGCGGGGACGGTGATCTCATGGAGGCCCGTCAGGCCCGCATCCACGGCGGCGCAGTTCATGCGGACCACCTGTTCGCCCTTCCGGCCGTAGGTCTTTTGGATGGCGGCCTTCATATAGTCCACGGCCTGGTCCACCGGCAGCACGCCGGAGAGTTTGAAGAAGGCGGCCTGTAAGACGCTGTTGGTCCGGTTCCCCAGGCCAATGGCCTCGGCGGCGGAGCCCGCGTCGATGGTGTAGAATTTCGCCTTCCGCTCCGCCAGGAGGCGCTTGACCTTGTTGGGGAGGTGGGCCTCCAGGTCCGCGTCGGGCCAGTTGCAGTTCAGGAGGAAGGTCCCGCCGGGTTTCAGCTCGTTCACAATATCGTATTTTGCGATGTAGCTCTGGTTGTGGCAGGCGATGAAGTCCGCCATGGTGACGTAATATGTAGAGAGGATCGGGGTGTGGCCGAAGCGCAGGTGGCTCTTCGTCACGCCGCCGGACTTTTTGGTGTCGTATTCAAAGTAGGCCTGGACGTATTGGTCCGTGTTGTCCCCGATGATCTTGATGGAGTTTTTATTGGCCCCCACGGTGCCGTCGGACCCCAGGCCCCAGAACTTGCAGCTGATGGTCCGTTCATCGGCGGTGACCACGTTTTCCCCGATGGGCAGGGAGTGGAAGGTTACGTCGTCGGTGATGCCCACGGTAAAGTGGTCCTTCTGTTCTCCCGCCATGTTGTCGTAGACGGCGATCATTTGGGCGGGGGTGGTGTCCTTGCTGGAGAGGCCGTAGCGCCCGCCCAGCACCTGAACCTGACGGCTGCCGTGCTGGAGGACGGAGCAGACGTCCTTATAAAGGGGCTCGCCCCCCGCGCCGGGCTCCTTGGTCCGGTCCAGCACGGTCAGGAGGCGGCAGCTCTCCGGCAGGGCGGCCAGGAAGTGCTTCGCGCTGAAGGGCCGGTAGAGCCGGACTTGGAGGAAGCCCACTTTGCGGCCCTGCTGGTTCAGGTACTTGACCACCTCCTGGAGGCAGCCGGAGACGCTGCCCATGGCGATGACCACCTGCTCCGCCTGAGGGTCGCCGTAGTAGTTGAAGAGCTTATAGTCCCGGCCCGTCAGGGCGGACATCTGGGCCAGGTAGTCCTCCACGATGCCGGGGACGGCGTCGTAGTAGGGGTTCACCGCCTCCCGGAGCTGGAAAGCCGTGTCCGGGTTGATGACGGTGGAGCGCATGAGGGGATGTTCGCTGTTCAGCGCGTTGCCCCGGAAGCGGTCCAGGGCCTCCCGGTCCACCATCTTTGCAAGGTCCCCGTAGTCCAGCACATCGATCTTCTGAATCTCGTGGGAGGTGCGGAAGCCGTCGAAGAAGTGCATGAAGGGCACCCGGGACCGGATGGCGGAGAGGTGGGCCACGGCGGCAAGGTCCATGCACTCCTGCACACAGGAGGAGGCCAGCTGGGCGAAGCCCGTCTGGCGGCAGGCCATCACGTCGGAGTGGTCCCCGAAGATGGAAAAAGCGCTGGTGCCCACAGTCCGGGCGGCGACGTGGATGACGCCGGGAAGGAGCTGCCCCGCGATGCGGTACAGGGGCGGCACCATCAGCATCAGGCCCTGGCTGGCGGTGTAGCTGGTGGTCAGGGCCCCGGCCTCCAGGGAGCCGTGCATGGCCCCGCAGGCCCCGGCCTCGCTCTGCATCTCCATGAGGCGCACCGGCTGGCCGAAGATGTTTTTCATCCCGTTGGCGGCCCAGGTGTCCACGTGTTCCGCCATGGGACTGGAGGGTGTGATGGGATAGATGGTCGCGACCTCGGTAAAGGCGTAGCTTGCGTAGGCGGCGGCCTCGTTGCCGTCCATGGTCTTGCGTTTCATAAAATCCCCCTTCTCTCAATCCGCCCGGTCCGCCGGATGCCGGGCGTTAAAATTCATATGTCTATTATCGCACGCAGACATCAGACTGTCAAGGAGGGAGTTTGACAATTCTTTCCGGCAAAGGGGCTCCGGAAAACAAACGGGAACCCTCGGAGGAGGGTTCCCAAAAGATTGCGGGACGCTTTTGCAGTTCAGGTCCGCCATGCCGGGCGGAATGTTAGACCTCGTACCAGCGGATTTCGCCCCCGGTCAGCTCCAGCGGGAAGCCGGATCCGTTCCCCCGGAAAACGGTGGTGCTCTGGGGCTCACAGGTGTTGTTCACCACGCAGAAGCGTCCGCTCTCCACATAGGCGTGAACCTCTACGCGGCAGTTGGAGGAGAACCACGTTTCCAGCCGGCTTTCCCCGTGGGCGGCCCACAGAATTGCCCGGTGGAGCAGACGGCAGTTTTCAAAGGAATAGGGCAGGCCGGAGAGATACACCCCTCGGCCGGAACCAAAGGCGTTCACCGCCAGCTGGACCTCCCGGTCCCGCTGGACCAGCACTTCCGCTCCCTCCAAGGCGTAGACGCTTCGCTGGCCCTCTCCGAAGTCCACGGGGCCCTCCGTGTCCGCCAGGAGGAAGTGGCCCGGATGCTCCTCCCAGTTGTACTTGTCATAGCCCAGTGTAAAGCCCGTCTCCTTTTCAACTCCCAGAACCGGAGCCATTTGAAAATACCGGCCCTGGTACTGGTGGCCGGAGGGCTCTCCCACGCCGATGAAGCCGCCTCCGTTCCAGACGAAGCGCTTCACGGCGGAGGAGACCTCCGCCGTCTCCCAGACGGCTCCGCCGGTGTGGGCGGTGTCCCCGCCGCCGATGTTCAAGAGAACATCCACCCCGTCCAGGGCGTGAGGGTCGGACTTTAAATCGTCGAAGCTCAAAAACCGCACGTCGAAGGGCGCGCCGGACAGGGCCTCGATGACCCCGGCGTAGGAATAATTCTGCTTTTGATACAGGGCGTGGTGAACCATGTGACAGCCCCAGGACCGGGCCTTTCCCCAGCAGTTCAGCACCGCCACCGTCTTGGCGCAGTAGGGCTTGGCCCCGTTGATGTGCCCGTAGAGCTCCCGGAACTCCTTACAGACGGACTCCACATAATCTATAAATTCCGGGAATTGGCAGGCCAGCTTCAAGTACCCGCCGTAGCCGATGCGGTCGATGGGCTTGCGCAAAATGGCCCGCCGGGCGGTGACCCAGTTCTCCCGGGCCTCCTTTACCGGATCTCCGCCCTCGTGGAAGGTATCCGGGAAGAAGTAGGGCAAAAACCGCCCCTCGGTGTACCGCACGCCGGGAATGTCGGCGATCAGGCGCAGGGTGGACCCGTTGCCAACGCTCCCTACCACCGCGTCCAGCCCGATGGACTTAAATTCCTCCAAATAGGGCTCCGTGCCGATCCAGTGGTCCCCCAGGAACATCATGGCTTCCTTGCCCAGCTCATGGGTCAGGTCCACCATCTCCTTCGCCAAAGCGGCCACCTCCCGGCGCTGGAAGGCGCAAAAATCCTTGTATTCCTTTGAGGGAACCCGATACTGGTTGTTATAATACCCTTGGTCAATTACAAATTCCGGCCGGAATGGATAACCGACTTCCTTCTCAAATCGCTCCAGGACATAGGGGGACACGGAGGCGGAATAGCCGTACCAGTCCACGTACTTCTCCCGTTTCAGCTCGTCGAAGATCAAGGTGAATTGGTGGAAGAAGGTGGTGTAGCGGATCACGTCCACATAGGGGTGTTCCTGAATGAAGCGCCTCAGCCGCTCCATGGTGAACTTCCGGGTTTTGGGCTGGCGGACGTCGAAGGTAATTTGATGCTCGAAGTCCTTCCAGCCGTTGGTGACGGCGTTGTACATATGAACCGGATCCCAGATGAGGTAGGCCAGGAAGCTGACCGTGTAGTCGTGGAAGTCCTCCGGCCTGTGGATGACCACGGAGCCGCATTCCGCGTCGTAGTCCCAGGCCCCCGAATCCAGGGGCGCCCCCGTGGTCCGGTCCATGACCTCCCACCAGCGCTTGACGTCGTCCCGGTCGTTGACCTTCAAAAGCTCCTTGCTGACGCCTTTCAGCAGCGGGATAACCAGGGGCCCTCCCGCCGCCGTGTGGAAGGCGGTCATAATATAGCACTGCTGAACCTCGTCGGGGTTGGCCTTGGCCCAGGCGTTGTCCTTCCGGGTGGTGTAGTAGGTGGCGTAGACCTTGGCTCCCACGGATTTCAATTCCTCCGGGTAGTCCGTTCCGTCGCAGTCCCGGATGGCGTCGGCCCCCCAGCGCTCCAGCAGGGCCAGGGTCTCGGGGACCACGTCCACGTCCGTGGGAATGGTCACCCGGCCCTTGTTCTGTAAATCTGTCATGCGTACACTCCTCAGAGACCCTTGTCCCCTTCAAAGGGCTTGTTGTAAATCATCAGCGCCGCCAGCAGCAATATGACCCCCAGGATCATCAGCCCCAGGCCGGACAGCTGCCCCGTCTGCTTCCAGCCGGCGATCACCAGGGCCAGCCCCAGGAAGAAGAATCCCGTGATGAACAGCGCCCGGAGGCCGGTGTGCTCTTTCCAAAATTTCATACTCTCACCTTAACCCTTTAATCCGCCCACGGTCATGCCCTGGGTCAGCTTCTTCTGCACGCACATGTAGAGAATCAGCGTGGGCAGCATCACCAGCACAAGGCCCGCGTACAAAATGCCGTATTCCGCCGAGGACTGCTGGGCCTGCATCAGGTTCAGAAGGCCCACAGGAAGGGTCTTCTGGCCCTGGGCGTTGCTCATCAGCGTCATGGAGATGATGTACTCGTTCCAGAAGGAGAGGAAGTTGAACAGGATGATGGTGATGATGGAGGGCTGGGCCATGGGGAAAATGATCCGGATCATGGCCTGGCCGTAGCCCGCGCCGTCGATGTAGGCGGCCTCTTCAAAGTCGTGGGGCAGGGTGGCGAAGTAGCCGGAGAGGAGGTAGATGGTGAAGGGCAGGGCCGTGGAGGCGTAAACCAGCGCCAGCACCACCAGGTTGTTCAGCAAAAAGCCGTTCCCCATCAGGTTCTTCAGCCACAAGTCCCCGTCCCGGAGCATCAGGAAGATGGGCACCACGATGTAGTTCACGTTGATGAACAGCCCCGCCATAAAGCAGGTGTTCAAAAAGCGGCTCCCCCGGAACTGGAACCGGGCCAGGCAGTAAGCCGCGGGCAGGGCAATCACCAGCAGCAGCGCCAGAGACAGCGCCGTCACCAGGACGGAGTTCAGCATATAGCTGCCCATGCTGGCGGCATTCCAGGCGTTGACAAAATTCTGCCAGTAGAAGCCCGCGGGCAGAGCCCAGGGGTTGCCGTAGAACTCGCTGTTTTGTTTGATGGAGGCCAGGAACACCCAGGCCACCGGCACGAGGATGACCACAGCCAGGGTAATCAGCACCACGTAGATGAAAATCTTATACAGAGTCTCGCCGGACATGCCCTTCTTTTCTTTCGTCATACCCTCGCCCCCTTTACATCTCTAGGACTTCCCGCCGGGTCACCCAGTTCACCAGGGCGGACAGCAGGAAGGAGAACAGGAAAATCACCACGCCCGCCGCCATGGAGTAGCCGTAGAGCCCCGCATCCTTCTGAGCGTACATGAAGCTCAGGCCCACGTCGGCCATGCCCTTGGCCACCATGGCCTTGACGAAGAGGAAAGCCATGTTGATGGTGGAGATGATGAAGAAGGTCAGCGTGGTGCGGATGTTGGTCCAGATCAGGGGCAGGGTCAGCTGGAAGAACTGGGTCAGCCGCCCCGCGCCGTCCAATCCCGCGCTCTCGTAAAGGCTCTCGGGCACGGCGGACATGGACGCCATGTACATCACCATGTAGTAGCCGATGGCCTGCCAGACCATGGCGATGATCACGCTGACGATGACCATGGGCTGGTCCTTCCAGAGGACCATGACGGTCTCCCCCTTGAAGAAGGAGAGAATGCTGTTCAGCATGCCGTTTTCCGGCTTGTAGATGGCGGAGAAGATGCCGGCGATGACCACCACGGAGAGAATGTTGGGGATGTAGAAGACGATGCGGAAGAAGTTCTGCCCCTTGATTTTCTCCCGGGTCAGAATCGCCGCGAAGACGATGGCGAAGAAAAAGGTGATGATGGTCACCGTAACGATCAGCAGGATGGTGTTCTGCATAGCCGTGATGAACTTCACGTCGCTGAACAGCGCCTTGAAGTTTGCCGTGCCCACAAAGGTCTCCGTGGGGGAATAGGCCCCCCGCTCAAAGAGGGACATGCGGAACACGTTCAGGGTGGGCAGGATCATGAAGACGAAATAGAGGATCGCCGCCGGGGCGACGCACAGGGCCAGGAAGCGCCCCCGGCTCTTGCTGCTGCGCATGGAATCACTCCTTTCGGGTGCGGGTTAGAAATTCGGAGGCGGCGGCGGGCAGGTTTCTGCTCGCCGCCGCCATGTTAGGGACTGTGCGGGTTTTTTAGGGGGGTTTCCCCAAGATGTTGTGCCCCCGATGGG
>VSMY01000003.1:0-7565 GCA_009773995.1 Oscillibacter sp. | reverse complement strand
TGGGGTTGTGGGGCTGCCGCTGTTTCTCTTTTTTTGGTGGGGGGTTTTTCTTTTGGGGGGGGGGTGGGTGTGGGGTTCCTGCTCGCCGCCGCCGGGTCATGAACTATGCGGTTTTTAGAGGGGGATTACCCCATGATGTTGGCCCGCATCTGGTCGCTGGCGGCCTTCACATCGGAGATCCACTGGTCCTTGGAGATAGAGCCGTTCACCAGGCCGTTGACGGGATCCAGGAAGACCTCCCGGACGGTGCCCAGGCCCGCCACGGCGTTGTAGGCCGCGAAGTTGCCCATGGCCGCGTCGGCCCCGTTGTCATAGATGGAATAGAACATTTTGTTGTCGCCTTCCAGGTTGTCGGTCAGGCCGGGGACGGGCTGCACCGCGCCGCCCTTGGCGAAGATGGCGCAGGCCGCGTCGGAGTACAGGAAGGCCACGAACTGCTTGGCCGCGTCCAGGTTGGGAGCGGCGGCGGGAATCCACGCCTGCTCCAGCCAGCAGTAGCTGGCGCCGCTGCCGCCGGCCTTGGCGGCGGGCAGGGCGGTCATGCCCCACTTGAAGCCCTCGGCCCGGGGAGCCTCGGCCATCTCGCCGACGATCCAGGTGCCGTTGGGCATGAACAGGGCCTTGTTGTCCAGGACCAGCTGCTGGTTCTGGGTGAAGTCCTGATCGTTGGCCTGGGCGGGGGTGACGGGGTTCGTGTAGGAGGCCAGCTTCGCGATGATGTCGAAGCACTGTTGGGCCTCGGGGGTATCCCAGATGCCCTCGGCGTAAGTAGTGGCCTTGTTGAAGAAGTCGGCGCCGCCCACGGAGTACATCAGGGCGTACAGGAAGGCGTCAAAGTAGCCGGTAGTGGGATAGGTGAAGAGGTAGCTGTCCTCCGCCTTGGCCTTCTCGGCCAGCTCCCACATCTCGTCCCAGGTGGCGGGCACGGTCCAGCCCTTCTCCTCGAAAAGGCCCGCGTTGTAGAACAGGCCGCAGGGGGAGTAGAACATGGGGGCCAGGTAGGTCACGCCGTCGCCGTAGGGGTTCGTCACGGAGGTGTCCGTGAAGCCGCCGACGATTTTGTCGGAGACCTTGGCGCTCTCGCCGGGGATGGTCATGGACAGCACGTCCGTCAGCTCGGCGATGTTGCGGTCCTTGATGAACTGCTCGGTGAGGCCCTTCTCCCGGCCGGTGGCCAGGTGAATCACGTCGGGGAAGTCGCCGCCCTGCATGGAGGGCCCGATGACGTCTTCCAGATTTTTGTCGCAGATCAGGTTGACCTTCACGCCGGTCTCGGCGGTGAAGGCGTCGCAGACCTCCTGCCACATGCCGGGATAGGCTTCCTCATAGCCGGAGGCCAGGGCGGCCACGGTGATGGTCACGTCCTCGGCGGGAGGCGGGGTCTGGGTATCGCTGCTGCCGCTGTCGGCGGGGGGCGGAGCGGCGGTCCCGGCGTCAGAGCCGCCGTTTCCGCCGCCGCAGGCGGCCAGGGACAGCACCAGCGCCAGAGTCAGCAAGAGACTGAAAAACTTCTTCATAAGTCTACCTCCTTATAATATAGGGGCTTCCGCAGGCCGGTCTCCGGCCTTGTAAAATTTAGTATAACGGGTTAGCCGCTGGCAAAGCAATCCCTTTCTTGCGCAACTTTTTAGATATCTTGCTCTCTTTGCATTTTGCCCCAATTTTCGGAGGATACCCGGTTCCGCTTTAGGCAAAACTAATAATTTTGCATATTCCCTCCCTCCGCTCTCCGTCTCCTCGACAAAATCCCGGCGGGACAGGAAAAATATTTTATCAAAAGTTGCGCCGCCGGGACAAAGACGGTATAATGGAGGCAGGCCGGGGCGCTGCCAATTTTCAAAAAATTGCGCCCCGGAGGGAGGAATGTCCATGAGCCGGCGCCAATACGCCTTCCAGCGGGAGAACGCCGTCCCCGGCGGGTCCCCCAGGCTGGCCTATGTCTCCCGGGACCAGTACAGCAGCGAGTGGAACTCCAGCCTCCACACCCACGGCTGCGCGGAGCTCTTCTTCATCACCGGGGGCCACGGCCGCTTCCGCACCCGGCGGGAGGAATTTCCCGTGGCCATCCACGACGCGGTCATCGTCAACGCCAACGTGCCCCACACGGAGGTCAGCCAGCTGGACAGCCCCCTGGAGTACGCCGTCCTGGGGGTGGAGGGCCTGGAGACCATGGCCGGGGCCGAGGGCTATGCCCTGCTCCACCTTCACACCGGCTGGGAGGAGCTGATGGGCTGCCTCCGGCTGATGCTCCAGGAGGCGGAAGAGGCCCTGCCGGGCCATGAGCGGGTCTGCCGGAGCCTTTTGGAGGTGGTGCTGATCCGCTTGAACCGCCAGCAGGACGCCGCCCTCTCGGGGGAGCCCTCCGGCGCCCGGTCCAGCCGGGAGTGCGCCCTGGTCCGGCGCTACATTGACAACCATTTTAAGGAGAACCTGAGCCTGGACCAATTGGCTCAGCTGGCCCACCTGAACAAGTACTACCTGGCTCACGCCTTCCGCCGGGAGTTCGGCGTGTCCCCCATCAACTACCTGATCTCCCGCCGCATTGAGGAGAGCCGTTTCCTCCTCCGGGAGACGGACCACACGTTGTCCCTCATCGCCCAGATTCTGGGCTTCTCCTCCCTGAGCTACTTTTCCCAGTGCTTCCGCCGGGTGGAGGGCGTCAGCCCTATGGAGTACCGGAGGCGGAACCGTTCATGAGGCCGTATCGCGCAAAACGCCCCCGCCTGCCGGCGGGGGCGTTTTTAAACGAATCCTAGGTATGCGGCGGGGAAGGAACGACGGGATTCCCTTAATCTTCCGGACGTTCCGATTCCTCCGGAGCGGGCTCCGGAGCGTGGCGCTGAAAGATTTTCTCAAAAAACAGCGAGGCCAGAAGCGTGGCGGCGACGGGCATAAACACCACCGGCCACCATTTTTCGATGCAGAACACGGCGGTCTGAGCCGTCAACAGCACCACCACCACCGTGCTGGGCAGATGGGCGGCGGTGAGCTGAAGAGCCGTGCGGAACAGGCCGCCCACGCCGTAATCAAACCGCCCCAGCAGGGGGAAAAGCCAGCACAGCACCCCCGCCGGAAGGATGAGGGCAAAATAATAGGCCACGTAGAGCACATAGGCCCAGCCTCCCCAGCGGGTCCCATACCAGCGGACAATGAAATGCCCCCCGAACAGCAGCAGGGCCAGGGGAATCACAATGAGCCCCGCCAGCAGGCCGACCTTGAAATTTTGCAGGAAGGAGCGAAAGAAATACCCGAAGGCCCCGCTCTCCCGTCCCCGGACGCACTTGACCACCGTGTAGTACAGCGCCGCCGTGGCCGGCCCGATGGTGACCACGGGGAGGCACAGGCACGCCCAGAAAATGGACAGCCCGAGGACGTCCACCAGGGTGCTCAGCCAGACCCAGATTCCCTTTTCAGGATTAAAGAACTCGACCATGCCCGTCTCCTATACGCACTTCTGCGTCAGCGCCTTGCCCACGGACCGGCGGTTTTGCTCCGCCTCCTCCGGGTTCCGGCGGATGAACTCGCTGAGGAGCGCCTCCACCACATAGAGCTGGGCGATCAGGGCGGAGGTGGAGCCAAACTGGAAGGGCTGCTCGTTGGGGCCGCAGAGGAGTACCGCGTCGGCGTAGGCGCTGGCGGGGGAGTTGGGATAGCGGGTCACCAGGATGAGCTTTGCTCCCCGGGCCCGGATGACCTCCACCGCCTCCAGCAGCTCGTGGGTGGCCCCGGAGTAAGAGAAGTACAGCACGGCGTCCCCCTCCGACAGGGTGGACAGGACCACCGTCTGCATGTGGGAGTCCTGAATGGTCTTGAACTTGGGGGAGGTGGTGGAGAATTGGGCCCAGGCGGCCAGGGCTACCACCGAGTGATTCCCCTGGCCCAGGCAGACCACTTGGCCCGCCCGGCGCAGAAGGTCCGCCGCCCGGATGATCTCCTGCTCCGAGAGCATGTGATAGGCGTTGTTGAGCGCGTCTTGGACGGCGGAGAGCACCTTGCCCATGACGGCGGCGGCGGAGTCCTCCTCCGTGATTTCGCTCCCCGGCTCGCTAAAGACCGCCCGGGCGGGCAGCGCCGCCCGGGCCAGCTCCAGCTTGAAGTCGTTGAATCCCGCCAGCTTTAATTTCCGGCAGAACAGGGACACGGTGGACACCGCCACACCGCACTGGGAACTCAAATCGGTGATGCTGATATACTGGGTTTCCTCCTGGTGCTCCAGGACATAGTCGGCGATTTTCCGTTCCGAGCGGGTGAAGCGCTCGTACTCCTGGAGCATCAGTGCGATGATATCCTTGCCCATCCGCGTCTCCTTTTCGTCATGCAGCGTCCGCGCTTACTCTCCGAGAATTTCCCCCATCAGCTTGTCCGCCAGAATCATGCTCCGGGGCAGGTGGAAGGGCCCCTTGAAGGTGCTGCCCTTGGTGCTGGGCTCCGTGGGCAGGCCGTCCCGGCGGAGGTAGCCGTACCACTCGCCATATTCCGGGTCGGCAAAGTGGGCCTTGCAGTAGTCCAGCGTCTTGTAGAACCAGTCCAGGTACTTCTCCTCCCGCGTGTCCCGGTACAGCATGAGGGAGGAAATCAGGATTTCGTTGTGGGGCCACCAGAGCTTCATGTCGTGCTCGTAAGCCTCCGGGGGCTTGCCCAAGGCATCGGTGAAGTACAGCAGCCCGCCGTACTCCTGGTCCCACCCGGCGGCAATGGCCCAGTCGAACATCTCCGCCGCCTTTTGGACGAGGGCCTTGTCCCCGGTCCGCTGGGCGTGCTCCAGCAGGAACCACACGCCCTCGATGTCGTGGCCGGGGTTGACGGTGCGGCCCTCGGTGTAGTACAGCCTCGGGGTTCCGTCCACGTCCACGTTCTCCAGGGTGCATTTCAGTTCGGGCTTCACATGGTATTTAAAGATGTCGTCCACGCATTTCTGGGCCCGCTCCTCATAGAGGGCTTTCCGTTCCGGGTCCGTCCGCAGCAGCACGCCGGTGACGTTCAAGATGATCATGGGCGTGCCGAAGGCCCGGCCCGTCCGGGTCTCGGGAATGGTCTTGGGCCCCATGCCTACGGGGTCCGGCTTGCCCTGGCTCAGGTCCCAGTAGAGGTCATAGCACTGCCGGGCCCGCTCCAGGCGGGACTTGTCTCCCGTCACGCCGTAGTACTCGGCGTTGGCGATGGCGCAGAACGCCTCGGAGAAGTAATAGCGCCGCTGGCGCAGGGGTTTTCCCTCCGCCGTGACGGTAAAGTACATCCGGTCGCCGCACGCGTGGTTGAAGCAGTGGGCCTCCATGAAGTCCAGGCAGCTTTTGGACGCGTCCAGCCATTCTTGCCGCGCGCCGTAGTTGTGGCACAAAAACGCGAAGATCCAGCCGCAGCGGCCCTGCATCCAGACGCTTTTGTCGGTGGAATAGATCTCGCCCTTCCGGTCCAGGCAGGTGTACACGCCGCCGTGCTCTTTGTCCATACCATGCTCCAGCCAGAAGTTGGCGGAGCGCTCCAGTTCTCCCCGGACCCAGGTCCGGGCCTCCAGCAGTTTTTGCCGGTCCATACGCGTTCCCTCCTGTTATTTCTTGATCTCCGGCAGGCTGGCGGCGGCCATGGACTGGCCCACCCGGCGGAACTTCTCATCCGGCAGCTCGGGAACAATCTTTCCCTCCAGCTCCGGGTACTCGTCGGCCAGCACCTTCTTGGCGGTGTCCAGGATCAGGTCGCCGCCCTTGCCGCTCATGACCCGGCCCAGCAGCAGCACATGGCGGCAGCCGTACAAGTCGAAGTAATAGGCCAGGGTGTGGCCCAGGTACACGCCGATGGACTCGTAGACCTTGGCGGCCCGGGGGTCGTCCTCGGCCATGAGGGCCTGGACGGCTTTCAGCTTCTCGGCGGGGGAGGCGCTCTCGTCCAGCTCGATGCCCGCCCGGGGAGCCAGCTTGATGACGCCGTCCTGGGAGAAGTACTTCACGCCGCAGCCGATGTCGCCGCTCCACTCGTCCCGCATGGCGTCCGGCTGGGCGTCCACGGGGACGAAGGCCAGTTCGTTGAGCCAGCCGGTGATCCGGCCCTCTTCATCCACATACCCAACGGCCTCGCTGGTGCCCATGGCGATGCCTAAGACGCTGTTGTCGTTCAGGCTCATGGCTCCCGCCAGGGCGGACACGTCTCCGTCGTTGATGACGCAGTAGGGCACGTCTCCGAAGGTGTCGTGAATGGCCCGGATGTAGATGTCCTTGACCTTTTCGTCGTAGATCTCCTTGGGGACCTTGAGGAAGAGGGAGGCGTTCATGGTCCGGTTGTTGATGAACACCCCGGCGGAGCTGACGCCCACCGCGTCCACCCGGGGCATGTGCTCCGCGGCGGACTTCAGGGCGGAGACGATGCCGTCATAGTGATAGTCCGGGTCGGGGGTGATCTTGGGGAACCAGACCACCTCCTCGGAGTAGACGGTTTCCCCGTCGACGACGGCGGAGACCTTCCGGTCGGACCCGCCGGCGTCAAAGCCGATGCGGCAGCCCTCCATGTGGCCGCCGATGGCCTTGGGGTCGTCCTTGGCGGCGGGAATTTCGTCCACCAGTACAATCTCGAAGGGGTGCTCGAAGACATTGGCCATGTAGTCCCAGTCGAACTCCTGCTGCCCTCCGGCGCAGTAGACGGATTTCAGGTACTCACAGACGCCCGCGTCGCCGCTGACGTAGACCTTGAAGCCGCCCTTCATCCAGAGGATGGTTTTCACCAGGCGCTCGATGTAGTAGCAGTCGGCTTCCTTCATGTCCGGCGTGCCGTGAATGAAGGTCCGGCAGGAGGCCATCTGGCCGTCCGCCCGCTCCACGGCGATGCCCACGGGCTTTTTCGCCGTGGCCAGGAAGGCGCGGTTGAACCGCATGAGGGGGATAAAGTCCGGGTCCAGGGTAGGCGTGTGCTTGAGCGTCACATTGATGCCGAAACGATCCATAATATTCTCCTTTATCCATTCGTTCTAAGTCGCGGGACGCCGCCGGGGATGGTATTCGCAGGGTAACAAATGGATGATATCACAAATTTATCCAATTTTCAATCCCTGGAATATATTCCCGTCGTACATTTTGCCGGGGAAAAAGGGAAGACCCCGGCGGAGCCGCCGCGGGAGGCGGATCCACCGGGGCCGGGGTCTCAAATTTCATCCCCGCTGTTGTATTTTGTGCGGATCAGGATGTCCGTATAGAGCAGCTCTTTTTCCGGAGCTATGCCGTTCAGCAGATAATTATAGAGAATTTGCAGGGGCTGCCGCCCCTGCTCCAGGGCCACCTGGTCCAGCACGAAGCTCAGGTCTCCGCTTTGCAGAAGACGGCGGTTCGGCGCGTTCAGGTCATAGGCCACCACCCGGACTCGGCCCTTGCGGCGTTCGTCCTCCACGGCCCGGCAGACGCCCCGCTGTCCATTGGAGGTAATATAGACGCAGGCCAGGGAGGGATACTCCCGGAGCGTGTGCTGCGCGATCTCGTGGGCGTAGTCGTCCCGGTCGAAACAGGGCTGGAAGGGAAGGAGCTGGATATCTCCCTCGCCTTTCAGCGTGTCCAGGAAGCCCTGGAGGCGGCTGTAGTGGGCCC
>VSMY01000029.1 GCA_009773995.1 Oscillibacter sp. | reverse complement strand
GGGGCTCCACCTGGCCGCCTTCTCCAAGTCCGGGAGGCCGCTCCCGCCGCGCAGAAGGCCCCCGCCGCTCCGGCGGCCCAGGCCGGGGCGGCCGCCGCCCAGCAGCACCAGGGCCAGAAGGAGAGCCTTATCAGCGTGGGACTCAGCAAGCTGGACCAGCTCTCCGCCATCGTGGGCGAGATTGTCATTACCGAGGCCATGGTCACCGGCTCCCCGGATCTGAAGGGGCTCCACCTGGACGCCTTCTCCAAGTCCGCCCGGCAGCTGCGCAAGCTCACCGACGAGCTTCAGGACGTGTCCATGTCCCTGCGGATGATCCCGGTGTCCAACACCTTCCAGAAGATGAACCGCATCGTCCGGGATATGTGCAAAAAGCTGAACAAGCAGGTGAAACTCACCCTGGTGGGAGAGGACACCGAGGTGGACAAGACCATCGTGGACTCCATCGGGGACCCCATCATGCATATGGTCCGGAACTCCATGGACCACGGCATTGAGGAAAACGTGCAGGACCGCATCGACGCGGGGAAGGACCCCGTGGGCGAAATCCTGCTCTCCGCCCAGGATACGGGCAGCGAGGTCATCATCCAGATCTCCGACGACGGCGCCGGGGTCAACGACGAGGCCGTCCTGGCCAAGGCCATCCGAAACGGCATCGCCTCCCCGGATGTGGAATACTCTCATAAGGAGATCCTGAATTTCCTCATGGCCCCCGGCTTCTCCACCAACGCCCAGGTGACGGAGTTCTCCGGCCGCGGCGTGGGCATGGACGTGGTGAAAAGCGGCGTGGAGAGCCTGGGCGGCTCCGTCTCCATCACCAGCGAACAGGGCAAGGGCATGACCACCATCATGCGGATTCCCCTGACCATGGCCATCATGGACGGCATGGAGGTCTCCGTGGGAGATTCCATCTTCACCATCCCCATCAACAATATCCGCTCCAGCATCAAAACCACGGAAGAGGCCATCCTCCACGACTCCGTCAACGGAGAGATGGTGAAAATGCTGGACGGCTACTACCCCGTCATCCGGGCCAGGGACTTCTACAACCTCCCCGGCGGCGCGGAGAAGATCGACGACGGCGTCCTGATGTGGCTGGAGTCCGGCGACTGCTCCTACTGCCTGTTTGTCGACGAGCTTTTGGGCGAGCAGCAGATCGTCGTCAAGCCCCTCCCGGCCTATGTGAACAATTTTGACATCAAAAGCTACGGAATCACCGGATGTAGCATCCTGGGAGACGGCAACATCAGCATCATCCTTGACGCGGGCGACCTGTACAAGGCCACCCGGGGTTAAGCGCCGAAGGAGGGAAAAACGCAATGAGTAAAGAAAACGTCCTGTTCCAGGTAGAGGAAGACGAGATTGAGACCACGGCTCCCGAGGACGAGGGCGCGGGCAGCCGGAAGCACCTCATTTTCACGGTGGACGACCTGAAAATCGGCATCGACGCCAACCAGGTGGTGGAAATTCTGAACGTCTACAACGCCACCTACCTCCCCATGATGCCGGACTATATCCAGGGCATCTTCAACATGCGGGGCCAGATCATCCCCATCATGGACATCCGCCTGCGCCTGGGCAAGCCCCCGGCGGAGGAGAGAATTTTGATCGTGATCGACTACAACAACAACCAGCTGGGCATTCAGGTGGACTCCGTGGATTTGATGCTGGACATCCCCCTGGAGAGCATCGTCCCCATCCCCTCCCAGAGTCCCCAGAAGCTGGTCTCCGGCATGTGCACCCTGCCGGACGGCTCCGGCACCATGCTGGTGCTGGACTGCGAGCAGCTGATTGCCCACGGCTACGGCGACTAATTTTCCTGACAAAGCGGTGAACAAGAACGATGGATACGGCAAAAAAGAATGAGGGGATGGGCGGCTTCGGCCCCATGACGATTTCGGACGCGGACTTCAAGAGGATGGTAAACTTCATCCAGTCCAGCTACGGCATCGACCTGGGCCAGAAGAAGCAGCTGATTACCAGCCGCCTCTCTCCAGCCCTGAAAAAGCTGGGCTACGCGAGCTTTGGGGAGTTTGTCAACCACCTCCTGGACAAAAAGGAGAATGATGAGGTCACCCTGGTCCTGAACAAGCTGACCACAAACTACACCTTCTTCATGCGGGAGAAGGAGCATCTGGATTATTTCTGCAACAACATCATTCCGGAAATCGTCCGCCGCCACGAGCGGGACAAAACCCTGGCCATCTGGAGCGCGGGCTGCTCCAGCGGAGAGGAACCCTACAACATCACCATGTTCCTGTACGACTATCTGGGGCCCAGGGCCAAGGAGTGGGACACCCGCATCCTGGCCACGGACATCTCCGCCCAGGCGCTGGCCAGCGCCCGGCGGGGGACCTACAACCTGCCGGACACCATCCCGGCGGACTGGAAGCGGAAGTACTTCACGCCGGGCCGGGACGGCACCCACACCGTCACCCCCGCCGTGAAGGACAACGTCATCTTCCAGACCTTCAACCTGATGGACCCCATCAAATTCCGCCGGAAGTTCGACGTGATCTTCTGCCGGAACGTGATGATCTATTTTGACCAGCCCACGAAGGACGCCCTGGTCCGCCGTTTCTACGACGCCACCGTCCCCGGCGGCTATCTGCTGATCAGCGCCTCGGAGAACCTGAGCCAGAACGCGCCCTATCGCCGTTTGGCTACGGCGACCTTCCAAAAATAACAAGGAGGTGGTTCCCTCATAATGGAACTGGGGAAAAAGATCCGCGTGCTGGTGGTGGACGACTCCGCCCTGGCCCGGAACCTCATCATCCAGGGCCTCTCGGCCCATCCCAGGATTGAGGTGATCGGCTACGCCATCAACACCCTGGACGCGAAACAGAAGCTGCCCCGCCTGAACCCGGACGTGGTCACCATGGACGTGGAAATGCCCGGCCAGAGCGGCATCGACTTTTTGAAGGAGTACCTGCCCGCCCATCCCGTGCCGGTGATCCTCTGCTCCTCCCTGAACCTGAAGGTCTTCGACGCGCTGAACGCCGGCGCGGTGGATTTCGTCCGGAAGCCCGACGTGCAGGAGAGCAAGGAAGTCTTCATCACCAACCTCACGCAAAAGATTCTGGTGGCTTCCATGGCGAGGCCCCGTTCCGCCCCGCTGCGGAGCCCCTCCGTGGCGGTGGACACGCCGAATCTGGGGGGCGGTTCCGTTCTGGACCGGGTGCTGGTGGGCCTGGGCGCCTCCACGGGAGGCACGGAGGCCACCCTGGAGGTCATGCGCCGTCTGCCGGCGGACATTCCGCCCATGGTCATCGTCCAGCACATGCCCAAGGGCTTCACCCAGATGTACGCCGACCGGCTGAACCGCATCTGCAAGATGGAGGTCCGGGAGGCCCGGAACGGCGACGAGCTCCACCGGGGGCTGGCCCTGGTGGCCCCGGCGGATCTCCAGTGCCGGGTGGTGCGCATCGGCGACAAGTACACCGTTTCCTGCACGCCGGGGGAGAAGGTCAGCGGACACCGCCCGTCGGTGGACGCCATGTTCCACTCCATGGCGGACGTGGTCCGGTGCAGAATGGTGGGCATCATCATGACCGGCATGGGCCAGGACGGCGCCGCGGGACTCCTGGAAATGCGGAAAAAGGGGGCCTACACCATCGGCCAGGACAAGGAATCCAGCGTGGTGTACGGCATGCCCATGGTGGCCAACGACATCGGGGCCGTCTGCATCCAGGCGTCCTGCGACAACGTGGCCAACGTGCTGCTCCGGCATTTGAAGACGCTGCACTGAAATCGGCAAAGCTCTGCGCGGTCCCCGTCTCCGGGAAGGAGGCGGGGATCGTTTTCCTGCCGGAACCCGCGCCCCGGTCCCCCGTTTCTCCGGGAATTAAGAAAATTCTCCCTCTCGTTCTTAACTTTCCTGCCGTTTAGCCGATATGAATAATGAAGTGATATGAAGTGGAATGCTGTCAAGAGCAAAGGATGTGAGTGATCATGCTGACTTCTACCGGTTCCGGCCCCATCTCTTCCATCGGCCGGACGAAGACCTATTACCCCGCCCAAAAGCGGGGAGCAGCCGCGCAGCCCGTCTCCGGGCATAACTACGACTCCGCCGAGTTTTCCGCCCCCGCAGGCCGGAGGAGCTTTCAGATGGAGATGGTGAGCCGCCTCTCCCGGGAGGTGCGGACCGCCAACACCACCGGCGACATCCAGGAGCTGCGCCGGGAGGTGTCCGCCGGGGAGTACCGGCCGGACCCCATGGCCATCGCGGGCCGGATGCTGTTCCTGGTGGAGGAATGAGCCATGGATGAGTTGTATCGTTCCTACCTGAATTTTCTGCGCTCCATGAGCCGGGGGCTGGAAAGCCTCACGGACCTGAACGAGAAGAAGCTGGCCGCCGCCCAGACGGACGACCTGATGGTTTTGAACGAGCTTTTGAACCAGGAGCAGGCCCAGGCCCTGAACTTCCGCGGCCTGGAACTGACACGGGATAAGCTGCTGCCTCAGCTGGAGCTGGTGGGCGTGCCCATGAGCGAGGTTCCCGGCCGCTTTCCCCCCGCCATGCAGGAGGAGGCCCGCCGGGCGGTGGCGGAGCTGAAGGAGCGCTACGCCGCCTACCAGCAAGCCGCCGGAAAGACGCGGTCCCTTTTGGAGCAGACCCGCCGCGAGGTGGACGGCATCATCGCGCAGCTGGGAGGACCTCCCCCCGCCGCCGCGCCGATGGGCCCAGGCTACGGCAGGGAGCCGGAAGGCAGCGCCCCGCCCCCGTCCATGAAGACGGATTTCCGCGCCTGACACGCGAAGACGAAAAGGAGTACTTTGATATGGGCATTGGCACGTTTGGGTCCTTCACCCAGGCCCGGCTGGCGATTTACGCCGCCCAGACCGGCATCACGGTGACGGGAAACAATATTTCCAACATCAATACCGAAGGCTATACCCGCCAGCGGCTGAACCAAGTGAGCCTTTATACCGCCGGAGCGGACCGCTATTACTCTGCGGGCGACGTCCGCACGGGCCAGGGCGCGCTGGTGAAGAGCCTCTCTCAAATTCGCAGCCCCTACCTGGATATCCGCTACCGGACGCTGAACGCCCAGCTGGGCTACGCCGACGGCCGGCTGGAGATTCTGGACGAAATTCAGCAGATTCTGGACGAGGTGGGCGCGGGCGACGAGAGCAAGGGCGAGGGCGGCCACGGCGTCCTGGGCTTGGAGCTCGAGAAGCTGGGCGAGGCCTTCAAAAACCTGGTGGACCAGACGGGACACCAGGAGTACGACAACACCGTCCGGCAGGTATGCAAGAATCTGATCACCCTGCTGAACAGATACGCCAACAAGCTGGAAGAGGTCCGGGAGAACACCGAGTCCAAGCTGGAGCAGAACATCGCGGAGGTCAACGGCTACCTGACCACCATCCGCTCTTTGAACGAGGAGATTCGCAAAAACGAAATCCATGGGGATCCCTCCCTGGAACTCCGGGACGAGCGGAACCGCCAGATCGACAAGCTCTCCGAGCTGATTGACATCAACGTAACCTACAGCGAGGAGGAAATCGCCGGGGGACTGACGGTGGAAAAGCTGACCATCCGCCTGGGCGACGCCAACCCGGACAGCCAGGTCTTCACCGACGAATCCCTGCTGATCGACGGCATATACGGCGCCCAGATCAAGCTGGATAAGCTGCCGGTGGAAAACCCGGACGCGGCATTTGACCCCACCAATGAGGATACCTGGCCCTACTTGATGGAGGACCCGGCGAACCCGGGCACTTTTATCCCTACCTTCAATAAAGACGATGCCGCCATGGTAAAGGAGGAAAACCCGAATTGGACCCAGGGCGACAATCCGGCCCTGCGGTATCTGGACGCGAACGGGAATCCCACGGACGCGGCCCACGCCGCCGAGAAGCCGATGGCGAACTCCGCCTATATGCCCTACCTGACCGAGGACGGGAAGCCCACGGCGAGCCTGGCCGAGGCGAAAAAAGTCACCGATCCCAATTACAACATGACCATCACCAAGCTGAAAAACAAGCTCGGCGAGGTATACGTGGCCATGGACAAAGGGTCCCCCGCCGCGGTCTCGGGAGACCGCCTGGTGGACGACGGAAAGGGCAATCTGGTGGCCATCAAGGACCTGTTCAAGGTGCCGGTGACGCGGAAAGCCGACCCCGACGACCCGACGACGCTGCCGTATTTGAACGCCGCGAATGAAGCGGTGGCCACGGCGGCGGCAGCCGTCAAAGAGAAGATAGAGAACCCGGCTTGGGATCATGCGGACCCTGACACGCAGTATCTGGACGCGGACGGAAACCCCACCGATGAGGCCCACGCCGCCCTGGGGCCCAAGTCGAACCCCGCCTATGCGCCCTATTTGGACGAAAATGGGAAGCCCACGGCGGACCTGGACCGGGCGCAAATGGTCAACGACCCCAACAAGAACCGGATCTCGGTGACGACGCCGGACCTGCCGAATCCCGGAGACACCACGCTGATGATTTACAAGCGGGTTCTGCTGTCCAACGGGACCTACGCCTATACCCAGCAGATGGTCACCCAGGAGGTCTCCAGGGACGTCAGCCTGGACGACAACGATCTCACCGGCAAAATCCAGGCCTGGCGGGAGATGCTCACGGAGAAGGGCGAGTTCACGGATCGGGAAACGATTGAAAAGGTGGACGAAAACGCCGGCGGCAAGCGGGGCATCCCCTATTACCAGAGAACCCTGGACCTGCTGGCCAACCAGTTCGCCAAGGTCATGAACGAGGCCAACCAGGGCTTTTTGATGGACCCGAACGGGAACTACATCACCCAAGGGACCAACGACAAGGGCGAGACCGTGGGCGTCCCGGTGACGGTGAAGTACCAGGACGCCGCGGGCGCGGATCAGGAGCTGGTCCTGAACAAAGATACCAAGTGGGAGGATATCCCCGATGAGGCGAAGGCCGCCATGGGCCCCGCCGCCTCGATCGAGGAGTATTTGAAGCAGGAGAAGCTGGACGAGAATAGGAATCCGGTACTGGACAAGGACGGGAAACCCCTTTCCAACGGCTTCTTCCGGGGCGGCGTGCTGTTCAGCAACAACCCCGGAAACGACGATCCCTCCGGCATCACGGCGGCCAACATCTCCATTTCCAAGACCTGGGACACGACCCACCTCCTGGTGTGCGACTACACCTGCCCTCCCGAAGCCTTGGAGCCCGCCTCCGGCGCCAGCGAGAACATCCGGCACTTCGAGTACCTGGTGACCAACCAGAAATTTGACTTTATCCCCACGGACCTGGACGGCTATGAGAACGCCAGCGGCGTGCCCATGCTGAACGGAACCTTCTTCGAGATGTGGAACAACATCGGAACGACGCGGGGCGAAGACCAGGCAAAGACGGAAGTCGACCTGAACAGCAGCTATAAAAACCTCCTGTCCGTGGACACAAGCCGGGACTCCGTGTCCTCCGTGGACTTCAACGACGAGGCCATGAACCTGATGATGTACTCGAAATCCTATAACGCGGCCTGCCGGCTGATGACCACCATCGACAGTGTGCTGGACAAACTCATCAACGGTACCGGCATAACGACCTGATAAGGAGGAGGACGCCATATGATTCCAAGAATGACCACCGTGGGCACGCTGAAAAACTACCGCTACAGCCTGAACGGGTCCAACAATACCATGACCAAGGCGATGAACACGATCCTGACCCGGCGGCTCTTCAACTCCTACGCCGAGGACCCGGCCCTGGCCACCCGGTGCTTCCAGATCCGCAACTCCTATTGGAAGGCCCAGAGCCAGCTGGACGTGAACGAGTCCCTGCGCCACAAGTACGACGTGGCCTGGGCGGCTTTGGAGAACGCCTCCACGGACCTGTACTCCCGGGCGGACGACGCCTCCGTGGCCAGTATCATCCGCGCCGCCAGCGACTCCACGGGCCCGGGCCGCCTGGCCCTGGGGCAGTCCCTGTGCGCCAAGGCAAAGGACATTGCCCAAATCATGAACGGCCGCTACGGCGAAAACTACGTCTTCTCCGGGGCGGACACGCTGAATCCCCCCTTCACCTGGGGCCCTCAGGCGAACCCGGCGTATATCGCGGAGCCTCTGGACGCGACCAAGGAGAGTCAGGCCCCGGCCTTCCGGTATGAAGCCGACCCGGCGCTGGTTGGGCCCGGCGAGCTGTTTACCAATGATCCCCAAAAGGCCGCATTGACGTATGAGGAGAATCCCGACTACGATGAGGAATTCACCCAAGAGGTCATTGACAACCCAGCGGCTCCGGGTACGGACGACCCGCGGCTGCGGGACCCCAGATATGGACAGTATATCAAGAATGACGGTTCGGGAACGGGAACAATGCTGGAGGCCGAAGCCAAACAGGTCCCCAAGGAAAATGAAGCGTATAACCCCACCACCTCTTACAGGTACCTGAAGCCGGACGGCACCGGAACCAACGAGAAGGACGAGGCGGCCACGGGCCTCTATTACCGTGGCGTGGCCGTGGATTCCAACGATCCCGCCGATGTGGAGAAGATGGAATACTTCCTGAAAAGCGAGGCCAAGAATATCGACGTGGGCCTGGGCCACAAGGAGGCGGACGGCGCGGCGGTGTCCTCCACCGTGTTCGACATGACCCTCCAGGGCGTCTACTACCTGGGCGGCTACGGAACCAAGGACGGCGTGAAGGTAAAGGACGACAAGGGGAACGTCATAGGAGTGGTGGATAAGATCCCCAAAAACGTCATCTCCGTGGTCAACGAAATCGGCCAGATTCTCCAGCGCTGCAATTCCGACACCGGAAAGTTTGCCAGCGACGACGACGAGCTCCGCTTCCAGGCCCTGTTCCAGGAGTACGAGGAGAGCAACAGCTCCTTCCGGGAGCGCTGGACGGAGCTGGACACCCAGAGCGGCTTCCTCCGGGACAACAGCGAGCTCCTCACCGACACGAAGGAGTCTTTGAAGCAGCAGTATATGGAATTGGAGGACGCGGACCCCGCCGCCGCCATTTCCGACTTTATGTTTGCCCGCTACTGCTACGATGCGGCCTTGAAGGTGGGCAACAGCGTTCTGTCCCAGAGCCTGATGGATTATATGAATTTCTAAAAAGAAAGAATATATTTTTTTCAGAGGAAGGAGTGCGCCATGACCTATGAGACAGCTTCTTGAAATCACCAGTGTGCCTATTGAAATCGAGATGCGGACCTCCCGGGCCCAGCTGCAGTATACCCGGGGCACGGCGGAATTGGAGATTTCCAGGGACAAGGGGGGCTTGAGCATCAAGAGCAGGCCCATCCAGCTGAACATGGATACCTTCGAGATGCGTCAGTCCATTTCCCCCAGCCCGGTCCGCAGCATTGAGCAAAGCGCCCAGAAGGGGCAGCAGGCCGCCTACAGCGCCACCGCCGCCCGGGCCCAGGAGGGAGAGCTCTACCTGAAGGCCAAATTCGGCGAGGACGTGCAGGCCCAGCTGGCGAGGACCGCCATCAGCGAGCAGATGTTCAGCCAGCCCGCCATGGACTTCATCCCCAAAGAGGGCCCGGAGATTGACTGGAACCCCGGCGAGATGAACATCCGATATGAGATGGATAAACTGAATTTCGACTGGCGGATCAACCAGACGGAATTCGAGTTTGTTCCCGGCGACATCGAGATTTCCGTCAAGCAAAAGGCGGAGGTCATCATCAAGTATATCGGCGGGCCGCTCTATGTGCCCCCTTCCGCCGATCCCAACTATGAGCCGGTGGATGTGAAGGCATGATGGAGATACGGAAGCTCCAGACCAAGTATTTCGGCGAGATCGAATATGAGGCCGGAGATGTGATTCATTTTCCAGAGGGCCTTTTCGGCTTTGAGCAGGAGCAGGGCTTTCTGCTCCTGCCCTTCGACGGCGGCGGGATGCTCTGCCTCCAGAGCGTGAAGACGCCCGCCCTGGCCTTCGTGGCCCTGGACCCCTTCACGCTGAAGCCGGATTATGCGCCGGAGCTGGAGCCTTCGGATTTGAAGGCCTTCGGCGTAAAGGAGACGGGGGACCTGGGATTTTATGTGCTCTGCGCGGTGAAAAATCCGGTTTCCGCCAGTACGGTGAATCTAAAGTGTCCCCTGGTAATCCATCCTGAGACCCGGGAGGCCCGGCAGGTGATTATGGAGCGGTATGAAATGCGGCATCCCCTGGCGGAATTCGGCCGCGGGGAGGAGGCCGCGCCTTGCTGATTTTACAGCGCAGGACCGGAGAATCCCTGGTGATTGGGGAGGAAATACGGGTTTCCGTGGTGTCCATTGAGGGCGGGCGGGTTCGCCTGGCCATTTCTGCGCCGCCGGAGGTGGCCATCCTCCGCAGCGAGCTGCTGGACGCCAAGCTGGTGAACCAGGATTCCGCCGCTGAGGAAGCGGCCCCCGCAGAACTGCTGGGGCTGTTGGGCGCTATGCCCGTTTCCCAGAGAAAAAAGCAAGAGAAAGGAGAGTCCCGCAATGATGAATGATATTGCCCTGGCCGCCATGGAGATGAGCTCCGCGCGGCTGGCAACCCAGTATGCCATGTCTTTGCAGAAGAATGTGATGTCGGACATGGAGCAGCAGGCGATGGGAGAGCTGGCCATGCTTCCTCCCACCCCCGGCGTCGGCGACTATATCGACACCTACGCCTGAACAAAAGACCAAGGCCGGAGCCCAAAGGGCTCCGGCCGTTCTCTCTTCAAAGCCGTCCTTAGTAATGCCGCACCACGGCGGCCACCTTCCCCAGGATTTTGGCGCAGGAGCCGTCGATGGGGGAGTAGTCGTCGTTCTCCGGCAGCAGCCAGACCTGGCCGCCCCGGAGGGAGAGGCGCTTTACCGTGGCCTCGTCCTCGATCATGGCCACCACGATTTCCCCATGCCGGGCGGTAGGCTGGCTGTGGACCACTACCAGATCTCCAGGGAGAATCCCGGCGTTCAGCATGGACTCGCCCCGGACCCGCAGGGCGAAGTACTCCCCCTCCCGGCCTCCGGCGTCGAAGGGGAGGTAGTCCTCAATGCACTCCTCCGCCAAGATGGGGCTTCCGGCGGCTACGTTGCCCACGATGGGCACCCGGTCCTTGGGAGCGGGGGACTCGGTCAGGGCGATGGCCCGGCCCTTCCCGGCGCCCTTGGCGATGACCCCGGCCTCCTCCAGGTGCTTGAGGTGGAAGTGGACGGTGGAGGGGGATTTCAGGCCCACCGCGTCGCCGATTTCCCGGACGGAGGGCGGGTAGCCCTGGGTCTGGATGCAGGAGACGATGTAGTCATAGACCTTCTGCTGCATATGGGTGAGATTCGCCATAACAGGACCTCCCGAGCGCCCTGAGGGCGCAGTCGTTTTTTCCAGTATAGCACACCGGAGGAGAAAAAGCAAACATTTGTTTGAAAAAAGCCAAAAAGAAAAACCGCCTCCCGGAAAGGCCCGGGAGGCGGCGTTTTGCTCTGCTCAGCCGAGGATCAGCAAAATCAGGGTCAGGACCAGGAACAGGGCCCCAATCCACTTAGTGGCCCGGGCCAGCTTGGCGTCCATGGTCTTGGCCTTGTTCTTGGCCAGGAAGGAGTCGGCCACGCCGCCGATGGCGCCGGAGAGCCCGGCGCTCTTGCCGGACTGGAACAGTACAATCAGGATGATGCCCAGCCCGCAGAGGAGCTGCAAAACAGTGATGGCGATTTTCAAGACGTTCTACCTCCAATTTGAGATCACGCGGAGCGTGAAGCGTGTTTGACAGCTTCTTATCATACCACAACGCTTCCCGGTTTTCAAGGGGGTATTCGAGAAAATTCTACGGGAATTCTCCAGACGTTCAGTCCTGCTTTTGCGCCTCCCGCTTGAGCTCCGCCAGGGTGACGCCCTCGGCTTTCCAGTCCGTTTCCAGAATGGGGGACAGGGGGACGGAGATGTACAGGCTGTTTCCCGCCTCATAGGCTCCGGAGGTGACGCCCACCACGCGGCCGTAGACGTTCAGCAGGGCGCCGCCGCTGCTTCCGTGGGAGATGTCGGCGGTGTTGACCACGCAGGGGGCGCTGAACTTCGAGACCTGGTGGTCCGTGGCGCTGACGATGCCCTCGCTGATGGCGGGGGTGATGCCCAGGGGCACGCCCAGGGTGTAGATCCGGTCGCCCCGGCGGAGGGCGGGTTCCTCCGCGATTTCCAGGAAGGAGAAGAAGGGAACCTCCGTCTTGCCGTCCGTAGAACTTCTGGAGACCCGCAGCAGGGCCAGGTCGGCGTCGGGGTCGGCGAACAGTACCCGGTCCACCGGGAAGACCTCTCCGGTGATGAGGGTGACGGTGGCCCGGACGGCGTCCTCGATGGTGTGGTAGTTGGTGACGGCCAGCCCGCCGGCGGAGACGAAGAAGCCGCTGCCGCCGTTGCTCCGGAAGCCCTTTTTATAGGCGTTTTCCGTGTAGTACACGTCCAGCTGGAAGGCGGCGGCCATGTGCCGGTCCGCCACCTGCCGGGCGGTGAGCTCCTCCGGGAAGAGGGGCTGAATCTGAGCCTGGGTGCAGCGGCCCTTCTCCGCCAGGCCCTGGGCCAGGGTGCCGCCGTCCTGGGCGGGGTAGGTCAGGGCGTCCAGGGCCAGCTGGTACAGGTCCCCCAGGGTGAGGGTTTCATCATAATCCCGGGTGGTCAGGGCGGCCCGGCGGGCGAAGAGGTCCGCGTTCTCGTCGGTGAAGCCCTCATACCCCAGCAGCCGCAGCAGCGAGGCGCAGAACTCGGCGGCGGGCAGGGGCTCGTCCTGGCCGCCGGTGACGGTGACCCAGCCCTTCGCCACGGCATAGTCCTGGGCGCCGGAGGGAAGGTCGGCCTTGACGGCGCCGGAGAGGCGCACCAACAGGTTCGTCCCGTCCAGCCGGTCGGCGGGGCGCTTTAAGACCTCGTCCGAGGGGACGGCGTCGATGAGGCCCAGGCCCGCCAGGGCCCCGGCGGCCCGGCGGGATTCCCCCTCCAGGGCGGCGGCGGAGGGGACCGCGCCCAGAAGCAGGATCAAGGCGCAGAGCAGGGAGAGAATACGTGTTTTCATGGGATATGCCTCCGTTAAGAATAGTCGTTTTATTGTAGCACGGCCGGGCCGGGTTTGCAAGTAGGGGCCGCCGCCCCCGGCGGCCCGTTTATCCGAAGCCCTGCCGGGGTTTCCAGGGAACCGGGCGGCCCAGGGGGGGCCGCCCCTACTGGACAGGCGCGGGAAAGTCTGGTATAATCAAAAGGCAGACCTTTCCCCCCAGGTATCGGGGTATCATGATCATAAAGGAGAACGCTGAAATGGAACTGAAGGAAATCCTTGGAAAGTGCGACCACACCCTGCTGGCCCAGGGAGCCACCTGGGAGGAGATCAAGGCCATCTGCGACGATGGGCTCAAATACCAGTGCGCCAGCGTCTGCATCCCCGCCAGCTACGTGAAGCAGGCGGCGGAGTATGTCCAGGGCAAACTGCCTATCTGCACCGTCATCGGCTTCCCCAACGGATACGACACCACCGCGGCCAAATGCTTCATGGCCTCCGACGCCGTGGAAAACGGGGCGGAGGAAGTGGACATGGTCATCAACATCGGCTGGGTGAAGGACCGGAAATGGGACGAGCTCCTGGCGGAAATCAAGGCCATTAAGGCCGCCTGCAAGGGCAAGCTCCTGAAGGTCATCATCGAGTGCTGCCTCCTCACCGACGAGGAAAAAATCAAAATGTGCGAGATCGTCACCGCCTCCGGCGCGGACTATATCAAGACCTCCACCGGCTTCGGCGGCGGCGGGGCCACCCGTGAGGATGTGGCCTTGTTTGCGGGGCACGTGGGCCCCCATGTCAAAATCAAGGCCGCCGGAGGCATCGCCGATTTGAAGGACGCGGAGGACTTCATCAGCCTGGGGGCCTCCCGCCTGGGCACCAGCCGCATCGTCAAGGCCGTGAAGGCTATGGAGGGCTGAGATGGGCACCCCGCACAACGAGGCCGCCCTGGGCGACTTCGCCGAAACCGTCCTCATGCCCGGCGATCCCCTCCGGGCGAAATTCATCGCCGAGACCTTCCTGGAAAGCCCCCGGCTGGTGAACAACGTCCGGGGCGTCCAGGGCTGGACGGGGACCTATAAGGGCGTCCCGGTTTCCGCCATGGCCTCCGGCATGGGCATCCCCAGCATCGGCATCTACGCCCACGAGCTCTTCCACTTCTACGGCGTGGAGAACATCATCCGGGTGGGCACCACCGGGGCCCTCAGCGAAAAATTGAAGCTCCGGGACCTGGTGATTGCCCAGGGGGCCTGTACGGACTCCAGCTTCGCCCATCACTTCGGGCTTCCCGGCGTGTTCGCTCCCATCGCGGACTTCACGCTTTTGGAGACCGCCGTGGCCGCGGCCCGGAAAAAGGGCGTGGAGCCCCCGGTGGGGAACATTTTGAGCTCCGACGTGTTCTATCATAAGCGCGGCGGCGGATTGGAGTGGGCCCCCATGGGGGTGCTGGCCATCGACATGGAGACGGCGGGACTTTACGCCACCGCCGCCGAGGCGGGGAAGCGGGCATTGACCATCTGCACCGTCACCGACAACCTGGTCACCAAGGAGGAGCTTCCCCCGGCGCAGCGGCAGAGCTCCCTGACGGAGATGATGGAGATCGCCTTGGAGACCGCCGTCCAGATGGCGGGAAGGTGAGGAACGGGCTTCCGTCGTTTTTCCCAAAAGGAAAACATTTTGCAAATTCAGTTGAAATTTTTGGAGGGTGTTGTTATAATGGGCTTGGCCCTCTGAGGCCGAGATCTCCGGCCCTGCCCGGAGGAACATACGGAAGGAAGGTTGATACCCATGAAGAAGTTATTTGCAATCCTGCTGACTTTGGCGATGGTTCTATCCCTGGCCGCCTGCGGCGGCGGAGATTCCGGCAAGACCGACGCTCCCGCGGACGGCGGCGCCCAGCAGCAGGAGCCCGCCCAGACCCCCGAGACCCCCGCCGACGACGGCGGCTCTGAGGGCGGAGCGGACATCCGGGTCGCCATGATCACGGACTACGGCGACATCACGGACCAATCCTTTAACCAGACCACCTACGAGGCCAGCAAGGCCTGGTGCGAGGCCAACGGCGTGGAATTCACCTACTACAAGCCCGCCGGAGACTCCACCGCCGAGCGCGTGGCCATGGTGGAAAAAGCGGCCGACGAGGACTACAACGTCATCGTCATGCCCGGATTCGCCTTCGGCGAGACCATCACCCAGACGGCCGACGTCTACCCCGAAATCACCTTCATCGCCCTGGACGTCAGCGAGGGCGACGTGGGCGGAACGGTGCCCAGCAACGTGTACTGCGCCGTTTATAAGGAAGAGCTCTGCGGCTACATGGCCGGTTACGCCGCCGTGAAGCTGGGCTACACCCACCTGGGCTACCTGGGCGGCATGGCCGTCCCCGCCGTGCAGCGCTTCGGCTACGGCTATGTTCAGGGCGTGGACGCCGCCGCCGGCGAGCTGGGCGTGGACGCCACCGTGGAATATGTCTACGGCAACCAGTTCTTCGGAGATCCCGACATCACCGCTTACACCGACAACTGGTATCAGAACCTGGGCGTGGAAGTGGTCTTCGCCTGCGGCGGCGGCATCTGCACCTCCGCCGGTGAGGCGGCCGCCAAGGTCCCCGGAACCAAGGTCATCGGCGTGGACGTGGACCAGAGCTTCAACCTGGACGCGGCCTACGGCGAGGGCGTGACCCTGACCTCCGCCATGAAGGGCCTGGCCGCCACGGTCAACCACATGCTGGACGAAGTGGCCGCGGGCAACTTTGCTAACTACGGCGGCAAGGCCGAGGCCCTGGGCCTGGTCTCCGGCGACGATCCCTCCGCCAACTACGTCCTGCTGCCCATGGACACCACCCAGTGGGGCGACGGCTTCTCTCAGGACGACTACAAAGCCCTGGTAAAGGATATGTTCGACGGGAAAATCACGGTCTCCGACGACATCTCCGCCATGCCCGCCGTCTCCAACATCAAAGTCAACGACCTGGGCAACATCAAGTAAGAAACCCCTTAAGCCAGCGAGGACGGGAGATTCCCGTCCTCGCTTTTTCCTTCGTTTGGGGCAACCCGGCTTTGTGAAAATTTTCAAAAAATGCTTTGAAATCTCCAGGAGGTTATGGTACAATAAACAAGAACCTATTTTTTCAAAAAGGGGTTCCGGGAAACAGAGAAGGAGGAGGTTGTGAAATTGGAACAGAGTTACGCCATTGAGATGCTGAACATCACAAAGCGGTTCCCCGGCATCGTGGCCAACGACAATATCACGTTACAGCTGAAAAAGGGCGAGATCCACGCCCTGCTGGGCGAAAACGGCGCCGGAAAATCCACGCTGATGAGCGTGCTCTTCGGCCTGTACCAGCCGGAGGAGGGCGTCATCAAAAAGGACGGCCGGGTAGTCTCCATCAAGGACCCCAACGACGCCAACGATCTTGGCATCGGCATGGTCCACCAGCACTTCAAACTGGTGGAGTGCTTCACCGTTCTGGACAACATCATCATGGGCGTGGAGCCCTGCAAGCACGGCTTCCTCCAGAAGGGGGAGGCCCGGGAGAAGGTGCTGGCCCTCTCCGAGAAGTACGGCCTCCGGGTGGACCCGGACGCGCTGATTGAGGACATCACCGTGGGCATGCAGCAGCGCACCGAGATTTTGAAGATGCTGTACCGGGAGAACGAAATTCTGATCTTCGACGAGCCCACCGCCGTGCTGACCCCCCAGGAGATCGACGAGCTGATGCAGATTATGAAGAACCTCTCCGCCGAGGGGAAGAGCATCCTGTTTATCTCCCACAAGCTCAACGAAATCATGTCCGTGGCCAACCGCTGCTCCGTGCTGCGGAAGGGCAAGTACATCGGCACCGTGGACATCGCCTCCACCTCCCAGGAGGAGCTGAGCCGGATGATGGTGGGCCGGGACGTGAACTTCGTGGTGGAAAAAGCGCCCCCCAAGCCCGGCGAGGTGGTGCTGGATGTGAAGGGCATGACCGTGGCCTCCAAGCGGCACAAAAACAACGCGGTGAAGGACGTGAGCTTCCAGGTCCGCCGGGGCGAAATCGTCTGCATCGCGGGCATCGACGGCAACGGCCAGACGGAACTGGTCTACGGCCTCACCGGCCTGGAGCCCCTGAAGGAGGGGACCCTGACCCTGAACGGTCAGGACATCACCAAGGCCCCCATCCGGAAGCGGAACACCTCCGGCATGAGCCACATCCCCGAGGACCGGCACAAGCACGGCCTGGTCCTGGACTACACCCTGGAGGACAACATGGTGCTCCAGCGGTATTTCGAGAGCCACTTCGTCACCCCGGCGGGCTTTTTGAAGCGCCGGGCCATCCGGGAGTACGCCGTGGGCCTCATCGAGCAGTACGACGTCCGGTCCGGCCAGGGCCCCGTCACGGCGGCCCGGAGCATGTCCGGCGGCAACCAGCAGAAGGCCATCATCGCCCGGGAGATTGACAAGAACCCGGAGCTGCTCATCGCCGTCCAGCCCACCCGGGGCCTGGACGTGGGCGCCATCGAATACATACACAAGCAGATCGTGGCCCAGCGGGACGCGGGAAAGGGCGTGCTGCTGGTCAGCCTGGAGCTGGACGAGGTTATGAACGTCTCCGACCGCATCCTGGTCATGTACGAGGGGGAGATCGTGGGCGAGTTCGACCCCAAGGAAGTCACGGTGGAAGAGCTGGGCCTCTACATGGCCGGCGCGAAGAAGAAGGGGGCGTAAGGCATGAAAAAAGAAAAGACCTCCCTGCTGCGCAACGGCGCGGTCCAGACCCTGCTGGCCTCTTTGCTATGCATCCTCATCGGCTTGCTGGTGGGCTACATCGCCCTGCTCCTCATCAACCCCGCCGGGGCCAACGGGGCCATTCTGGCCATCGTGGAAAACTTTATGACCTACTCCAAGTCCACGGCCCAGCTCCGCTACTTCGGCAGCACCCTGGTGAAGACCGCCCCCCTGCTGATGTGCAGCCTCTCGGTGCTCTTCGCCTATAAGGTGGGCCTGTTCAACATCGGCGCGGCGGGCCAGTACGTGGTGGGCACCGGAGCGGCGCTGTACTGCGCCCTGGGGCTGAAGCTGCCCTGGTTTTTGTGCCTCATCGCCGCCATCCTGGCCGGGGCCGCCCTGGGGGCGATTTCCGGCGTGCTGAAAGCCTACTGCAACGTCAACGAGGTCATCTCCTGCATCATGCTGAACTGGATCAGCCTCTACGCGGTGAATATGCTGCTGACCCTGGTGAAGGAGGAGACCAGCCCCTATACCTACACCCTGGCCAGCACCAACGAGGGGGCCCTGCTTCCCTCCCTGGGCCTGGGAGCCCTGTTCAGCAAGAACCAGTACGTGGGCCTGGCCATCCCCCTGGCGATTCTGACGGCGGTCCTGGTCTGGGTTCTGCTTGAGAAGACCAAGCTGGGCTATGAGCTGAAAGCCACGGGCTGCAACAAGTTCGCCGCCAAATACTGCGGCATGCGGGAGCGGAAGAACCTGATTCTCACCATGGCCATCGCCGGCGGCCTCGCGGGCATGGGCGCGGCCATGCTGTTCCTCTCCGGATTCGAACAGTGGCAGTGCACCCAGTCCGCCGTCCCCGCCATGGGCTTCAACGGCATCGCCGCCGCCTTCCTGGGCGGGCTGAACCCCATCGGGGCCATCTTCTCCTCCTACTTCATTCAGCACATCACCAACGGAGGAGCCTATGTGGACAAGACCATGTACTCCTCCCAGATTTCCGACTTTATCTCCGCGCTGATTATCTACCTCTGCGGCTTCGTCCTCTTCTTCAAGACGGCGCTGAATTCCTGGCTGGACCGCCGGGACGAGAAGAGGAAAGCGTCCGCTGAGAAAGGAGGCGACGGGAAATGACCTTACTGCTGCAATATACGCTGATTTTCGCGTCGGTGCTTTTGCTGGTGGCCCTGGGCGGCTGCTTCTCGGAGCACTCCGGCGTCATCAACATCGGCCTGGAGGGCATCATGGTCATGGGCGCCCTAGGCGGCGCGCTGATGATGAAGTTTCTGCCGGACAGCACCCCCGCCTTCGCCATGATCCTGCTGGTGGTCCTGGCCGCCATCGCCCTGGGCGTTGTGTACTCCCTGCTGCTGGCGGTGGCCGCCATCAACTTCAAGGCGGACCAGACCCTGGTGGGCACGGCCATGAACCTCCTGGGCACCGCGGCGGCCACGGTCTTCGTCAAGGCCATGAACACCGCGGAAAGCGTGGACAACGTCTCCTCCACCATCCAGTACATCAACGCGAAAAAAGCCTTCCTGGTGAACATCGGCAGCTTTGAGTTCAACTGGTTCATGCTGCTGGCGGCCCTGGCCCTCGTCGGGTCCTACGTGTCGCTGTACAAGACCCGCTTCGGCCTCCGGCTCATGGCCTGCGGCGAGCATCCCCAGGCGGCGGACAGCGTGGGCATCAACGTCTACAAAATGCGCTACGCCGGCGTGCTGATCTCCGGCATGCTGGGGGGCTTGGGCGGCATCGTGTACATCACGGCGGGCGTCAGCGAGTGGAAATTCGAAAACGGCGTGGCGGGCTTCGGCTTCCTGGCCCTGGCCGTCATGATCTTCGGCCAGTGGAAGCCCACCCGCATCGCCCTGGCGGCGCTGCTGTTCGGCTTTTGCCGGGCCCTGGGCAACGTGTACTCCGGCTTCAGCTTCCTCCAGGCCCTGAACCTCCCGGCGGCCATGTACAACATGCTGCCCTATATCATCTCCCTGGTGGTGCTGGCCTTCACGTCCAAGAAGTCCCGCGCCCCCAAGGCGGAGGGCGTGCCCTACGATAAAGGACAGAGGTAAGTACAAAACGTCATATCCTGTCGAAAGAATACAAAACGGAGCGGCCTCGCTATAGCGAGGCCGCTCCGTTTTACAGTCAAAAGAGATAGAGACTCACAATCACCGCCAGCCCCCCCGCCAGCAGGGCCTGTAGGGTCTTTCCCGTGAGATAGGTCCGGAGCCGCAGTCCGCTGCCCTCCAGCGCCGCCGCCGTCTGGCAGAGGATGGAGACCCCGCCCCAGCCCGCGCAGGCGGAGGCCAGGATAAAGCCCAGGCGGTCCGCCGCCAGCAGGGGCGTTAGGGAAAAGAGCTCCAGGAAGCCCACCAGCCCGGCTCCCAGGGGGCCCCCCAGGGCCGCCAGGGGGCTGGCCAGCACATAGAAGAAGATCACAAAGCCGCAGACATAGAGCATGCTGCCGCAGGCGCTCTTGACCCCCTCCACAAAGGCGGTGAAAAGGGAGGGAGCCTGACAGGGGGAAACCCTTGGCAGAGCTTGCCGCCCAAGGGATTTCCCGTTCCCCCGGAAGAAAAAGCCCGTCAGCAGGGCGGAGAGCACGTGAATGAGCCAGAGATAAACGCCAATCCGGGGACTGCCGAAGACCCCGCCCCCCAGGACGCTGAGGAGAAACACGGGGTTGGAGTTGTTGCAGAAGCCCAGGAGCCGCTCCGCCTCGTCCGCGGTGAGGAGGCCCTTCCCGTGGAGCTCCGCCGCCGTCCGGGCCCCGATGGGGTAGCCCCCCACCAGTCCCAGCAGCAGGGCGGCCCCGGCGGGGCCGGGGAGGCGGTAAAGGCTCATCAGCCCCGCCAGGCGGGGAGAGGCCCACTCCCCGAAGCCCAGGGACACCAGCATGGTGGACGCCGCCATGAAGGGGAACAGGGCGGGGATCACCGACCGGCCGCAGAGGGCCAGCCCCGCCCCGGCGGCGGCCCGGACCGTTCCCGCGTCCGCCAGGAACCAGACCAAAAGGCCGCAGAGCAGCAGACAAGCGCCGGTCCGCCAATGGGGTTTCATACGCCTCACCTCGAAAAACCCTATGCGGCGAAGGAGACAATCATGCCGGTCCGCCCCGCCGCATAGGATTTCCTGAGGTGAGACGTATGGAACGCAATCGACGGGACCGGGAGGGCGGCGTGCTGGCGGCGGCGGCGGAGCTCTTCGACCTGCCGGCGGACATCGTGGCGGGCCTGCCCCGGCTGGAAATGGTGGGGAGCCGCCAATTATATCTGGAGCACCACACGGGCCTTCTGGCCTACACGGAGGAGCAGATCGACGCCAACACCCCCGCCGGGGTCCTCCGGGTGAAGGGGGCACGGCTGACCCTCCTGGCCATGACCGCGGGGGAGCTGCGCATCGGCGGGCGCATCGACTCCGTGGAGTGGGTGGGGCCATGCTGACGGGGCTGGTGAATCGCCTCCGGGGGCAGGTCCGCATCCGGGCGGAGTGCGCCTTTCCCGAGCGGGTGCTGAACCTCTGCGGGGCCCAGGATCTGGCCTTTTGGGACTTGCAATGGGAGTCCCCCACGGCCTTTACCTGCCGCCTGTCCCGGCGGGACTGGAAGCGCCTCCGCCAGGCGGGGAAAAACCTGGACTGTGATTTTTCGGTGGTGGGCCTGGAGGGCGCGCCCTACTTCCTCCTGCGCTTCCGGCACCGCCAGGCCCTGGCGATGGGGCTGGTGGGCTGCGCCCTGGGGCTGTTCCTGGGGTCCTTCTTCATCTGGGACTTCCAGGTGGAGGGCAACGAGACCGTGCCCACGGAGCGCATTCTCCGGGCCCTGGAGAAAAACGGCGTCGCCCTGGGGACCTTCGGCCTCTCTCTGGACGGGGAGGACATCCGGAACCACGTGCTTTTGGACGTGCCGGAGCTGATCTGGATCGCCGTCAACGTCTCCGGCTGCCGGGCGGAGGTCCAGGTCCGGGAGCGGACGCCGCCCCCGGTGATGGTGGACCGGCGGGAGCCCTGCAACCTGGTGGCCCGGCGGGCGGGGCTGGTGAAGAAGGTCCAGACCATCGGGGGCGTTGCCTGCGTCATGCCCGGCAGCGCCGTGACGGAGGGCCAGATTCTGGTTTCCGGCGTGGAGGACACGGGCACCGTGGGAGCCCGGGTCCTGGCGGGCCTGGGGAAGGTGGAGGCCCGGACCTGGTACGATCTCACCGCCTCCATGCCCCTGACGGCGCCGGAAAAGCGGTACACGGGAAAGGAGAAGACGGGGGTCTCCCTGATTTTTGGGACCCGGCGGATAAAATTCTTCTCAAACAGTAGCATTGAAGGGGCGGAATATGATAAAATAACCAGCAGGCGTCCCTTGAATCTCTTTGGCGTGCCCCTGCCGGTGACGGTGGAGGCGGAAACCTGGCGCTTTTACGAGGCGGTCCCCGCGCCGCGCACCGCCGCCGAGGCGGAGGAGGCTGCCGAGGCCATCCTCACCGCCCAGCTCCGGGAGATGGTGGAGCCCTACGGAGAGGTGAAGTCCACTCTCTGCTCCGCCCGGCAGAAGGGGGATACCCTTCTCGTCACGCTGTCGGCGGAGTGCCTGGAGGAGATCGGGGAGACGGTTCCCCTTTATACGGAAGAAGAAACGGGCTGAGGCCCGCGGAAATACGGGAGTGAAGATTTTTTGGAACAGAGAATCAGCATCGAGCGGCTGGAACAGGCCGTGAACCTCTTCGGGTCCTTTGACGAGAACATCCGGCTTCTGGAGCAGGAGTTTTCCGTGTCCGTTGTGAACCGGGAGGGCGAGCTCCGGGTGGAGGGCGAGGCGGAGGACGTGTCCCTGGCCTGCAAGGCCATTCAGGCCCTGCTGACCCTCTCCAGCCGGGGGGAGCCCCTGGGGGAGCAGAACGTCCGGTATGTCGTCAGCATGGTCCGGGCGGGAAAGGAGGAGAAGATCGCCGAACTCACCGGCGACGTGCTCTGCATCTCCGCCAAGGGGCGGCCCATCAAGCCCAAGACCATCGGGCAGAAGGACTACATCGCCTCCGTGCTGAAAAACACCGTCACCATCGGCGTGGGCCCGGCGGGTACGGGGAAAACGTATCTCGCCGTGGCCGCCGCCGTGCAGGCGTTCCGGGACAAGCAGGTGAACCGCATCATCCTCACCCGCCCCGCCGTGGAGGCCGGGGAGCGCCTGGGCTTCCTGCCCGGCGACCTCCAGTCCAAGGTGGACCCCTACCTCCGGCCGTTGTACGACGCCCTTTTCGACATGCTGGGGGCGGAGACCTACCAGAAGTACCTGGAGCGGGGCAGCATCGAGGTGGCTCCCCTGGCCCTGGCTCTTATACACATCGCCGCGCACACGAGCCGTAGAGGCATG
>VSMY01000028.1 GCA_009773995.1 Oscillibacter sp. | reverse complement strand
GGAGAGGAGGAGTTTGTCGTAGGGTTCCTCAAATTCCTCCCCCGTCTCCAGGTTTTTGACGGAGACGGTTTTCCTCTCCGGATGGAGGGCGGTGACCTCGTGGCGCACCTTCATGGCGACGCGGAACCGGGAGAAGAAGCTCTCCGGCGTCTGGAGGGTCAGGGCCTCGGGGGCCTCGATGACCCCGCCGATGTAATAGGGCAGGCCGCAGTTGGCGTAGGAGATGTACCCGGACCGTTCAAAGACCACGATCTCCGCCTGTTCGTCCAGCCGCCGGAGCCGGGCCGCCGCCGTGGCTCCTCCCGCCACGCCGCCGATGATCACTACCTTCATGTTCACGCATCCTTTCCATTTTTTGCTTTGCAGATCAGCTGCGTCATGGTGCCCATAGGGCAGTAGACGCACCAGCTGCGGGGCTTGAATAAAATCATGGTAATCAGTCCGAGTATGGTGGAGGTCAGCATGACGCTGTAAAAGCCGAAGGCGAACTGGGCGACGCCCTGGTGAAAAAATGTGCCGTGATAGGCCCAGTGCCAGGGGAGCTTAAACGTCCACAGCAGCGTCACCACCTGCCGGAGATCCTGTGCGCCGGCAAAGACCAGGTAAGTATTCCACAGCATCTGAAAGAACATGACAAAGAAGAAAATCAAAAAGCCGTAGCGGAACCATTTGCTTTTCATCCACCCAGGGATATCCTTTTTCCGGGACAGACCGAAGCGCCCGCCCAGCAGGCCGAACAGCTGTCCCCGGCCGCAGTAGCGGTTGCAGTAGCCCTTCGTGCCCCAGACCAGGGAGATGATCAGGGGGATGCAGAAGAACAGCATGCCCAGCCAGGCGAACAGGATATTGAAGAACCCCAGGGTCATATAAACCAGCTCCACAATCCAAAGGAAATCATACCAACGCTTTTTCATACCGGAACCTCCTGGATAATGATCACGGACGCGGGGCACTCCTTCGCGCATTTGCCGCAGCCTACGCATCGCTTCGGATCAACAGCCGCCCGGACTCCATGCCGGACCTGGATGGCGGACAGGGGACACACCTTCACGCAGCATCCGCAGGCAACGCAGGCGTCCCCGTTTACGACGGCCCGCCGCTTTTTCCTTGTTTCCATAGGGTGACCTCCCAGATTTGATAAGACCATGATACCGGAATCGGTCTATGCGTACCGTGATAAAATCACACAACCGGAGCAGGAGGCGGAGCGCCTCTGCTTTTTTGGATTGTTTATCGGAAAACGGCCTTCGCCCCGCCTTCCCTCAGCGGTCTTTCTCGTGCTTTAGGCCGCCTTTTTCGCTGGGCGTTTCCTTGCTGTAATACCGGTACCGAAAGGTGCCGTGCAGGCGGATATCGGTGTTCAGGGAGTTTTCCTCGTGGTTGCGGGCCTGGGTCGGCGTCATTCCCACGATGCGGTGGAAGGTTCTGGAAAAGTAATGGATGCTGGAGAAGCCGCACTGAGCGCCGATTTCCGTGAGCCGGTTGTTGGTGAAGCACACCAGATCATAGGCCTTGCTGATGCGGAGGCAGTTGATATATTCATTGATTGTGTATCCACTGGCCCGCTTGAAGACCTTGCAGAGGTAGTTTTTGGAATAGCGCAGACTCCCGGCGATCTGATCCAGGGAGAGGTCCTCCAAAAAATGATTGGAGAGATATTCCGCGATGGTCTTTTCAAGGCCGGTGAGCTTTTCCGTCCTCTCCCGCAGCGTGCGGTAAAAGGGCGGCGGTGCGGAGACATGGGAATTATTCCGCAAGAACAGAAAAATCGACTGCTCAAACAACAGCTCCGCCATTGCCTTGGCGAAAAGGGCGCCGGACACCCATTCATTCCGCATAGTCTGCTGCAGGTCCCGGAAATGCGGGTCCGTTATCGTGATGAGCTGGGGCGCGCGGAGCAGCGCGGCCTTAATGTCCGCGTCGTGCACATAGAACTTTGTGTCGATTGTGCGGAGCTGGCCGCTTTTGATCGGATAGACCTCGTGGAGCTGATTGGGCCAGATCAGCAGGCAGCTGTCCTTTTCCAGCACGATGTCCCGATCCCCCAGCAGCATGGCGCCCCGCCCGGCGGTACAATAGTACATTTGAAAATAATCATGCGCGTGCCGCAGCACGCCCCAGTCCTTGGCATAATCCACCATGAAGGTCCAAATGAGTTCGATTGGATGCGGCATCGTTCGTTCCTCCCGTTCATCGTTCTTTCCCATATTATTTGCACAAAATAATGCTAAAAGCAATAAAAAATCTTTTTGAGGGTAATATAGCACAAAAAAGCGCTAACCTGTGCTAAAGACAAGCCGCCCGCTCCTTGCTATACTTTTTATCAACAACAGGGTGATATCCACAAAAACAGAGGGAGATACTTTTTGTTATTCGGCATTATTCCCTCTTTGCGAAAAGACGGTGTTCCGATTTCCCTCTGAAAGCGCCGTCCGGCAAAGTTTATATCAAATTATCCATATAGAACTACGCGGGTCCGGCGTTTCCGCGCCGGGGCCGCAAATCCAAGGGGGAGGCTTTTATGCTGCGTTTAAATGAGGAATTTTACAATCCGGCGAAACACCTGCTGCGGAACAAGAAGAAGCTGATGGGGGCGTGGCTGCAAATGGCCAGTCCCTTTGCGGCGGAGATTTTCGCCAAGGCCGGAGTGGATGTGCTGATGATTGATATGGAGCACGGCCCCAACGATATCCTCAGCCTTATGGACCAGCTCCGGGCCCTGGGCCGCTTCGACGGCATACCGATTGTTCGGGCGCCGTGGAACGACATGGTGGCCGTCAAACGAATTTTGGACGCGGGAGCCTATGGCGTGCTGATCCCCTATGTGAACACCCAGGAAGAGGCCCGGAGCGCCGTGGCCGCCTGCAAATATCCTCCTCTGGGCGTTCGGGGCGTGGCCCCCAGCCCAAGGGCCCCGGGGTGGAACATGAACAGCATGAATTATTTAGCGCGCGCCAACGACGAAATCCTTGTGATGACGGCGGTGGAAACCCTGGAGGCCGTGGAGCATATTGAGGAAATCCTCCAGGTGGAAGGATTGGACGGCGTCTTTATCGGCCCCATGGATTTGGCGACTTCTATGGGACACTTCTGCGATCCCTCCCACGAGGAGGTCCAAGCCGCCATCCAAAGGGTTGAGGAGGCGACGCTGAAATCCGACAAATTTCTGGCTTCCGTGGCCGGAGGCATGGACGCGGCAAAGGAAAAATTTGAACGCGGCTATTCCCTGGTCATCCCCTTCGCCGACGGCGGAACCCTGGGCGCCGCGGCAAAGAGGAACGTAGAGCTCTTCCAGGCCATGTTTCCGGAGCGCTGAACCTCTTCCGGGTTTGCATCACGGCGGACTCGCCGTGCAGGAAAGTCAAATGAACCGGCCGCTTCCACGGCTCCGCCGGCCTGCCGCCGGGGATACGGTTCATGGACGATACATTATAAACTTGATGGAAAAGGAGAAGAATGATGAAAAAGCTGCTTGCAATGCTCCTGGCGTCCCTGACGCTCCTCTCTCTGGCCGCCTGCGGCGGAGACACAAAGCCCGATACCGGGAAAGAACCCCCTCCCGCAGACGGGGGAGAACCCCAGGCTGCGGAAACCGCGTGGCCGGAGCGGCCCATTGAAATCGTGATCCCCTATGGCGCCGGAGGCGACACGGACTTCAACGCCAGAGCCTATGTGGAGGGACTCTCCAAGGAGCTGGGGGTCAATGTGGCGGCCTCCAACGTCACCGGCAGCGGCGGCTCCATCGCCAGCCGCCAGGTGAAGGACGCGGCCCCCGACGGGTATTCGGTCCTGTTCTTCCACTCCGCCATCAATGTCAACGAGGTAATCGGCGTGGCCGACTTCGGCGTGCAGGATTTCAAGCTGTCCTCCATCGTGGCGAAAAGCCCCGGCGAGATCATCGCCGTCCGGGCCGACTCGGGCTTCCAGACCTTAGAGGATATGTTCAACTACAGCAAGGAGCACCCTGGCCAGCTGAAAATCGGCATGGACACCGGTACGATGGTCCATGTCCAGAGCCTGATGCTGCAAAAGGCCGGGTTTGACATCTCCCTGGTGGATGTGGGCGGCGCTTCCGACCGGGTGGCCGCTCTGGCCGGAGGGCACATCGACTGTATCATCAACGCCTACGGGACCATCAAGGATTACCTGGAAAACGGCGAATTTGTGGCCCTGGCCCAGACCAACGGCGAACGCTCCGCGGGCTTCCCGGATATCCCCACCGCCGCGGAGCAGGGCTATGATCTGACCCTGGAAAAGCACTACTTCTTCGCCTTCCCCAAGGATACGCCGCAGGAAATCGTGGACAAGTTTGCCGCCGCCTGTGAGAAAATCAGCGGTGAGCAGGACTACGCCGATTCCATCATGGAGTCCTTCCGGCAGGAACCCTTCTTCGCCTCCGCCGCCGACGGGATGGGCTATATGGACGCCTTCAAAGCCGTGGTGGAAAGTTTTGTGTCGGAACTGACCGCCAGCTGACCGGCGGAACCAGGCAAACAGGGGCGGATAATCGCGGGATTATCCGCCCGCCGTTTCGCCGGCAAGCTCAACGCCGGACAAAGGGAGAACATTATAATGAAAAAATACAAAGACGTATTCTGCGGCGGGGTGTTGATCCTGCTGGGCGCCGGGCTGTACGCCGCCTCCTTCGGCATCAAATCCGTGGCGCTGAACCTGATCAAGGCGGACTTCTTTCCCAGGCTGGACGCGGCCCTGCTGGCGCTGCTGGGCGTCATCCTCGCTGCCGGGGGCCTGGCAAAGGCCGGGCGCTGTCAAACCACGGAGGAAGAGCGGGTTCCCTTCTGGAAAAACGACGGTACGGTGAGCATGCTGGAGACCCTGGGCCTCATCGCGCTGTATCTTTTCGCTCTGAAGCCGGTGGGCTTTCTCCTCTCCACCTTCGTCTATCTGACCGCCCAGATGTTTATACTGGCGCCCAGGGAAAAACGGGGGAAAAAAGACATTGCGCTGTTTGTCTTCCTTTCCGCCGTCACCGCCCTGGCGGTTTATCTCGTGTTTGTGAAAGTATTCTACCTGATGCTGCCCGCCGGCATCCTGCGCGTATGAGGGGAGGCACCGTATGTTCCATTTGATACTCACCGGATTCTCCGAAATCCTCAACCCCCAGTGCCTGCTGCTGATTGCCGCCGGAGTGCTGCTGGGCATTGTCTTCGGCTCCATCCCCGGCCTTTCCGCCACCATGGCCATCGCCCTGTGCCTGCCCATGACCTACGGCCTGGAGCCCATCAGCGGCATGGCGCTGCTGATTGGCCTCTATATCGGCGGCGTCTCCGGCGGTCTTGTGGCCGCCATCCTGCTGCGGATTCCGGGTACGCCCTCCTCCGTGGCCACCTGCTTCGACGGCTACCCTCTGGCCGCGAAGGGCCAGGCCGGGAAGGCCCTGGGCGTGGGCATCTTCTTTTCCTTCCTGGGAACGATCTTCGGCATCCTGGTCCTCATGTGCGTCTCTCCCGTTCTGGCGAAGATCGCGCTGAAGTTCAGCTTTTATGAGTACTTCGCCGTAGGCGTTTTCTCCATGACCATGATGGCCAGCCTTATCAGCGGCTCGGTGGTGAAGGGCCTGGCCTCCGGAGCCATCGGCCTGCTGTTCGCCATGGTGGGAGCGGCCCCCATCGACGGCCTTCCCCGGCTGACCTTTGGCATTCACGCCCTAGACGGCGGCTTTGACATCCTGCCGGTTTTGATTGGACTCTTTGCCATCTCCGAGATCATCAAGGCCGCCAGAGAGCGAAACGCCAAAAAGGCTACCGTCACACAGGATTTCAAAATTAAGGGCTTCGGCTTTACTCTTCAGGAATTCCGGGGGCAGATCGGCAACTTCCTTCGCTCCGCCGTGATTGGCACGGGCATCGGCATCCTGCCGGGCATCGGCGGGGGCACGTCCAATATCCTGGCCTATACGGCGGCGAAAAACGCCTCCAAGACGCCGGAAAAATTCGGGACCGGGGTGATCGACGGCATTGTCGCCTCTGAAACCGCCAACAACGCCACGGTGGGAGGGGCCCTGGTCCCCCTGCTGTGCCTGGGCATCCCTGGAGACACCGCCACCGCCCTGCTGCTGGGCGGGCTGACCATCCACGGCTTGAACCCCGGCCCCCTGCTGTTTGACACGGAGGCGGAGCTGGTCTACGGCATCTTTGCGATCTGCCTCATTGCGAATCTCTGCATGCTGCTGATGGAATACGGCGGCATCAAGCTTTTCGCCAGGGTTCTCAGCATCCCCAAGCACATCCTCATGCCCATCATCCTGGTGCTCTGTGTGGTGGGCGCTTACGGATTGAACAACCGGCTCTTCGACGTGTGGGCCGTACTGGTCTTCGGCCTTCTGGCCTATGTGCTGGAGAAATTCAGCTTCCCCCTGACGCCCATCATTCTCGGCTTCATTCTGGGACCCATGATCGAGACCAATCTCCGCCGGGGGCTGATCGCCAGCCAGGGCAGCTATCTGCCCTTCCTCACCTCTCCCATCAGCGCGGTGTTCCTGGGAGTTTCCGTGCTGGTAATTGTGCTGGCCGTTCGGAAGGAACTGCGCCTTTCCAAAAAGGCGGAATCGGAGGAAGGAGTATAAACGCATGGAACTGCAAAAACAGCGGGTTTATATCAGCGAACCCATTCACCCCGCCGCCTCCGCCCTTTTGGCGGAACGGTTTGAGGTCGTTCAGGGCCGGGACCGCCGCCGCCTGGCCGAGGAGGCCCAGGGCTGCGCCGGAATTCTGGTGCGGGTCGCGGAGATCACGGCGGAAATCATGGACGCCGTCCCCACGCTGAGGGTCGTCGCCAAACACGGCGTGGGCGTGGACAACATCGACGTAGCCGCCGCCACGGCCCGGGGCATTCTCGTGGTAAACGCGCCCACGGCCAACAGCAACGCCGTGGCGGAGCACACGGTGACGCTGATACTGGCGGCCTGCAAGCGCCTGACCGTGCTGGATCAGGCGGTCCGGCGGGGAGCGTTTTCCAAAAGGAATCAATACACTCTCACGGAGCTGCGGGGCAAAACCGTCGGCCTGGTGGGCCTTGGGCGAATCGCCCGGCTGGCGGCGCGGAAGCTGTCCGGCTTTGATGTGGAGCTGATTGGAAGCGATCCCTTCGTCTCCAAAGAAGCCGCGGCGGCGGCGGGCGTGGAGCTGGTGACGACGGAGGACCTCTTTCAGCGGGCGGACGTGGTATCCCTCCACGCCCCCCTTACCGCAGAGACTCACAAAATGGTGGACTCCCATCTTTTGGGATTGATGAAGCCTTCCGCCCTGCTGGTGAACGCCTCCAGAGGGCCCATTGTGGACGAGGAGGCCCTGATCCGGGCCCTGCGGGAAGGCAGGCTGGGAGGCGCCGCCCTGGACGTATTCGACCCGGAACCCCCCAAGGAAGACAATCCGCTGTTCGGCATGGACAACGTGGTGGTCTCGCCCCATAACGCGGCGCTGACCGATCAGGCGCTGGTCGCGATGGCCATGGACAGCGCCGGGGGCATCCTGGATTTCCTGACGGGAGGCGTCCCCGCCTATCCTGTTAACCGGGAGGTCCTGGCGGAAAAAGGAGCGGCTTTATGAGCGAGCTGGAAAAGAATATCCGCCCCGACAGCCTCAGGGCCTTTGTGAGCGAACTGTTTACGGCCGGCGGCATGCGGCCGCGGGAGGCGGACTGGTTCGCGGAGTCCATTGTCCAGGCCAACCTCTGGGGTATCGACTCCCACGGCGTAATCCGGGTGCCTACATACTTCAGCCGCATTTTAAACAACGCCATCAACCGCAGCCCCAACCTCCGAACGTACCGGAAGGCTCCGGCGCTGACGCTCCTTGACGCGGACGGCGCCGCCGGCGCCGTCGCCGGGCGGGCCGCCATGGAACAGGCCGTTGCGGACGCCAAGACCCACGGCGTCGGTGTATGCGGAGTCACCAACAGCAACCACTTCGGCGCGGCGGCTCTTTACAGCCGCCTGGCCGTAGAGCAGGACATGGTGGGCCTGGCCATGACCAATGTCAAGCCGCTCATTGCCGCTCCGGGAGCCAAGGCTCCCGTGGTGGGAAACAATCCCTTCAGCATTGCCGTTCCAACCTATTGCTCGTTTCCCTTTTCCCTGGACATGTCCATCTCCGTCGCCGCCGGCGGGAAGCTCCGCCTGGCGGCGGCCAGGGGAGAGCGGATTCCCCTGGATTGGGCCGTAGATCCGGACGGACGGCCCACCGACGATCCCCAGGCGGCCCTGAACGGCTTTCTTCTCCCCATCGGCGGCTATAAGGGCCTGGGGCTGGCTTACGCCGTGGACATTCTCAGCGGCGTGATCACGGGAGGGCTCTTTGCGGACCGGATGCGGAGCATGTACCACGATCCGGATCTGCCCAGCGGCACCGGACATCTGATGATTGCCATGGACCTGAAGGCCTGGATTGCCCCGGAGGAGATGAAGCGCCGAATGGAGCATTACCACGGCTTTCTCCAGAGCATCCCCATGGCGGAGGGAGCCGGACCCCTGGTCTTCCCGGGGGAACCGGAGGCCCGGCAGGAGGCCCGGCGGCGGAAAGAGGGCATTCCCATTCCCCGCTCCACCCTGGAGACCTTGGAACAGCTGGGGGCCCGGCAAGGCGTCCGCTCCAGGCTGGAAGCGGTTTGACGTTCGGAAAGGAGGCGCTGTTCCATGCGTTTCGGGTGCTGCATTTCATGCGCGGAGCTCCCGGCGGCGGAGAAGCTTGGCTTTGACTATGTGGAGTTTTCCGGGGCGGAAATCGCTTCTTTATCGGAAGATGCCTTTTGCCAAACGGCCGGGCGGGTTCGTGCCGGGAGGATTCCCTGCCTGTCTTTGAACCGCTATTGTGACGCGGAGCCCTCCATCGTGGGGGAGCGCTTTGACGAGGCCCGCATTCAGGCGTATGCAAAGCGCCTCTGCGCCCGCGCGGCGGCCCTGGGGGTGCGGACCATCGGCGTCGGTTCGCCGAAAGCCCGCCGATTGCCGCCGGGCTTTGACCGTGAACTGGCCGACCGCCAATGCCTCCGCTTTCTTGCGCGCACGGCGGAGGCGGCGGAGCCCTATGGCATACAAATCGCGTTGGAGCAGCTGAATCCCCACGCCTGCGAGTACGGCGTTTCCACAGCAAAAGTCCTGGAGCTTATTTGTGGAGCGGGCCGCGCAAACCTGGGACTGGTTGTGGACTTTTACCACAGGTCCTTGGCGGGGGAGGAAGTCTGCGACTTCCGGGGCTTTGAATCGCGGATACTTCACACCCATATCAGCGGATGCGGCCCTCATTTGGAGCGGAGCTATCCCGCAATGGAGGCGCTGGACTACTACCGGGCGCTGCTTGACGCCCTGAAGCAAGTTGGGTACGATAAAACGATGAGCGTGGAGGCGCAGACGGAGGATTTCCTGAAACAGGGCGCGGAGACTCTGCGCATGCTGCGTTTGGCCGACCAGGGAAGAGGAGGGGCGTTATGAACGCGCATGGACTGCGAATCGGCTGCATCGCGGACGACTTTACCGGCGGAAGCGACGCGGCCTCCTTCCTCCGTAAGGCGGGACTGCAAACGGTCCTGGTAGACGGAGCCGAAGGGCTGGGCATCCTGAAAACGCTTCAGGCGGAGGCCGTCGTTGTCGCGCTGAAGTCCCGCTCCATTCCGGCGGCGGAGGCGGTCTCGCAAACCCTGGCGGCGGCGAGGGAGCTCCTGGCCCTGGGCGCGGGGCAGCTGTATTTCAAATACTGCTCCACCTTCGACTCCACGCCGCAGGGAAATATCGGCCCGGTAACGGACGCGCTGATGGAGCTGACGGAGAGCCGGTATACCCTGCTTTGCCCCTCTCTGCCGGTCAACGGGCGAACCGTGCGCGACGGCATTTTGTATGTCGACGGCGTTCCCCTGGGGGAAAGTCCCATGAGGGACCACCCTGTCAATCCCATGACCGGCTCTGAGATCCCCGCGCTGATGAAACCGCAGAGCCGCTGCCCCTGCCTTGTCCTGGGAGGACCGGAGACCTGGGACGGCGCTCTGGCGGCGGCGCTGGCCGAATATCCCCGGTTTACCCTCGTGCCCTCCTATGAGACGGACGGGGACGGGGAGAGAATCGCCCGAACCTTTGGAGGGCTCCCCCTGCTGACCGGGGGCTCCGGGCTGCTGGAGCATCTGGGGCGGCGGCTTGGAGGGAGCCGGGCGGAGGGACCGCCCCGGCCCGCCAGTCCGGGACTGCCCAGGCTGCTGCTGGCGGGAAGCTGCTCCGCAATGACGCGGCGTCAGGTCGACGCCTATCTTGCCGGCGGAAAGGCGGCGGTGCGAATGGAACCGGATAAGCTGCTCCAGGGCCTGCAGACAGAAGAGGCGCTTCGCCGGGCGATCCAGACCGCCGACGGCGATCTCCTGCTCTATTCCACGGCCGCTCCCGACCAGGTGCGGCATTCCCAGCGCCGGGGCGCGAAGGCGGTCTCCGACCTGCTGGAGCCCTTGATGGGGCGGCTGGCCGTCTATGGACGTGAAGCGGGATTCCGCCGGATCGTCGTGGCCGGAGGCGAGACCTCCGGAGCCGTCATCCGGGCCTTGGGCGCCTGTGCGTTCCGAATCGGAGAGGATGCCGCTCCCGGCGTTCCGGAGCTGTGGCCGGTGGACCGGCCCGAGCTCTGCCTGGCGCTGAAATCCGGGAACTTCGGAGATGAGGATTTCTTTTTGAGGGCTCTGGCGGACGGGCCAATCTGAAATGGGAGAACTTATATATGGAGCATATCGCGGTATACGGCGCCGGAACCATCGGGTCCGGGCAGGCAACTTTGATCATCGGCCACGGGCTGCCCTGCCTGTTGGTGGGACGCTCTCAAGCGGGCCTGGAGCGCTGCCGGAGCGCCATCGGCCAAAACTGGGACGACCTCATAGAAGAGGGCCTTGCCTCTCCGGCGAATAAGCGGGCGGCAATGTCCCTGCTGACCCTCACGAGGGACCCGGCAGATTTAGCGGGGAAGACCTTTATATTTGAGGCCGTAGCGGAGGACCTGGAGAGCAAGCGCCAGGTCTTCCGCGCCGTCGCGCGCTATGCCGCCCCGGAAGCGGTCATCGCCTCCTGCTCGTCCTCCATCGACGCGGAGAGGCTGGCCGCCCTGGCGGAGCGTCCGGAAAATTTGCTGATTGCGCACCCCTTTCAGCCGGTTCACCTGCTGCCCCTGGTGGAACTGGTGTGCCATGGCCGGACTTCCAGCCGGGCTTTGGACCGCGCGTCGGAATTGCTGCGGCTGCTCCACCGCCAGGTGGTCGTGCTGAACCGCAGCGTTCCGGGCTTTTTGGTAAACCGCCTGGCCCAGGCGTTGTTTCGGGAGTCCATTTTTCTTCTGGAGGAGGGCGTGGCCTCCGCCGCCGACATTGACCGGGCGGTGAAATACGCTATGGGAATGCGTTACGCCTCCATCGGCCTTCTGGAATATTATGACGACGTAGGATTCCAGCTGGAACGGGCCATAGCGGAAAACGTCTATCCCGATTTGTGCGGCGCTAAGGAGGTTCAAAGGACAACCTTGGAGGGAATCGCCGGTGGAAAGACGGGGCGCCGGGCCGGTCAGGGCCTGTACAATTGGTCCCGGAAGGACGAGGCGGATTTTCGCCGCCGGAAGCAGTCGCCGTATTTCGAGGGCGTGCGGGAGTGGACCATGCCGAAATAAGGGAACGCGCTTAAGAGCGCTGCTGTTTGGAGGAGCTCCTTTTCTCAGCAGTTACTGCTGATGCCGCTCCTCCGATGTCCGCCGGGAGTGTACTGGTGAGTCATACGGCGGTTTTCCGGCTCCGTCAATTTTGCCGCTTCCTACTATGGATTTTCCTGAAAATCCATGATAGAATAACTACGGCGTTTTCCGCTTGCGGCGCGGGCAGTTCGCATTTGCCGCGGCGGCTGCGCGGGAATTTAAAATAGGACGCGGTCCGTGGGCGAGCCCGCCCCGAACCTGGAAGGAGCCCTTTTATGATTAAGATTACCACCGACAGCACCTGCGACCTGCCGGAGCGGCTGCTGGAGCAATACGGCATCACCGTTTTTCCCCTGGGCATCGTCAAGGCGGGAAAGCTCTATCACGACGGGGTGGACATCCGCACGGCGGACATTGCGTCCCATGTGGACGCGGGAGGAGAAATCACCACCACCAACGCCGTCAACGTGTCGGATTATGAGGACGCCTTCCGGGCGCTGATGGAAAAATACGACGCCGTCATCCACCTCAATATCGGCAGCGGCTTCTCCTGCTGCCACCAAAACGCCAAGCTGGCGGCGGAGGAGGTGCCGGAGGTCTACGTGGTAGATTCCGGAAACCTGACCGTAGGCCACGGCATGATGGTCCTGGCCGCCGCCGACGCCGCCCGGGCGGGGAAGTCCGTGGCTGAAATCCTGGACCTCCTGGAGAACATGGTTCCCAGGCTGGAGACCAGCTTTGTCCTGGACCGGCTGGACTATATGAAGAAGGGCGGGCGCTGCTCCGCCGTTACTGCCCTGGGGGCGAATCTGCTGAAGCTCCACCCCTGCGTGGAGGTCATTGGCGGCAAAATGTCCGTGACCAAAAAGTACCGGGGAAACATCGCCAAGGTGGTGGCGGACTACGTCCGTGAACGCCTGAAAGACCGGACGGACCTGGATTTCAACCGCGTTTTCCTGGTGGATACCTGTCCGGGGGACGAGTTGGCGGGCATTGCCCGGGAGATCCTCCGGGAGGACGGGCGCTTTGGCGAGATTCTGGAGGCCAAGGCGGGCTGCACCATCTTCTGCCACTGCGGTCCGAATACGTTGGGACTGATTCTCCTGCGGAAATGATTGGGAATTAGGAACGGCGGGTTTTCCGGGGAGGCCCGATAAAGAAGTTTTCCCGGCGGGGAGCGGCCGCATGATGAGAGAGCGTCATGCGGCCGCCTTTTTTTCGCGTCTGCCGCGCTCCGGCGCTGAAAATACGGGCTTGATTTTCCCGCGGGCTTCCTTTAAAATAGACCCCGTGGGGCCCCATGCCCCAGCAGCACAACAGGGAGGCGATTGCATGAAAAAGCGTATTTTAGTGGTTGACGACGACAGCATGAATCTGGCAAGGACCAGGATCATCCTTGGGAAGGAGTACGACGTGGTTTTGGCGGACTCCGGAATCCAGGCGCTGGCAAAGGTGCAGAATGAGAAGATCGACATGGTTCTTCTGGATATAGATATGCCGGGAATGAACGGCATTGAGACCTTTGAACGCATGAAAAAAGCCGCTGTGGATGTCCCGGTGATTTTCCTGACGGCGTCGGGGCTGGAAGAGGACGTCCAGAACGCGATTAAATTGGGCGCCGTGAATTATCTGAAAAAGCCCTACCGCCCGGAGGAGCTGATCAAACGGGTAGCGCAGGAGTTTGAGAAGGCATGAGGGCGGAGGAGCAGACAAGCCGGCATCTGCTGCTGGCTGTCATAGTGACCGTGTTCAGCGGATCGCTGGGACTGATTACACTGTTTCTGGCGTGGGAATTTTGGACGCTTCCGCTGATGACGGCCGGCTGTTTCGGCGTATGGCTTCTGCACATTGCGAGGCTTGGGTCGAACACGCTATATGAAAATTTATGCGCTGGACTGATGCTTATCGAATTCTTCTTTTTCGGTGTGCATGAATCCAGTCTTTTTGATTTGCCCGCCGTGGCCTGCATCCTGATTCTGGCGCTGTTTATGCTGAACAAGAAGTGGATTCTGTACGCCGCGGCGGCCTTGTATGCGCTGGCGCTTGCGTATCATGGCCTGATTCTCCATACCATCTCCCCTCGGATGGACGTCCGGGACGCGTTTCACCTGGCGCTTGGCGCCGTCGTGACCCTTGGAGGGACGGCGCTGGCGCTGTACTGGGTCAACCGGCGGAATGTGCAGCGGAAGTGGTATGACCGGGTTTTTGCGGAGCTGGAGTCGGCGGGAAAGCAGAACGCCGTTTTTTTGTCCAACGTATCCCACGAGCTCCGCACGCCCATCAACATGGTCATCGGAATCAGCGAGGTGGCGCTGGGGAAGGAGCTTCCCCCGGATGTCCGGGCGGATATGTCCTCCATCAAAATGGCGGGAAAGCGCCTGTCCAACCAGATTAACAATATGCTGGACTATACGGAAATCGTGGAGGGCACGCTGACTCCTGCCAAAAAAGAATATATGATTACCTCGGTGCTGAACGACGTCATCACCATGACCGCGCTGCAGAGCAACCGCCAGCACCTGGAGCTGGTGTTTGACATCGACCCGAAGATGCCGGCGGCCCTGGTGGGAGACGCGGAGAAAATCTCCCATGTACTCAAAATCCTGGTGGAAAACTCCATCAAATTTACGGAGGAGGGCGGCGTAAACGTCCGCATAGGCTGCCGCCGGGAAAGCTATGGCGTCAATCTAATCGTTGATATCCGGGACACCGGCATCGGCATGACAAACTCCCAGCTGACGCAGATGTACGACGTCTTTTATCAGGCGGATTCCGGCAGCAGCCGCTTCGCGGGCGGCTTGGGCCTGGGCCTTCCCATCGCCCAGGGGCTTCTGAACGCCATGGGCGGCTTCCTTCACTTCGCCAGCGGGGAGCAGCAGGGCCTGTCCGCTCACATCGTGATTCCCCAGGGCGTGGCGGACGAGCGGCCGTGCATCGAGCTTAACCACCCGGACCAGCTTTGCATCGCATGCTATTTTAAGCCGGAAAAGTACAGCTGCGACGAGGTCCGGGAGTACTACGACGGCCTGATACAAAGCCTGGTGCTGGGGCTTGGCGCGCGGGGCTATCAGGTACATAATTTTGAGGGCCTTCGCAAGGTACAGCGCAGCCACAAGCTGACCCATGTGTTCCTCGTGCAGTCGGAATACCTGGAGAACCCGGCGTATTATGAGGAGCTGGCGGAGACCGTCCGGGTCGTCGTGATCGCGGAGCGGGAGTTTAACCTGAGCCGGGGGAGCCGTCTTGCGATTATGCACAAGCCCTTCTCCGCGCTTTCCGTGGCGAACCTGCTGAACGGGGAAGTCGGAGAACGGGGCTTCGCGGAGGATCAGGCCGCGGGCCGCAAGCCCTTCACCTGCGTGGGCGTCCGGGCTTTGGCGGTGGACGACGAGGAGATGAACCTCGTGGTGGCCAAGGGCGTTCTGGGAAGCTATGGGATTGAGGTGGACACCTGCCTGAGCGGCCGGGAGGCGGTGGCGCTGTGCGGCAGCGTTCCCTATGACATCGTCTTCCTGGACCACATGATGCCCGGATTCGACGGCGTGGAGACGCTAAGAAAAATCCGGGAGCTTAAAAACGGCATGTATCAGGACCTGCCGGTGATTGCGCTGACCGCCAACACCGTCAGCGGAGCACGGGAGATGTTCCGCAGCGAGGGCTTCACGGAGTTTGTCCCAAAGCCCATCGAGCGCACCGTCCTGGAACGGGTGCTCCGGAAGGTTCTGCCCAAGAGCTGCATCCAATACAGCGAGAGGCCTACGGGCAGGGGCGCGCCTGTGGCTGCCGAGCCCCCTTCGACAGGGAACGCCCCGGAGCCCCCGGCCGTCGAGGCCGGACCGGAGGCCCCGGCAGAGGTCCCGGAGGCGTCCGGCGGGCCCGCCCTTTCCTATGACCGGCTTGCGCAGGCCGGCGTCAACACGGAGCTGGGCCTGGACTACTGCGCGGGGGACGAGGACTTTTATCTGGAAATGCTGCGGATGTTCTGCGCCCAGGGACCGGAAAAACGGGCGGAGATTGCCGCCCTGTATGAAAGCGCCAATTGGACGGACTACGCCGTGAAGGTCCACGCGCTGAAAAGCACCTCCCTGACCATTGGGGCGGAGGCGCTCTCCGCCCAGGCCAAGGAGCTGGAGCTGGCGGGGAAGCGGGACGACGCGGATTTCATCCGGGAGCGTCACGCCGCCTTGCTGCGGGCCCACGAGGCGCTCTGCGCGGAGATTGCCGGGGAGGTTTGACGGCTCCCGGCCCTCTTCTTGAAAATGTCGAGTTCTGAGGAGTGGAAGACTTCGTGATAAAAAAATGGTTTGAGATTATTACCGATCACAGGATCAGCCTCCGGGAGCGAATGTTCCGCATTGTGACCGGCGTCTGCATGATCGCCATCGCGTTCACCCTGCCCATGGGAAGAAGCGTCTGGAACGTCCTGATTATGCTGGCAAGCCTGGCCCTCATGGCGGTGATCGTCAAGATCAGCATCCGGAAAAAACGGATCCACATGGGCGCCACGCTTATTGCGGTGCTGCTGCTTACGCTGTTTCCCGTCACCTTTTTCTCAGCGGGCGGCTTTTACAGCGGCGTGCCGGAGTGGTTTGTGCTCTGCTTCATCTATGTCTGCATCACCCTGCAGGGGAGGCGCAGGGCCGTGTTTTTCGGGCTGTGCACGGCGGAGACGCTGCTGTGCTATGGCACCGCCTTTTACTACCCGGCCCTGGCCGCGCCGAATACGCAGCACGACGCCCTGTTTGACTCCGCGTTTTCCATGATTATGGTGGGACTGCTCACCAGCATCCTGCTCATGTTCCTGAACCGGATGTACGAGGAGGAAAACGCCCTTTCCCAGCGGCAGAAAAAGGAGATTGAGGAGCTGAACCGGGCGGAGAACCACTTCTTTTCCAGCATGAGCCACGAGATCCGCACGCCCATCAATACCATCATCGGGCTGAATGAAATCATCCTCCGGGAGGACATCTCGGAGGAGGTGGCGGAGAACGCCCGGAATATCCAGGGGGCCAGCAAACTGCTGCTCTCCCTGATTAACGACATCCTGGACATCTCCAAGATCAAATCCGGGAAGATGGAAATTGTCAACGTCTCCTATGAGACCGGCGCGCTCTTTTCGGAAATCGTCAACATGATTTGGATCAAGGCCAAGGAAAAGGGCCTGGAATTTAAGCTCCATGTGGATTCCTCCATCCCCAGCATGCTCTGCGGAGACGAGGTGCGCATCAAGCAGATTCTAATCAATCTGCTGAACAATGCGGTAAAGTATACCAGCGAAGGCTCCGTCACCCTATCCGTCCGCTGTGAGCGCCAGGGGGTCAACCGGGTGCGGGTCTGGTATTCCGTGGAGGATACCGGACAGGGCGTGAAGAAGGAGAACATTCCCTATATTTTCAACGCGTTCCGGCGGGTGGATGAGGAGAAAAACCGCTATATTGAGGGGACGGGACTGGGGCTCAGCATCGTTCGGCAGCTGGTGGAGCTGATGGGCGGCGAGATCAGCGTGAACAGCGTCTACACCAAGGGCTCCAAGTTTGTCGTCGTCTTGGATCAGGACATCGTGGACGAAAAGGAGCTGGGGACGTTTACGCTGGCCTCTCGGGCGCGGGTGCGGGAAGGCGAAGCATACCGGCGGAGCTTTGAGGCGCCGGACGCCCATATTCTCGTGGTGGACGACAACGAGATGAACCTGATGGTGGTAAGGAAACTGCTGGCGGAGACCCAAATCCAGATTGACATGGCCCACAGCGGGGCCGAATGCCTGCGGCTGACCCAGAACCACCATTATGACTGCATTCTCATGGACCACCTGATGCCGGAGATGGACGGAATCGAGTGCCTCCACACCCTGCGGGTCCAGCCGGGCGGCCTGTGCCAGGACGTGCCCGTGGTGGCGCTGACCGCCAACGCGGGCAGCGACAATCAGCTTCTCTACCGAAAGGAGGGCTTCAGCGGCTATCTTGCCAAGCCGGTCAGCGGCGCGCTGCTGGAGGCGGCGGTGCTGAGCATCCTTCCAAAGGGGCTGGTGCATCTGAACGAGGAGGCCCGGCAGGCGGACATCGAAAAAGACATCCTGATTTTTGAGCAGGCACAGCGGCGCTCCGTCCTGGTGACAACGGACAGCGTATGCGACCTCCCGGAATCCCTCCGGAAGACGTTCGGCCTTTCCGTATGCCCGTATTACGTCTGTACGGAGGAAGGGCGCTTCCTGGACGGGGAGGAGCTGAGGCCGGATGAATTGCTGGCGCATATCGCCGGGGGGCAAAAGGGCTATTCCCGGCCTCCCGAGGTGGAGGATTACGAGCGCTTTTTCGCCCAGAAGCTGACGGAGGCGCAGAACGTCATTCATATTACAATGGCAAGACACGTAAGCGACGGGTATCAAAACGCCTGTGAAGCGGCGAAATCCTTTGAAAACGTCACGGTCCTGGATTCAGGGCATCTCTCCAGCAGCATGGGGCTGGTGGTTTTGTGCGCGGCCTATATGGCGGAGCATCACGCCGCGAAAGAGGAAATCCTGGAAGCGGTGAAGCGGATGGAGCGTTTCATTTCCTCCGCGTTTATCATCAACAGCACCCATATGATGTGCCAGTCCGGCCGGATACCGAAACGCATTCAGATTCTCTGCGACGCGCTGCTGCTGCATCCGGTCCTCGCGCTGAAAAGAAGCCGGATGGTGGTCAGCCGGATGGAGATGGGCAGCTTTTCGCACGCGGCGAAAAAGTATATCAAGCGGACTCTCCAGAATACCGGAAACATTGACCGGCGCATCTTATTCATTACATACTCCGGAATGGATGAAAAGAGGCTCCGGCACATTCAAAGCCTGGTGCAGCAGTATTGCCCGTTTGAGCGGGTCTATCTGCAAAAGGCGTCTTCCGCCATCGCCAGCAACTGCGGCCCGGGGTCCTTCGGACTGCTGTTCATGCGGCGGGACGACGCCGCGATTCCCTTTTTCCAAACAGCGGGCCAAGATGGGACGGCGTAGGCTTTTGGACAAGTAGAGATGCTGTAAAGCCCACGGAAATTCAGTGAATTTTCGTGGGCTTTTTTGTGACTCGAAATCCGGGAACAGCCGGTGGTTCAGATTTGGTTAGTGAATACAAAGAGCGGCGGCAAGGCAGCCCCGCCGGTGAACCGCCCGAGAGAACCAAGGCGCGCCACTCCGGGACGACGTTTTTTGCGGAAGACCGATTGGAAATGCCGGGCGTTTTTGCTATAATAGGAAATGGATTAAAAAACCGGGAGACCGCTTATGAATGATGTAGGGAAAACATCGGCTATAGGGGGAGAGGACATGACGGATTACAAGTTGAGAGAAGAGGTCGGGCTTACGCGGCGGATGGTTCAGATAGAGAGCAGCAATCCCGGTGCCTGCGAGGGCGCAATGGCAGGGTTTGTGCATGACTGGCTCCGGCGGCACACCTCCGCTGAAGTCTTCCGGGAGCCGGTTTGCCCCGGCCGGCACAACATCGCCGCCATTTTAAAGGGAGAATCTCAGGCCCATAACCTGACGTATATTTGCCATATGGATACCGTGCCGGCGGGAGAAGGGTGGGAATATCCTCCCTTTGGGGGCGAGATTTTGGAAGGAAAGCTGTATGGCCGGGGGGCTTGCGATATGAAGGCCGGGCTGGCTGCCGCCATGATCGCGTTTCGGAATATTTCCCGGCTGGGAAAACCGCTGAAATATGACTTTCAGCTGATTGCCACAGTAGACGAGGAAGGCGCCATGACCGGGGCGGAGCAGACGGTGCGGGACGGCTATGTGGATGAGAACAGCTATGTGCTGGACGCGGAACCCACAAACAGCCGGATTCAGGTTGCCCACAAGGGTAAAACCTGGTTTGAGCTGACCACCCACGGCCGGACCTGCCATGCCAGCACGCCCCAGCGGGGCTGTGACGCCATCGCCGCCATGGCGGAGATCATCACCCGCGTCAACCGCAAACTGACGGAGCTGCCGATTCATCCGGAGATGGGGCCTTGCACCGCTGCCTTCGGTACGATTCAGGGCGGCTGGAATCCCTACATCGTTCCCGATGTCTGTAAGGCGACCCTGGATATGCGTTTGACGCCGCCTACTACGAACGCCCGGTCCGTCGCCTTGGTGCGGGAGGCGGTTGCCGAGGGCTTGGCGGCGGTCCCCGGCGCGTCCTGCGACTGCAGCGTCGTCGCCCAGCGGCCCGCCATTGAGAAGGATGACGGCTCCTTTCTTCTGGCCAGACTGCAAGAAGCGGTGGCGGAGGCGGCCGGCGGAGCGCTTCCCGTGGACTTCTTCCCGGGCTACACGGATACCGCCGTCATTGCCGCCATGACCGGCTGCCGGAACTGCATGTCCTTCGGCCCCGGCAGTCTGGAGCAGGCCCACCGCCCAAACGAGTTTGTTCCCTGCGAGGAGATCACCCGTTCGGCGGCGGTGATGACCCGGCTGGCGGAGATTATTTTGCTGTGACAGGGTTTTACCGTACTCGGCCGTCCGGGCCCCATATCCCGGCCCTAATGCCGCTGCCCATGATTTTCAGTTCTTGTCATTGACGTAATTGGGCACATATGGTATTATGACAAGGATTTTCTGACTTTTGAAGCGAAGCTGTAAGGAGAAAGCGGGGGACAGGCGTATGGATTATGCAGGGGGACGTTTACCGGCGAGAGAAGGCGCTCCGATCCTAGAGGCTCATGAGCAGCACAGCGGCATGCGGAGCGTTCAGAATCTGGAGGCCATTATCAACGAGGGCCTTCGTGTCGCTTTGCTGGAGGAGACCCCGGATCAGTCGCTTGAGGTGCTGCTGGAGCACTTGGGAAAAGCGCTGAACGGGGAGAGAACCTATATCTTTGAGCAGAACGAGTCCGGCGGCGACGACAACACCTATGAGTGGGTAGACGCCGGGGTGGAACCGGAACAGGAGAACCTTCAAAACGTCCCCCCGGAGGTGTGCGCCAGCTGGTATCGGAATTTCAGCGTTGGCAGGCATATCGTCATAAAGAACGTGGAGGATATTCGGGAGACGGAGCCGCTTCAGTATGAGAACCTGAAGCGGCAGGGCATTCACTCCCTTGTGGTGGTTCCCCTGTATGACGGGAAGCGGATCATCGGTTTTTACGGTGTGGACAATCCCCCCGTGAAGTCGTTGGAGTACGCGTCGAATATGCTCCAAACGGCGGCGTACTTTATCGTGTCCTCCCTGAAGCGGCGCAACCTGTTCCGGGAGCTTCAAAAGCGGAGCTATAACGTGTTCCATGCCCTCAGCGTGGACTACCTGGGCATTTACGAGGTGAACTTCGACACGGGCGAATGTGAGGTATACCGCAGCAGCGAAGGGCTGGGCTTGGACTGGGCCGCTCATTTTATGGAAGACGGATACCAGGCGGCTATGGAACGGTATATCTCCAAATGCGTGGTCCCCCAGGGCCAGGAGCGGCTCCGCGCCATGACGGAGAAGGACTATGTGCTGACACAGCTCCGGACAAAGAAAAAATTCTCTGTCCGGTATCAGGTGAAGGATAACTTCTCGGGCCTAAAGTATCTGGAGATTCACTTTTCCGCTACGGAGAGGACGGCGGCGGAGAACTGCGCGATCTTTGCCCTGCGGGACGTCAACGCCCTGGTAGAACGGGAGGAGAAATATAAACTGGAGGCCAGACGGAGCCTGGAAGACATTCTGGAGGGCGCCAGGACCGGCATCTGGACCATTGAGCTGGAAGAGGGCTGCCGGCCCAGGATGTACGCGGACCGGACTATGCGGATCCTCCTGGGAGTGCCGGACGACATTGGGCCGGAGGAGTGCTATCAGCACTGGTTTGAACGCATCGAGCCGGACTATGTGGAGATGGTACAAGAGACTGTGCGGGCAATGCTGGAGACCGAACGCGCCGAGGTCATCTATCCCTGGAATCATCCGGCGCTTGGCAGGATTTATGTCCGCTGCGGCGGCGTGCCGGACAAGAGATTTGAAAAACCGGGCGCCTGCCTGAACGGATACCATCAGGACATCACGGAGACCATGGTGACGAGAAAAAAGCAGGAACAGTCCATCATGGAGCTTCTGGAGCGGGTGAGGCGGGCAAACTCGGCAAAAAGCGAATTCCTCTCCCATATGTCTCACGACCTCCGTACGCCCATCAACGGGATTTTGGGAATGCTGGCCATTCTGGAAAACAGCCAGGGCGACCCGGAGCGGCAAAAAGAGTGCCGGAGGAAAATCCGCGTGTCAACGGAGCATCTGCTGTCCCTGGTAAACGATGTTTTGCAGGTGAGCAATCTGGAGAGCGGGAGACCAACCGTGGTGGTGGAGCCTTTTGACCTTTGCGCCGCGCTGAAGGACTGTATCACGGTTTTGTTCCCCCTGGCGGAAGAACGGGGCATCCTTCTGGAGCTGGAGACGTCCGGCCTGCGGCACAGCAGGGTAAAGGGGAATCCGCTTCACTTAAAGCAGATTCTGATGAGCGTCATTGACAACGCCCTCAAATATAACCGGCCCAACGGCTCCGTATTTGTACGGGCGGAGGAGACCGCCTTCCATGAGGGGATTGCAAGCTGCCGCTTCGTTGTTGAAGATACCGGAATCGGCATTGGAGAAGATTTTAAGAATCACATTTTTGAGCCCTTTACCCAGGAGGACCAGGGCGCGAGGACGAACTATAACGGCGCTGGGCTCGGTATGTCCATCGTGAAGAAGCTGGTGGACCAGATGAAAGGGGCCGTTTCGGTGGACAGCCAGCCCGGCAGGGGAAGCGTGGTCCAAATCACCCTGCCTATCCGCGTCGACGAGGCGTGGGGCGAAAAGCCCGCGGAGAAGGATGGCGATATGCAGGGCGACGTCTCCGGGATGCGGGTTCTCCTGGTGGAGGACAATGCGCTCAACTGCGAAATTGTAGAGTACATTCTTGGAGAAGCGGGGGCGGAGGTCGTGACTGCCAATGACGGAAAGGCCGCCGTGGATGCTTTTACGGCATCCGAACCGGGAAGGTTTGACTGCGTGCTGATGGATTTAATGATGCCGGTGATGAGCGGCTATGAGGCGGCCCGGGTGATTCGCGGCCTGGACCGGCCGGATGCCAAGACGGTGCCCATTATAGCGCTGTCGGCCAACGCCTTTGAGGAAGATGTGGCGCTGGCGAAGGACGCGGGAATGGATGAGCATTTGGCAAAGCCGGTAGACGTCCGCAAGATGTTCCGGGTTATGAGCAGGCTGAGGGGACGTTAGGACGGCGCCTGTATGCGGACGGCATAAATTATGACAAGCTGTGGAGATGGAACGGATATGAAAAGCAAGGCTTTGCCGCAGTCTTTAAAAACCGGCATAGTGGTGATCATTTGTTTAACGGTTTTCGTGTTTTCCTTCTTGGGATTGTCCATTCACAATATGAG
>VSMY01000027.1 GCA_009773995.1 Oscillibacter sp. | reverse complement strand
CCCCCGGAGACGGAGGCCCCCGCGGAGGAGGTCCCCTCGGAGGACCATGTGCTTTTAACCCTGGAGGCCCCCCTGGCGGACGGGCGGACCCTGACCCTGGAGGCCGTGGGGAAGCGGCTAGACGAATACAGCGTCGGCGTCCGGGAGGTCCGGGTATACGACGGCGACGCGCTCATCCAGACCATCCTGAGCCGGGAGGTCATCGAGGCCGAATGGGACGAGGGCATGCCGGAGGCGTTCTACCACTACACGGAGTGCTGGTCCCCGGAGGAGAGCATGGAGGTCCTGGACCTGAACTTTGACGGCAGCACGGACTTCGGCCTCTTCGGCTGGCCCGCCAACAACACCATCCCCTATTACTATTGGACCTGGGACCCGGAGGCGGAACAGTACCAATACGCCTTCACCCTCCAAGGGGCGGAGACCCGCCCGGAGACGAGGGAACTCACCGCCGGGTACAAGGACGGCCCCGCCGGGTCTAGGTATGTCACAGAGGTCTACAAGCCCGACGAAACGGGAGAACTGCTTTTGGACCGGGTGGAGGTCGAAACCTGGGAGAGCACCGGAGACAGCGGCCGGCCCGGCTTTGAAATCTGGGTCCCCTATGAGGAGGCCGGCCCCATCCGGCCCGGCGGCCCCGGCTTGAATCTTGCGGAGGAGTTCCACTATTTCCATGTGGAGTATCCCGTCGCCGAGGTCCGGGAGGACGGCACGGTCTTTCGTTACACGGAAATTCTGGATTGGAATCAGGAATACGGCGAGCTGGTCCTGACCAGCCGGGAGGAGTACACCGATGAAAACCACCAATAACCTGCGCCTGGCCGTCACCCTCCGCCTTCTGGACGGGGAGGGGCGGCGGCGCTTCGGGCCCGGCGTGGCCGCCCTTCTGGAGGAGGTCCGGGAAAAACGCTCCCTCCGGGCGGCGGCGGGGTCCATGGGCATGGCCTACTCCAAGGCCTGGCGCATCGTCCGGGATGCGGAGGAGTCCCTGGGGTACAAGCTCCTGGACTCCACCATCGGGGGCCGCCACGGCGGCGGCGCGGTGCTGACAAAGGAGGCGGAAACTTTGCTGGCCGCCTACCGGGCCCTCCGGGAGGAGGTCTGCGCCTTCGCCCAGGAGCGGTTCCAGACACGCTTCCGGGACCTCTGAGGGCCCCCGCGCATAGGATGGAGTACATCCTATGAATAAGGAGGTCCTCTTATGGAACCTGTCTGCAATGAGTGCGCCCAGGAGACGGAGTGCCGGGAGCCCGTGGTTATGAAGGCCCGCATCCTGCGGGTGAACTGCTGCGACCTGCTGGTGTGCGACCTGTGCGGCTGTCAGGAGGTGCTGGTCCATACCAACGACGCCTGCTGCTTCCGGCCGGGCCAGTGCGTCTGCATCGAGTACAACGGCGCGATGACCATGAGCATCCCGCCCCAGATCGGCGCGGACTGCATCAAGCTCATCCCCTGCGGCGGATGCCAATGCTGATACCATTAAAGAGAGGCCCGGGAACCGCTCCCGGGCCTCTCCCTTTTACGCGCCAAGCCGCTGCCGGAGGGTGGCCGCGGCGCACAGGCAGGTCAGCATCGCCAAGGCCCCCGTGCCCCAGAGGAGATTATAGCTCACCGCCTCCTTGTCCTGCCGCCGCCCCTCCGCCGCGGAGACGAAGACATATAGCGACACCAGGGCGAACGCCAGGGACAGCACGTCCGCCGCCCCGGTGAGCCCCAGGGCCGCCGCCCCCAGATACAGCAAAAAGCCCGCGCCGGAGACCATGGCCCCCAGGTTCAGCTGCTTCACGCCCTGCAAAAGCAGGGAGTTTTTCCGCTTCATTCGTATACCCTCCGTTGATTATCTATTGAATATTACATACAGTTCTCATTTTTCATAGCCGTTTACGAGGACGTCCAGCACCCGGGCGGCCACATTTCCCGCCACGCTGCTGCCGCCGCCGCCGTTTTCCACCAGGACCACGAAGGCGTAGGGCGCGTCCTCGTTCCGGAGGAAGCCGGCAAACCAGGCGTGCGGGGCCTTGCCCTCTCCCACCTCGGCGGTGCCGGACTTGGCGCAGAGGTCCATATTGGGGAAGCGGCTCTTGCCATAGGTCTTTTCCACGTTCCCCGCCATGAGCTCCGCCAACCGTTCCGCCGTGCCCGCGCCGACGAGGGCCCCCGTCTTGCGGGTCCAGCGGGGCAGGGAGGGGAGGCCCAGGCCGTTTTTGGTCTTCAGAATCAGATAGGGCTCCGCCGCCCTGCCGCCGTTTGCGACGGCCCCCATGTAGACCATCAGGGCGCAGGGGTTCACCAGATCCTTGTCCTGGCCCACCCCCGCCCAGCCCAGGCGGCCCTGGTCCAGGGCCCAATCGAAGGAGCTCCGGGCGGTGGAGAGGCCGTCCACGCGGTAGCTGGAGGTGAGGCCCGCCTGTTCCGTGTACTTCCGGAGGGTCTCCGCCCCCAGCTCCACGGCGATGTCCGCAAAGGCGGCGTTGCAGCTGTTGGCGAAGGCGGCGGCGACGTCCTGCTCCCCGTGGACGCCGGAGCAGACGATGGTCTCCTCTCCGATTTGCACGGACCCGGCGCAGTTCCAGGTCCGCCCCTCCAGGTCCGGGATGGTCTCCAGGGCCGCCGCCAGGGTGACGGTCTTGTACACGGAGCCGGGGGTAACCGCAGAGGAGAGAAAGCGGTTCACATAGGCTCCCTTCCAGCGGTCGCTGGTCTCGATGTCCTCCGGGACATGGAGGGGATCGTAGCTGGGGGCGGAGACCATGCAGAGAATCTCCCCGGTCTTGTAGTTGTAGACCGCCACGGTTCCGGCATGGCCGTTCAGGGCCTGGTACGCCTCGTAATTGTACCGGGCGTCGATGGTTAAGGTCAGCTCCCCGCCCCGGTCCGCGCCAAAAGCGCCGTTCAGAAGGTTCCAGCCCGTCAGCCGATCGGCGAAGGCGTTCAGCGCCCCGGCGCCGATGTTCCCCTGTAAGTCCCCCACGGCGTGAAGGGTGGCTTTGCGGACGGTCTCGCTGTCGTAGTAGGTCCGCTCTCCGTTTTCGGCGGAGGACAGCACGTCCCCGTCCCGGTCCAGCACGGTCCCGGCGGTGAGCTGGCCCTGGGTGTTGTAGAGGTGGCGGTTGAAGGCGGCGGAGGCCCAGCTCCCCCCCTGGGTGAGATAACGGAAGAGGAAAAAGACCATCCCCGCCGCCAGGGCCAGCGCCAGGAGGAGGCAGACAACGGCCCGGTTTTCAATCTTCTTCATTCCGGGCCTCCTTCCGTCCGGCGGACCGGCGTCCGCCGCCCCGCCGGATCGCAAAGCTCGCATGGTCTCTGGTGTCCGTGGCCTTCAAAAAGGCCAGCAGGCCCCAGGCGGACATCATGGCGGACCCGCCGTTGGACACAAAGGGGAAGGTCACCCCCGTCAGGGGCAGGATGTCCACGGACCCGAAGACGTTCAGGCAGGTCTGGAACACCAGCAGGGACCCGGCGGCGCAGGCCGCTAGGCAGTAGAAGCTGCTCCGCCCCGCCCGGCAGGCCCGGACGGTGAAAAAGGCCAGGGCGGCGACGGCCCCCACGGCGAAGAAGGCGATGACCAGCCCCCACTCCTCGCAGAGCATGCCGAAGACCAAATCCGTGTCCGCCGCCGGGACCCGGTGGAGCCAGCCCTCCCCGGCCCCCATGCCGAGCAAGCCCCCGGAGGCCGCGGCGGACATGGTCCGGGTCTGCTGGTAGCCCCGGCCGGAGGCGTCCGCCCAGGCGTGGCCCCAGGCGGCGAAGCGGTCCAGGATGTAGGGCTTGAACTTCACGATGATCCCCGCCCCGAACACCGCCCCGCCGCAGATGAGGGAGAGCGTGGCGAAGTCCCCGGACCGGAGGTAGGCCAGCACCAGGAAGGTGACGAAGAAAATCGCCGCCGTGCCGAAGTCGCTCATCAGCCCCAGGAGCCCCACGCAGACCCCGGTGAGGACGATGAAGAGGGTCAAATTCCGCTTGCGGAAGAGCCGCTCCAACGTGGCGGACCCGGCGAAGATGTAGCAGATTTTGGCGATCTCCGAGGGCTGGAAGCTGAGGGGGCCCAGGGAAATCCAGTTCACCGCGCCGTACTTCCGGTTTCCCAAAACCAGCGTCACGGCGAGTAAGCCGATGGACGCCGCCGCCATCACCCAGCGGTTCCGCTGGACCCTTCCCAGGTCCCGGAGGAAGATCCCCAGGGTCAGGAACAGCCCTAGGCCCAGGACGACGGCCAGGAGCTGCTTGTAGAGGCTCCCCGGTGCGCTGGAGGCGGTGACCGCCAGGGAGAGGGTGGAGAGGAAAAAGGCGATGGTCTCCATCTCGAAGCCCACGCAGCGGAACAGCCGCAGGGCCCCGGCATAGAGCCACATCACCGCCGTGAGCCCCAGGAAGGCCAGGGGCAGGGCGGGGGAGGTCTCTCCCCCGGCGGCTATCATCAATTGGACGCAGGCGAGAAGCTGGAACACGGTGAGCCAGAGGAAGGAGGGCCACATGGCGGCGGGGCGCTCCGCCCGGCGCCTGGCCTCCTGCTCCTCCCGCTCCTCCACGGTCTGGGGCAGGAACAGCAGGGGCACGCCCCCCAGCTCGATGGTATCCCCCATCCGGGCGGGGGCGGAGCCCTCCACCTTCTCGCCGTTGAGGAGGACGCCGCCCTTGGAGTCCAGGTCGTAGAGGGTCCACTCCCCCTCCCCGTTCCGGCAGAGGGCGGCGTGCTGGCGGGAGACGCTGGGATAGTTGAGGCGCACGTCGGCGCTCTTCCCCCGGCCCAGGATGTTCTCCCAGTGGGTCAGGGGCACGGAGCCCCCGCCGGGGAGGCTGAGCTGGCCCCAGATTTCCGGCGTGTGGGGAACCCGGAGGAGAGACTTAACGGCCCGGTAGAGAATGGCCCCCGCCAGGACGGGGAAGAGGAAGCGGACAAAGGCGGTATAGAAAAGTCCGGCGGCGGGGTACGCCGCCAGGAGCTCGGGCAGGGTCATGGCCGGGCCTCCTTTCGCAGTGGTGATAGTACAGCATACCACGGATTGGGAAAAAAATCTACCGTGCCAAAAAATTCCGCCCCTCCCTTCACTTTTTCGGCGTTGTGCCGATATAGTAATTATAGACGGCGTATGCCCGAAGCTCTCTCCGGGCGGAAAGGATGAACCATGGAAAGCGTAAAAAGCAGCCTGGGCGAGTATGTGCAGTTTGGAAAGTGGACGTTTAAAAACGCCACGGACCAGCTGCGGAAGGTGACAGACCCGGAGGAGATCCGGAAATTCCAGGAAAGCTGCGTGGTCTTCAACCCCACGGCGGAGGAGCAGAAGGACGGCTTCCGGGCGGAGTTCAGCGAGGCCGCCATGGACAGAAGCCCCGTGATCTCCGACGTGAAGCGGGAGGTATACGGCCAGGCGGAGGCGGCGGTCGGCCAGTTTTTTGACGGGACGATTTCGGCGGAGGAGCTGGCGGATACCTATCAGACCCTGTCCGACCGGCTAATGGACGCCTGTAAGGACCGGGGGTATCCCTGCCCCCTGTGGGGCGGCATGATGGGCCCCGCCTTCCAGGAAACCTTTTACGGCGAGTTCCGCCGCATGGTTTTGGATAAGGCCGTGAGCCGGAACAACACCGAGGGGAAGCAGTACGTCACCGGGGAAATGAACTGCCAGCGGAACTGGAAATATTACAACTCGGATTACTACTACCAGAGCGAGGAGGCCGTCTCCGCCCTGACGGAGAAATTCACCGCCATGGCGGAGGAGCGGGGCTGGCAGGACACGGTTTCCGTCCCGGACTACAAGGCCAAGGGGCTGAACCTCTACTACAACTTCAACTCCGCCCTGTCCAACCACTTCAACGTGGACGACCAGTTTGTCAAGGACCCGGATCAGGTCCCGCCCAGGGACTTCCGCTGGTTCTACCAGTCCGGCGGGAACAGCGGGAAGACGGGCTCCGTCACCTCCCTGACCATAGAGCACCCGGACGGGACCACGACATTCATTGATTACACCAAGCCGGGCTTTGACTCCACGGACCCCACTAAGGGGACCACCTGGGCCGCCTACAAGGACGAGGGCGGGACATGGCGCTATGAGAGCGCGGACTTCACCTATGACTTCTCCAAGGGCGACTTGAAGAGCGTGGCCGCCCTGCTGAAATTCTCCGGCCGGTCCGGCAAGGCCCAGGAGGCCATGAATCAGTTCCTGAAAAATCTTCAGCTCTACCCCGGCGGCTATTTCAGCCGCTTCCCCCAGTACGGGGGCGGGGGCGTAAACCTGCGGGCGTAGCGCCCGGCTGTCAAGAGAGGAGGCTCCGCCATGAGCGGCATGCAAGTGAACAGCGCGTCTTCCCCGGCTTCGGCCTCCTGGCAGAGCCGGAGCGCGGCGCAGTCCGCCTCTCAAGAGCGGGAGAAGGAGGACCCCTCCCTCACCATCTACGAGATGATGAAGGACGCCAAGGAAAAGGCCGACGCCACACGGGAGAAATTCAACTCCATCAAGCCCAAGCCCCGCTACGGCGACGCGCCCATGGAGGCGTATTCCCGCCTGGCCAGGGCCCGGCGGCCCGCCGAGGTCAACGCCGCCGCCGGATTCGCCCGGCGGCAGATTTCCCGGCTCCAGGCCGCCAAGCGGACGGACCCGGACAACGCCAAGCGGATCCAGGCCGCCATCAACCAGCTCCAGAAGGCCGTCCAGCGGGCGGGGAAGAAGAACCGGGACCTGGAGCGGGAGCGCGTCGCCCAGGCCCGGCAGAAAAAATTACAGCAGGAGAAGCGGAGCCGGGAAGCCCGCCGCCAGAAGCAGGAGCTTTTGCGGAAGCAGGCCATGCGGCGGATTCGGGAATCCGGCTATCTCCGGGAGGCGGAAGTGGACAATCGGATGCAGTCGCATATCGCCGCCGTGGACATGGAGCTGCGGGAACAGGCCCAAAAGCTGGCCGGGGCCTTCCAGCCCTCCATGGAACTGGTGGCGAAGCAGTACGCCGCGGACAGCGCCGCCATGGCCCTGCCGGAGGAGCTGCCCCCCGCCCCCAGCGGCGGAGAAATTGATTTACAGGCGTGAATCCGGGGCCTTCGGACGGAGGCGAGCGGCAGACGCGCGTCCGTCCAAACCAGCGTTTTGAACATGACCGAGGGCGTTTTCTTGGCGGAATCCACAAAATTTATGGTTTCTTGAAAATGATGTGAGGATGGAGCCTCCTTCCGCATTTGTAAAGTAGGATCTATAGAATCCTGCCGGCAGACGCGGAAGGAGGCTGCTTTTATGATAAGCACAACCGCCTTGGAACAGGCGGTCCCGCGGAGAGAAGCCCGGAACATCGGATTACATGGAGGAATGAAACGTCATGAGAATTGAACACGCGCCCCAGGCCCGCCCGGAATACCGGAAAACCACGGCCTCATCTGCGCCGTCCAAAACCTTCGGCCAGGTGATGGAGGCAACGAAAGCCCTGGACCGCTACGTCCCCAGCGCCCCGCCGCCCCGGACGGAGCCGGAGTTTTCCCTGGCGGAACGGACGTATTCTTCTGGTATTACCGTCAGCAACGCGACCCATGCAAAGCTGAAGCAGCTGGTGGAAATAGACGCCCAGGCCGACTATACCGGCATGAGCCCGGACGAAATCTATGCGGAAATCTGGAACCGCTACGATAAAGCCTTTGACGGGAATATGATTGCCATTCGAAACTTTATCGCCGGGCCTTCGGAGTGGGGTGAAATCAGCTATCAGTTTTATACAGAGTTTACGCGCCATATTTACAACCCCGCCATAAACGCCGCCTGGAAGGAGGGCGTGGAGCTGGACGGCAGGCCGTATACGGAGTGGACTTATGAGGAGAAAACCGCTCTGGATTATTCTTCCAGGGAGAAAGCGACCAAGGTGGTCCATGACGCGATGATGAAAACCCTGGGTTACGACGGGAAGAGCTTTGACGAACTGGAAACGGAAATCCGGGAGAAATACGCCGGCAAAAATACGACATTGGACTTTTTAAAAATGCAGAGCGAGCTGCAGGAATCCGGCGTACTGTGCCATAAGATGGGGGTGGATTCGGCGGGCACCTACCTCGCCATGATGGGAATCCAGTTTGACAAAGCCTTTAATCCGAACAGCATTTCGAATGTCGGACACGAGAAGGCTTCCTTTATGACGGTGGACCAATGGTACCGCGTGGCGGACCAGCCCTTTGACACGGCCCAATTCGCGGTCTCCATGAAAGAGAATCTGCACCAGGTCAGCGGCCACAACGGCTGGACCAAGGACTACGTAAAAATGATGGAGGGGCTCTTTGACCACTTTATCACCGGAGCGGTGGACGACAGCCTGGACTCCCTTCTGGACGCGGCCATTGAATAACAAACGGCGGGGCCTCCTGAGGCCCCGCCGTTTTTACGTGTTTAGGTGTTTTCGCCGCTCTCCGGCGCTCCCGCCGCCAGTCCCACGGGAAGGCCGTTGACCTCCACGTCCTCCCCGGCGGGGATAAGGAGATACTTCCGCCCGTCGATGATCCGGGTCTCCACCAGGTAGCTGTAGGCCGGGTCCAGGGAAATCGTGGCCTGCTCCGTCTTCACGTCGAAGCGTTTCGCGTCGATGAGGTTCTCCGGGTTCAGGGCCGCGCCGCCGAAGGCCCGGCCGCACTGGGCCTGAAAGGCCGCCGCCTTCTCCTCCGGCACGCCGCAGTCCCGGAGGATGCCCCCCAGCTCCCCGGCGGAGAGGGCCAGGGGCTCCGCCTCCTTGTCCTCCTTTTGGGCCTCGATCTTCTCCAGCAGCCGCCCGCGGACCGCCTGGACCACCTCCAGGCTGCACGCGCCCTCCAGCGCCCCGGCGAGGGCCCCCTGGAAGGCCTCCTTCTGCTCGGCGGCGGACATGGGGGGCTCCGTGCGGAAGACCGCGTCCAGAAACTCCTGGTGAATCTGGTCCGGCTTCCGGGAATAAAAGAGGGCGTTGTAGATGTTCGCCGCCCGGTCGTCGAAGGCGGGGAAGAGGAAGCCCAGCTCCGGGCCGGAGACCACCTGTCCGGCGGCGCAGCTGTGGAACTCGTTTTCCCCGGGGAAGTAGCCCAGCTCCATCTTGCAGGTTTTTACCGGGCAGACGCTGCATAGAATGTAAGAGAAGACCTCATCCGATCCGTCGGCGTCGATCTCCCCGTCCCGGCCCCGATGCGGCACATCGTAAGCGTCGTGGGCCAGGAGAATTAAGTAGTTGCTGTCCCCCATATCCAGGGCGTCGATGACCGTCCGGTAGAAAGTCTCCCGGATTTCCCCGTCCTTGAGCCCGGACTCCCGGAGGGCGGAGAGGAGGCGGTGCTCGTCGCTGTCCATCACCTGGGCCGTGGAGAAGACCACGTCGATGAGGTTCTTCCCCAGCTGGCCGGAGAGGGATTTTTTCAGGAGGCTTAAATACTTCTCCGCCTCCTCCAGGGGCATGTTTCCCAGGGACTCGTCCAGGTAGGAGATGATCTCCCGGCTGGAGCCGTTGACATAGCAGCCATAGACCCGGCTGACGGCGCTTTTCTCCGGCCGGAAGCGGCGGCGGAGCTCGCTGACTTCTTTTTGATTCATGGCGTTACCTCGCAGTTTGGCGGCGGAGCCGCCGGAATATTCCGACAGTGCTGTCAAACATACATTCTACTTGAATTCTCCGGGAAATGCAACCGCTTTTTCCAAAGAGGCCAAAGGTGTAAATTTCCTGTAAAGAACGCCGGATTCCCTTGCGGAAGGGGCCGGTTTTGTGCTAAGATAGGCCATATTCCAAATTTGTTTTTCGAGGGGGCGGCGCGCGTGGGCAGGCTTGGACACTGGAAGGACCGGATGGGCCGGACCAAGACCATCCTGGGCGAGAAGGTCCGGGAGGCCCTGGCCTCTGTGCTGCCCATCACGGCCATCGTGCTGGTCCTCTGCCTCACTGTGGCCCCCCTGCCGGTGGACGCGCTGCTGGCCTTTCTGGCGGGGGCGGTGCTGCTGATTCTGGGCATGGGCTTCTTCACCCTGGGGGCGGAGGCCGCCATGACCCCCATCGGCGAGCAGGTGGGCGCCCATATGGCAAGCTCCCGGAAGGTCTGGGTCATCGTCTCCGTCAGCTTTTTGATCGGCGTGGTGGTCACCATCTCCGAGCCGGACCTCCAGGTGCTGGCCTCCCAGGTCCCCGGCATTCCCAACGCGGCGCTCATCGGGGCCGTGGCCGCCGGGGTGGGAGTGTTCCTGGTGGTGGCCCTGCTGCGCATCCTGTTTCAGATTTCCCTCCAGTGGCTGCTGGTGGGGTCCTACGCCGTGGTGTTCCTCCTGGCGGCCTTCTTCGTGCCGGGGGACTTCCTGGCCGTGGCCTTCGACTCCGGCGGCGTCACCACCGGGCCCATGACGGTGCCCTTCATCATGGCGCTGGGCCTGGGCGTGTCCTCCATCCGAAGCGACGAGAACGCCGCTCAGGACAGCTTCGGCCTGGTGGCCCTGTGCTCCGTGGGGCCCATTCTGGCGGTTTTGATTCTCGCCATGATCTTTCCCGCCTCCGGGGCCTACAGCCCCTCCGTCATGCCCCAGGCGGCGGACAGCCGGGAGCTGGGGGGCCTGTTCCTCTCCGCCCTCCCGGAGTACGCCGTGGAGGTCTTCAAGAGCCTGTTTCCCATCGCCGCTTTCTTTGGGGTGTTTCAGGTAATCGCCCTGCGGCTGAAGCGGAAGAAGGTCTGGAAGATCGTCATCGGCCTCCTCTATACCTACATCGGCCTGGCGCTGTTCCTCACGGGGGTCAACGTGGGCTTCCTCCCGGCGGGCACCTATTTGGGCCGCCAAATCGCCGCCCTGCCCTTCAACTGGCTGCTGGCCCCCATAGGAATGCTCATGGGCTGGTTCATCGTCCAGGCGGAGCCCGCGGTCCATGTGCTGAACAAGCAAGTGGAGGAGATTACCTCCGGGGCCATCCCCGGCGGGGCCATGAGCGCCAGCCTCTCCATCGGCGTGGCGGTCTCCATCGGCCTGGCCATGGTCCGGGTGCTGACGGGGGTGTCCATTTTCGCTTTCCTGGTTCCGGGGTATCTGCTGGCGGTGGTCCTCAGCTTCTTCGTACCCAAGATCTTCACCTCCATCGCCTTTGACTCCGGCGGCGTGGCCTCGGGCCCCATGACGGCCACGTTTCTCCTGCCCTTCGCCATGGGGGCCTGCGAGGCCCTGGGGGGAAACATCGTCACGGACGCCTTCGGCGTCGTCGCCATGGTGGCCATGACGCCGCTTTTGACCATACAGCTCTTAGGGCTTGCCTACCAGTGGAAGCGGAAGGCCCAGCTGGCCCAGGCGGCGGAGGACGAGGAGATCATCGACCTTGTATATTGAGTTTGCGCGCAGACGCGCTTGGAGAGAGGAGGCCCGCCCATGGACAGAGCCGTTCTCATGATCGTCATCACGGACCGGAGCCGGGGCGGGGAGTTCGCCTCCTGGTTCCAGGCCCAGGGGGCCACGCTGGTCCTGTCCGCCCTGGGCCGGGGCACCGCCGCCACGGAGGTGCTGGACTACCTGGGGCTGGAGGCCACGGAAAAGGCCGTGCTGCTGCTGGCGGCCCCCCGATCCGCCCGCCTGGTGCGGAAGGCGGCCCGGGAGCTGTGGCTGGACGTGCCCGGACGGGGAATCCTGATGGCCGTGCCCATTTCCAGCGTGGGCGGGGCCAGGGCCAGGGACTATCTGCTGTCATGGCAGGCGGAGGAGGACGACGACATGGACAAGGAAATCACCCACGAGCTCATCGTGGTCATCGCCAACCGGGGCCACACGGACCAGGTGATGGACGCCGCCCGGTCCGCCGGGGCCGCCGGAGGCACCACCATCCACGCCAAGGGCACGGGGACGGAGCTGGCGCGGAAGTTCCTGGGGGTGTCCCTGGCCGCGGAGAAGGAGATTGTCTTCATCCTGGCCAAGGAGGCGGCCCGGAAGCCCATCATGAAGGCCGTCATGACCCAGGCGGGCATGCAGACGAAGGCCCAGGCCGTGGTGTTCTCCCTGCCGGTGACGGACCTGGCGGGACTGCGGCTGCTGGAGGAAGACGGGGAGTCCTGAAGAATAAAGGAACGCCCGGCGCGGAGGATTTCCGCGCCGGGCGTTTTCTCGTATAGCGGACTCAGGTGACCAAAAGCGCCACATACCCCGCGTAGAGCCCCAGCATGACAACGCCCTGCCAGCGGTAGAACTTTTCCGTCACCAGGGGCGGAATCACCGCCACGCAGCACAGCAGCAGGCACGCGGGCATATCCAGCGCCGTGGTCTGGGCCCCGATGGTCAGCGCCCCGCCGCTCACCGCCGAACAGACGGGCAGAATCATGGTCAGGTCGATGACGTTGGCCCCGATGATGTTCCCCACGGACATGGACGCTTCCTTTTTCGCGATGGCCGTCAGGGTGGTCACCAGCTCGGGCAGCGACGTGCCGATGGCCACCATGGTGACGCCGATGATGCTGGCGGGAACCCCCATCAGCAGCGCCAGCTCGCTGCCGTAGTTGATGAGCAGCTGGGATCCGATGACGATGGCCGTGATGCCCAGGACGAAGAGGAACAGCTTTTCCGCCATCTGCCGCCGGGAGATGGTGCGGCGCTTGGGATGGGCCTCCCGGTCCTCCGCCATGCCCGCCTTGGCGTCCCGGAGGTTGCTCCAAATATAGACGGCGAAGACGGCGAACAGCGTGAGGCCCGGCAGGGCCCGCAGCGTGCCGCCCCGGCTGAGGACCAGCAGCAGCGCCGCCCCCAGGACCATCAGCAGGGCCTTGAGCTGGAACTGGGCCCGCTTCACCGCCGAGGGAATGCACACCAGGGAGATGCCCAAAATCAGCCCCAGGTTGGCCGTGACGGAGCCCACGGCGTTGCCCACCGCCAGGTCCACCTCCCCCTGGAGGGTGCCGGTGACGGAGACCGTCAGCTCCGGCAGGGTGGTGGCCAGGGAGACGATGGTGGCCCCGATGATGAACCGGGGCACCCCCGTGGCCTCCGCAATCCAGACGGCCCCGTCCAAAAACCAGTCGCCGCCCTTGATGATGAGGAGCAGCCCTAAGAGAAACAAGAGCACCGTGATCCAAATTTCCATACAATCCACCGCTTTCCAAAAATTCAGCGAGACTTCTATCCCCCAGGGCAACGCCGAAAAACCGGCAGTTGTCCCACGGGATAAAAGTCTCGCTTTTCAGCGGGCCCGGATGGCGAACCATCGTGATGACGAGCCGCGCCACGTTTAAAACGTAAGCTACTCCCTTTTACGAAGCCATGAGCTGTGAGACCACTATAGGGAATCATACACGTTTTGTCAACGCTAACTTTGCCGGAATTTGGCGGACAGGCCTCGAATTTACAAAGTCTTAGCGCGTCCCTCAAATCGAGGGGTCAAAGCCGATGAACTTCCGCCAGAGGGTCCGGCCCTCCGCCGTCTCCCTGGGAATGAAGCCGCAGTCCCGGAGGTACGCCTCTCCCGCGCCGCCGGGGGGGACGGCGGCGGACAGCTCCTCTCCGCCCTGGGCCCTGGTATACTGGACCGCCTGGCCCAGAAGCTGGACCCCCAGGCCCCGCCGCCGGAAATCCGGGCGGATGCAGGCCAGGTAAATCCGCCCCGTCTCCGGGGCCATGTGCAAAAGGCCCGCGGGCTCCTCGTCCAGAAGTCCCTCCAGGGTCAGGGAGGCGGCGGGAACGGGCCCCTGTTCCCCGGCCTGCCCCCAGGCGGCGGCCAGGCGCTCCGCCGCGTTCGGGCCCTCCAGGGGGCGGAACCACAGCCCCGGCTCCAGGGCATAGGCCCGCTTGGCGCGGGGGGATTTCTCTCCCGCCAGGTATTCGGGGGTTTTCAGGTGGCTGTTGTCGTTCATAAAGACCGGCCGGAGGCGCTCCCCGTCCCACTCCAGCAGGGACACGGCGGTGTTGTCCCCGGTGGGGGACTTCTCCCCGGTATCCCGGAGAGAGATTCCCTGGAGCTCCGCCAGCAGGAGGCGGATGGCGTAGCCGTGGGAAAAGAGGGCCAGGGTCTTTCCCGGATTCTCCCGGGCGATGGTCTCCACGGTCCGCCGGACCCGTTCCAGCACCTGGGCCGGGGTCTCCGCCCCGGGGATGGACCAGCGGTCCATGCGGCTCGAAAAGTCCGCCATGGCCTGGGGCGTGGCCCGGGCGATGTCCCCCCAGGTCCGGCCCTCCCAGTCCCCCACGCAGATTTCCCGGAGGCCCGGGCAGCGGTGGAGGGGCAGATTCTTGGGCTTGTATATGGCGGTGGCGGTGGCTCGGGTGCGGTAGAGGTCGCTGGCGTAAACCGCGTCGATGTGGATTTCCGCGAAGCGGCGCTCCAGGGCCTTCACCTGCCGCCAGCCCCGGTCGGTGAGGCCGCTCTCGTGCTGGCCCTGGGCGATGCGGTAGAGGTTGCCCTCCGCCTCGGCGTGGCGGATGAGATAGATGGCGGTCATAGCGCTTCCCTCCTGGGATCAAAAACTTCTTTTCCACAGTATACCGCGTTTGGCGGGCTTTGGCAAATGGTCCGGCGGATTTTTTCTTCCCCGGCGGGCAAACTGTTGACGCACGGAAAAGGAGTGAGTGAAGAATGAAGAAGAGCACCGGGTTTTTCCTGGGCGTCGGCGCCGGCATGGCCGCCGGCGCGGTGGCGGGGATGATGGCCCCCCAGAGCAGCCGCCGGACCGTGAAAAAGCAGATGGACCAGGGCGTCCACAAGCTGGGCAGGGCGGTGGACCAGGCCATGGACAGCATGGCCGGGAACATGCGCTGAGCCGATGGGGCGGGGGATTCCCCCGCCCCGTTTTCCACGGGAGAAAAAAAGCAAAATTTCTGAAAAAACCCCTTGACATTTCCGATGGGCTTTGCTATGATGATCACTGTTCTGATGCGGAACACCTGACACGGGGGTATAGCTCAGCTGGGAGAGCGCTTGAATGGCATTCAAGAGGTCAGCGGTTCGATCCCGCTTATCTCCACCAGGACAGAGAAAAGCCTTGGAACTTCGGATTCCAAGGCTTTTCTCGTGACCCCGCAAATTTGATGCTTGGGCCTGTAGCTCAGTTGGGAGAGCGTTCGGTTCGCATCCATAGCGAGACACATCCGACCCGATTTTCTGTTCCCCGTTTTCCTGTCCGATTTGTTGGACTTTCCCCTGAAAATCGAATATTTGAGAAATCCAAAATTCGCAACTTTTTTCGCATAAAAAGTGCCGATTTGGGCCTGTAGCTCAGCTGGGAGCGCGCAAGGTGCGCATCCGGGAGGTGCGAGGGTTCGATCCCCTTCAGGTCCACCAATAAGGAAATCACCTCAGTAAAAACTGGGGTGATTTTTCTTTTGACCACAGAAATACCACAGACGGGTTTCAGAAAATTTTGGGCGGCGGGCTGTTACTTTGGCCCGCCGTCCTATTCTTTGGATATAGCGCCTCAACCTTTGCTGTGTGTGAGACTATCGAAACACGAAGCTACCGGTCGTTTTTCCGTCCACGGCAAAAGAGAAAAAGGCACCTTGACTGATCGCCGCAGCGTAACCGCCCTCATTCCAATCGAAACCGTCCTTCTCTTCCAATAGCTTCAGCGTCTCCCGCAGCTGGAGCATGGCGGCAAAAGTGTGCTTGCAGGGATAGCCGCAATAACAGCTGCAGGTGAGATTTTTGATCTCGCCGCCGCCATAATCAAACTCGATCTCATAAGGGGAAGTTCCTTCCACGATCCCCCGCCCATGACCACGGTCAATGCAGAGGTAGACAACCCGGTTCTCTGTATAGTAGTCGTGCCCACGCTCCGCAATGGCGCTGGTGACCTTCATTCCGCTGAGGTCGTCCAGCCGAAAGCTGTGGTCATCACTGCCAGACACATAGACGTCATCCTCTTTGTCCGGAGCCTTGAACCAGGTGATGATTTTCTCATAGGGGATTGTCTGAGGGTCAAAGGATACCAAGTGGGAGCCGGCCATGTGGAGTTCTCCAGAGATGTGGGTATCCGCCACAGCGACCACCCGCTTATAATCGGAGAGCTTGATCTTAAAGCTGTAATTCACAGCGGTCACACGCCCCCGCAGGCCCTCCAGCTTGCCGTCCACATAGACAATATCCCCCACCTGGAGGTCAAACTGGTCGTTGTAGTAGGACAGATCCATTCCTCGCTTGGGGAAATAAACCTGCACCAGGGACTTTTTCGGTGCGGAGACTGGAGCTTCATCCTTAGAGCAAGTGATATTGTCGGCATCTCCTTGAATCTCATTCCAAAAACCAATTTTCTGCTTCATACAGAATCCTCCTTTTGGCATGGTGTCTCGCATTGTGCTTCCAGCTTACAGCAGGAGGTGTCCAATAAAACTCCCTTTTAATTTTTTGTTCCAATAGGAGCAATCCAGCTCACACTCTGCTACCCGAAGTTACTCTTCATCTGAGCAGTTCCAGTTCTGCCGCTCAAGGAGGGCTTTTACAGTTTCCTTCAGTTCATCACTGAAATCTTCCAGAGCTTCTATGCTGATCACATCATTGTTGATAAGCGCAATGATGTTGTAGATAAAATTTGTCCGGGTCATTTCTAGCTGGACGCCTGGATTTCTTTTGTCACTTCTTATCCGCTTATCCAGCTTCCAGAATTTTTCTGACGGATTACCATCGCCGCTCAGCAGTTCTATGTATTCATCGCATAGCCTGCCCATGTAGGCTTCCTGCCAGCTGCCGATTTTACTGCGGAAAAGGGTCCAATCCCGTTTTGTAAATCGCTGCTCCCCCACGACTTCACCCCCATCAAATCTGAATGAATGAACAAACCAAGCATATCACGGCATCGGTCGTTTATCAAGAAGAAAAGAATTTATGCAGACTCCATCTGCACAAATTGCCTCCGCCTCAGAAAAGGACAGCAAATCACCTCGATCCGCTGTCCTATCTTTGTCTATGGCACCTCAGTATCTGGAGGACATTCCCGCCGCCTGTGCCGCTTTCAACTCTGCCAGTTCCCGTTTCATCTGAACGATCAGCACCGCCAGCTTCTCCTCGCACTCCTCACGGGTATGGGCGTAGATGTTGCGGGCGTGCTTTTTGCCGTCGATCCACTTAGGTGAGTAGCGGCCCTCCCACAGGTGGTCATTGATTTGGCTGATGCAGCCCGTCCCTGGCCTGCGGTGGGGAGGGCGGTAGGGGGTGAACTGTACTGGCGGAGCAGTTTCCTCCAGCTCCGTTTCATCCTGCTCCTGTACCTCCACCCCGGCGATGCCTTGGTCGATGTTTCGGGCTGCGTTCCTCTGCATCTCATCGGTGACGTGGGTGTAGATGTTCAGCGTGGTGGCAGACGAGACATGGCCGATGATGGTGGACAGGGTTTTCACATCCATCCCGTTCTCCAGGGACATGGTGGCGAAGGTGTGGCGGAGATCATGGAACCTCACCCTTTTGCACCCGGCCCGATCCAGAATGACTTGCAGACGCTTGCGGACATAGCCTGGGTCCACAGGCTGCTCCGGCTTGACGCGGGAGGGGAACATCCACTCTGAGAATACCTGTGCCTTATACTCCGCCAGCAGTTCCACCATGGCGGGAGGCAGGATGACCGTGCGGACGGCGGCCTTTGTCTTGGGCTCATTGACTTCCAGTTTTCCGTTGACGGAGTACACCTGCTTACTGATGTGGAGCCGGTCTGTCTTGAAATCCAGGTCAGACCATTGCAGGGCCAGCAGCTCGCCCCGGCGCATCCCCGTGGTCAGCTCCAGGAGGAACAGCTCGTACATCCCCTCCGCCTTGGCCTGAATCAGGAACCGCTGGATTTCCTCCTTGGTCAGAATCCTCATCTCTCGCTCCCGCAGGGGCGGCAGCTTACAGCCGATGGCTGGGTTCACCCGGATGAGCCCCTCCTGCACCGCCCGATCCAGCGCCATCTGGCACACCGCATGGCAGCTGCGTACCGAGCGGTCCGCCATTCCCGCCCCATGACGCTCCACATTGTTGATCCGCCCGCCTTTCTTCATCTCGGTGAAGAACTGCTGGAGGTCGGATTGAGACAGCTTGTTCAGCGGGATGTCCCCTACTCCAGGAATGGCATGGAGGTAGATCCAATTCTCGTAGTTCAGCTGGGTGGTGTGCCGCAAGGCCGGCTTGGAGTAACTCTGATACCAGAAGTCCAGCCAGTCCCCGAACCGCATCTCCGACCTGACCTTCACCGGCCCGGAACCACCTTGCTCCTTTTTCAGCTGTTCCAGCTTCTCGGCGCACTCTTTCTTGGTCTTAGCCAGCACATTCTTTGTCTTGGGATTGCCGCCGTCGTCGTATCCAATAACCACCCGGCCCTCCCAGCGTCCGTCCTTCCGCAGGCGGATGGTGCCCTCGCCCTTCTTTCTCTTCTTCGCCATACTCTCACCCCCTTACCATAATGTCGTTCATAAAGCCACCCACGATCTCCGCCGCCCGGCGGTGCATGTCTCCGGTGACGTGGGTGTAGGTGTCCAGGGTGAAGGACGCCTTGGTGTGACCCAGGATGCCGGAGAGGGTCTTGGCATCTACCCCGCTGGTCAGGGCGTGAGTGGCGAAGGTGTGTCGCAGATCGTGAAACCGGATACGAGGCAGGCCGGCATTCTTCAGCAGAGTCTTCATGTGATTGTAGGCGCTGCCAGGGCTGACCGGACTCTCCGGGCGGAGGGGATTTGGAAAGATCCACTGGGAGCAGGAGTACTTCTGCCGTTCCCGCAGCAGCTGGGCCGTGCTGGGCGGCAGGGTGATGGTGCGCCGACCCTTTCCTGTCTTGGTCTCGCCGGTGGTCAGTCCGCCGCCCTTGCGCTGGTGGAGCGTCCGGCGCACCGTCAGCGTCCCCTTCTTCCCGTCGAAGTCGGACCACATCAGACCGCAGATCTCACCCCGTCGCATCCCGGTGGTCAGCTCTGTGTAGAAGAAGTCGTGCCAGACCGGGTCCTTTTTGATCTCCTCCATGAACCGTTCCAGCTGTTCATCGTTGAGTATCTGCTTGGCGGCGCTCTTCTTTTTGGGGAGGGTGACGTCCTCTGTGGGATTCCTCGCCGTGAGCCGTTCCTGTACCGCTACGTCCATGGCCTGGTGGAACACACCGTGGAGGCTGCGAATGGTGGAACCGGAGAGGGCGTATCCGTACTCGGGGTGTTCGGTCTTGCGCCCGTTCCTCTGCACCTCCCGATACAGGGCCTGCACATCGGCGGCGGTGACCTTGCAGACCGGCTTGTCTCCCAAGCGGGGCTTGATGTAGCACTCGATGTACTGCCGGTAGCCCCGCAGGGTGGACTCCCGCACAGCGGGCGAGACGTACTCCTCCAGCCAGCGATCCAGCCAATCCCCCAGCGGCATCCGGCTGTCCTCGCTGAGGTTGACGTCCCGGTACGCCTCGATGCTCTGGTGCAGCTTTTTCATCAGCGCCTTCTGACTCTTGGCGGAGACATACCGGAAGATGGACTCGCCGTTCTCCTTGTGGCCCACCACAATGCGGCCCTCCCACCGACCGTCATCACGCTTACGCACCATGCCGTCACCGGACGGTCTGCGCTTTGACATTGGTTACTCACCTCCTGTCCGAATATCACCGTCGTTTTCATCCATGCACTCGGCCATCAGCCTGACGCCCAATCGGAAACCCAGGATGAAATTCTCGGTTGCTGTGATACTGTTGATCTCATGCTGTGATCGAATGAGTTTTGTAAGAGTCTCCTGCTCGGTTTCCTTCAGCTGTTCCATGAGCTGATTTTCATATTTGGCGACACGGTCCACTGCCCGCTTCAGCTCTGAGCCAGGCGTCATCTGCTGCTCATTGGGTGTGATGTTGCCGTAGTAGAGGTCTTCCAGAATCGTTCTCATATCTACCGCCTCCTTTGCAACACAAACACATACCACACTTTGCGGAATATAGCTACTACTTTTTTCACAGTCCGCCGTTCTGATAGCGGACCGCATCGTCCAGCGTGACGCTTCCGCCTGTCTTTTTCACGTTCTGGACGCACCGTCCCCGGAGCGCCTTGAGCTGTTCATCGGGAATCTCCATTCCCGCCGCCAGCACATTCATCACCATGTCCTGTTCCACCGCCAGCTTGAAGAGCAGACGACAGACGCGGTTCTCCGAATCCTGCACCGCACCGCGAATAGCGGACAGGTACATAGGCGCTACGGCTGTGCAGTCGCTGGCGTTTAGATAGTCGCAGTAGAACCGCAGAGCTGTTTCTACGAACTCGTTTTGACTTCGGCAGTGTGCCAGCGGCATCGCCGCTTTGATCTTCCGGTCTGTGTCCGGGTCGATCCTCATCTGAAATCTCACTTTTTCTTCTGCCATGATGTTATCCTCCAAAATCGTATTTTTCGGGGCATTTGCCACCTGTAATGCCTGGATTTCCCTTGCGGCTCTAAGCCTTTGCCTGTATCCAATGCCAAATCCAGCGCCATACTGGGAAAAGTAATGCCATTCTCCACTTTGCACAGTTCCTCGTAAAATGTACCGCAAACGGCTTTAACCCTCGGTTTTCCCGCCTCCCGGCCCGCATTGCGGGCCGGGGTGACCCGGCGTGGCGGCGTAAGGCGCCACGCCTTTATCCTGCACTTTTTTCGACCCCCCGGTTCACCTGACCGTTTTGAAAATCGCTGAGGCCACCCACTTTGCACACCGGGCCGCACAGCCCCGACACGCCGCGTTCCACTGTTGGGGGTGTTGTAGGATGCCCAGCCGACAGGGGCGGCTCCTGAGCCGCGCACAGCCGCGACAATCGTGCCTGTGCTTTCTGCCGTTCTACGGCCAGCTCCAGCTGACAGAGCTGCCGCTCGTGGTAGTGATCCACCGCTTCACGGATGGGGCGGATGTGGTAGCGCAGTGTACCGTTGCGCTTGCGCCCGTCCCTCGTGACGACGGTGGTGGACTCCGTGCGGATAAGGTGCTTGTCCTCCAGCTCCAGCACGTACTTTCGCACGGTGTTGGCGCTCATCTTCACCGCTCTGCCGATGGTGCTGTAGCTGGCGTAGGACTGGAAGGTCTTCCTGTCCTCGATGTGCATCAGGTAACCGTAGATTGCGATGGCGCCGTAGGACAGGTCCAGATAGAACACCTCATTGGGCAGAGGAGAAAAATTCTTGGCTGGGTCGCGCTTGGAATAGAGATCGTATTTCTTCACGCCGTACCTCCCGTGTGTTCCTCCACCCAACGGATGAACGCCTCCTTGGGGATCACGATGCGGCTGCCGATGCGCAGTGCCGGGAAGCCCTGTTCGTGCATCAACTCGTACCCGCTGGACGGCGAGACGCCCAGCACCCTTGCCACTATCTCCGCGTTCAGAAACAGCGGCAGCTCGTCATAGCTTTTGTAGACTGACTCTTTCATGTTACATCCTCCTTTATACCTGATTGACTTCTGTTTGTTGCTCTGATATGATGAGGGTAACACAAAATCAACAGCCATACAATAGATTTGGCCCAGGATGGGGAAACGCCAAAAGTCTATCGGATACAGGAGGGACAGCATGGCAGAGAACACCTTTGACCGATTCTCGGTTTTCTTTACCAAAGACACTGTGTTTCTGGATGGAGCAGCTTTCCCACTGGGGCAGCTCACAACGGATGTTCTAAACCTGGACGGCGAGATACTGACGGAGATCGACCAGCGGGTTAACGGCTTTATGTCTGCCGTGTGGACGCTGCTCCAGGAAAAAACAGACAGCGCCGCCTGTTCCGCACAGGAACAGCTCAACGCTGTCTGGGATTTAATTTTCGATTTGCCGGTCTATCGGAGCCTGCGTCTGGACACAGAGACAGCCCGGAATTTATTCCCCGCCCTTCTGTCTGATTCAGCCAAGTGGTCGGAGACCCTGGATGTCGATTCAGAGGGTCACCGGATGTTTGAGGATTTTCTCTCTGGACTGGAATACTTTTCAGAGAGCCTGCGGAACATCAGGGGACAACTGGATGGGATGCTGGAGCTCTACTTTGAGCCCCTCCCCCGACGCAATACCGACGCATATGCGGGAGCTTACACCGCTTACTTTACCGACATGGCAGCCGCAGGGGGACTGTTTTTCCCGGAGCAGGAATTCAGCCAGAGCTTTCCCGCACAGCTCTGCTTTGTCCCAACAGCAGATCCTACAGAGGCAGGAAAAGTTCTCCTGGCAGAAAAGGTGGAGTTTCGTCATCTCTCCCACTTTCTCTATACGGATTTCTACCGGGGGCTGATGGTAGGCAACGCGCCCCGCCGCTGTCACAACTGCGGACGCTATTTTCTGCTGACCGCCGGGTACAACACTTGCTACTGCAATAACATCGCACCGGGTGAGACGGAGCGCACCTGCCGCAAGGTCGGCGCGCATAGAAAAGCGAATCATCCCACAGGGTTGAGTCCAGCGGGTATGGAATACCGGAAGGTCTACAACCGTTTAAAGGCAAGAAAACAGAGGGGAAAAATCAGCAGGGATGAGTGGAACGCCACTTTATCACAGGCCCAGAAGGTGCTGGACTTGGCGGAGCAGGGAAAACTGTCAGACGAGGAAATGCGGAAGCAGTTTGCCACATTTTGAGCGAGTGGTTATTCTTTGGATAGGCGATGCAAATCTTGGGGATTGATTTGTTAGGATAACGGTCCCGTTACATATGGGAATTGTACGTCATGTTTCTTTGTAAATGCAGTAAAGATCGGTTGCATTATTGGTCAAAATTTTTCCTGTAATTTACATTATGAGAAGTTCGCCAACGGCAGCGTGAAATGTATTGAGGAAGAGATACCATTTGACCTGCCAGAGGGTTGGGTATGGGTGAGACTAAGTTCTATTGCTGACATGGCTTTAGGAAAGATGTTGGATGTAGCCAAAAATAAAGGCTCGCTTAGACCCTATCTCCGAAACGTCAATGTTCGCTGGGGCACATTTGAGTTGAGCGATGTTCTCGATATGCGTTTTGAAGACGACGAACTCGAAAGGTACAGCATTCGTCATGGCGACTTGGTTATATGTGAGGGTGGTGAGCCTGGTCGATGTGCTGTTTGGCAGTCTGAGGAAGTGGTGTTTTATCAGAAAGCTTTACACAGAGTAAGAGCTATCGAAGTCCTACCAGAGTATTTGTACTATGTAATCAGGCACTTCATAACATCAACCCAGTACGAAAGGTATTATACTGGTACAACAATAAAACATTTGACTGGGCAATCATTACAGGTTCTTCCTATTCCCTTGCCTCCGATGAGTGAGCAACAGTTGATTGTTAAACATCTTCAACACATAATCGGAGAAATTGACAAAGTTGAAACAGAAAAATCCGAAGCACTTTCTTTGGTTTCGCTTGCCAAATCCAAAATCCTTAATCTCGCCATTAGCGGCCAACTCGTCCCCCAAGACCCCGCTGACGAACCTGCCTCCGTCTTGCTGGAACGCATTCGGGC
>VSMY01000026.1 GCA_009773995.1 Oscillibacter sp. | reverse complement strand
CCGAAGTCCCCCACCAGGGAGCAGCAGATGCAGCCGGAGGACATCTCGGAGATCTGGACGCCGGACTCCTTCAAAAAGCCGCCGTCGATGCTGATCTCGCCGAACTCGTTTTCAATGAGCACCAGCTTTTCCCCCTGATAGGCTTCCGCCAGCAGCTTTTTGATGAGGGTGGTCTTGCCCGCCCCCAGGAAGCCGGAGATAATGTCGATCTTTGTCATGGTATCAAGTCCTTTGCTTTCAATTTATTCAAGGTAATCATATCACCGAATTTCCAAAAAGCAACCCGGTTACAAAAATTTAACAGAATCTGTCAGGACTCAGTCTTGTCTTCGTTTTCCTCCCGGGCCTGGTTCAGATAATCCCGGTCCGCCGTCTTCTTGCTGGGGACGAAGCCCTGGGCCGCCGTCTTCTTTTCGCCCTTGCTCTTGGCGTAGAAGAAGCCGGTGACGGAGAAGACCACCGCCCCGATGAAATTGACAAACAGGTCCTTCATGGTGTCGATGAGGCCGATGTCCAGATAGCCCCCCAGCCCCAGGTCCCGGCCGTTGACCAGGACCTCCTGAATGCCCGGCACAGCCACTACCTTGTTGGACCGGGTCGCGTCCAGGCTGGCGGAGTAGATGGCGTTCACCACCGTGTCCCGCTGCATGTCCGTGTGGAAGAACCAGTCCATGGCGAACTCAAAGAACTCCCAGAGGACGCCGATGGTCATGGAGAAGCAGAAGGCTACCAAAGCCAGGAACACCGGGGACAGGTCGAAGGTAAGGCGCTCGTCGTCGTTGAGGAGCACCACCATGGCGAAGCCCACGGCGGCGGCCAGGAAGCCGTTCAGGGTGTGAAGCATGGTGTCCCAATGGGGGACCACCACGTAAAAGGCGTTGACCTCTCCCAGGACCTCCGCCGCGTAGATGAAGCAGAGGACGGTGATTTCCAGGGCGGGAGGAAGCTCGATGTGGAATTTTACCTGAATCCAGCTGGGCACATAGAGAAGCAGATAGGCCAGGGCGCAGTAGAACGCCGACTCATAGCCGCCGATGAAAATTTGGCGTACAAAGATGACGATGACCAAAAGCCGCAGGGTATAGAAGACGATGAAGGAGCTCTTGTGCTCCCGCAGCTCCTTCTCCATGGCCTGGCGGAAGTTCTTCTTCTCCCGCCGCCGGGCGCGCTTCTGGTCTTGCTTATTGAGCTTGGACATAAGGACCTCCTTTTGAAAGCGGATGGCTGCTATATCTTGGTAATCATAGCACAAAGCGGCGGAATTTGCAAGGCGGGGGTCCACTGCCGCCCCCTTAAGAAAATTTTTGCGAAACCCCTTGACATTTCCTGAAAATGTGCTATTGTATTAATTGCATAAGACAATGGCACACAAACAGGAGGTGCGCACAATGCAATGGCAGTTTTCCAACGACGCCCCAATCTATACCCAGCTGATCCAGCAGGTGAAGGTGGGCATCGTCACCGGCGCGTTCCCCCCGGGGGAGCGATTGCCCTCCGTGCGGGACATGGCCACGGAGGCCGGGGTAAACCCCAACACCATGCAGCGGGCCCTGGCGGAGCTGGAGCGGGACGGGCTGGTGTACAGCCAGCGGACCGCGGGAAGATTTGTGACGGAGGACAACGGGATGATCAACACGGCGAAGCGGAGCCTGGCCGAGAGGCATGTAAAGACGTTTCTGGAGGCGATGCTCCGGCTGGGCTTCCGGAAGGAGGAGATCATCGAATTGATCTCCAAGGAATTGGGAGAGGAGGAAGCGGACTATGCCGGTGCTTGAATGCAAGGGACTGACCAAGCGGTTCGGGAGGACCACGGCCCTGGATGAGGTAAGCCTCACCATTGAGCCGGGCCGCATCGTGGGCCTTCTGGGCCCCAACGGCAGCGGAAAGACCACCCTGATTAAATTGGCCAACGGCCTGCTGACCCCGGACGGGGGCTACATCGCCGTGTGCGGCGGCGCGCCGGGGAGGGAGAGCCACGCTCTGGTGAGCTACCTACCGGAGCGGACGGCCATTCCCACCTGGATGACGGCCCGGCAGCTGCTGGACTTCTATGGGGATTTCTACCACGACTTCCGCCGGGATGCGGCGGAGGAGATGCTGGACCACCTGGGCATCCGGCCCGCCCAGGCCGTGAAGCAGATGTCCAAGGGCACGAGAGAAAAGGTCCAGCTTATCATGGTCATGAGCCGGGCGGCGAAGCTCTACCTGCTGGATGAGCCTATCGGCGGCGTGGATCCCGCCACTCGGGACTATATTCTCTCCACCATCATCGGGAACTACAACCCGGAGGCGGCGGTGGTGATTTCCACCCACCTGATCTCCGACGTGGAGAAGGTGCTGGACGAGGTCGTTTTCATCAGCCAGGGCCGCGTGGCCCTCCAGTCCACCGTGGACGATATCCGGGAGGAGAAGGGCATGAGCGTGGACGCGCTGTTCCGGGAGGTGTTCAAATGCTGAGGAAATTATTGAAGCACGAATTCCGCGCCACGGGGCGGATCATGCTGCCCATGTATCTCATCCTGCTGGTCACCGCCCTGGGCTCCAACCTGGCGGGCCGGGGGATGCTGGACGGGCGGTCCGACGTTTTAAGGATCCTGGGCGTTTTGATTGTCACGGCCTTCGGCCTCACCATTTTTGGGGTCCTCCTGCTGTCCTTTGTGCTGATGATCCAGCGGTTCTACAAGAACCTCCTGCAGGACGAGGGCTATCTGATGTTCACCCTGCCCGTGTCCGTCCACCAGCACATCTGGTCGAAACTCATCGTTTCCGTGGTCTGGTTTGCCGCCACGATCCTGGCCATCATCGCGGCGAGCCTGATTGTGGCCTACCAGGGAGGCTTCCTGCGGGAGTTCTTCGACATCCTGCGCTGGTTCTTCGAGGGTCTCCAAAAGCTGAAAATCAGCGAGACTCTCAACGGCACCGCGTACCTTGTGGAGTTCGCCGTTTTGATGTTCCTGGCCATGGCGGCTTTCGCCCTCCAGTTTTACGCCGCCCTGGCGGCGGGGCACAGCCGGGCCAATCACAAGATGGTCTGGTCCGTGGCCTGGTTCTTCGGCTTCCAGTTCGCCCTGCAATTCCTGGGCTCCCTGCTGTTTATCACCCTGGACCGGCTGCACATTCCCTTCCCCTTCCATCTGGACATCCAATCCGCCACCGTGGCGATCCACGTGGGGCTGCTGATGGCCATTGGGTGCGTGGTGGTCTACGGCGCAATTTTTTACGCCGTCACCACATTCTTCTTGAAAAAGCACCTGAACCTGGAGTAAACTAGATTCCATAATGCCAACCATTATGGAGGAACCCTATGCTGTTCTCAGAGAGCTTTTTAGAAACCATGTCCGGCGAGCTGCTGATGACCTTCCTGGTGGCCATGGTCCCGGTGATTGAGCTCCGGGGGGCCATCCCGGCGGGCGTCGCCGCGGGGCTGCCCCCGGCCCTGGCCTGCATTGCCGCCGTCGCCGGAAACCTGGTCCCCGCCCCCTTCATCATCGTGCTGGGGCGGCGGGCGGCGAACTGGCTCCGGGGGACCCGGTTCTTCGGGCCCAAGATCGCTTGGCTGGAGCGCCGGGCCCACCTCAAGGGGCGGCTGGTACGGAAGTATCGCCTGGCGGGGCTGGTGATTCTGGTGGGCATTCCCCTGCCGGGGACCGGGGCCTGGACCGGGGCGCTGGTGGCCTCCGTGCTGGACATCCGGATGCGGCACGCGCTGCCCGCCATCTTCCTGGGGCTGGTCATCGCGGCGGCCATTACCACCGCCATTACCTTGGGCTTATTTAACCTGCTGATTTGATTGAAGGAGTACATGATGAAACGATTTGCGATACTGTGCGCCCTGGTCCTGTCGGTGGCGCTGCTGTCCGGCTGTATGCCCGCCATTGTGATTACCTCCCCCAGGGACGAGGAATTCCAGAGGGACCTGGCGGACTCCATGGAGGAGGCCGCCGAGGACTTTGAGGACACCTGGGATAAAGTCTGGACCGCCTGGGACAGCCGGGACGAGAACGGGAAGGACCACTACTGGAAGGTCCTGGACGCCGAGGGCCAGGAGCTGGGGACCGTCACGGATCCGGAACAGGTCGAAGCCCTGGACGACCTCCTCAGCACCGACAGCCATCAGGAGACCCGCATGGCCGAGGACCCCGGCGACCCGGCCTGCAGCTACGTCTACTGCCAGCAGGAGACTCTGAAGGCGGGACAAAAAGAGGAGGACCGGAAGTATGAGAATCTGGGGCGCTTCAGCATCTCGGAGTCGGAGGACGTAATGACCATGGAGATTCTGGAGGACCTGCCCACCCTGCTGAACGTGGACCTGGGAGACCTGCTGACCTTCACCGTCACCATCCCGGCGGAGACGGCGGAGACCCTGCGGGATCCGGCCCGGTTTTTGGAATAACGCACAAAGGCGCGCCCTGGGGCGCGCCTTTCTTATCCCTGTCAAACCCTTGACAAACCGGGAAATTTGGGGTAGATTAACCTTGCAAAAGCGATAACCTATAAGAAGGAGGACAAGCGTTATGCATAACGTGCGCAATATTACATCCGACATCCTGCTCATCGGCGGGTCCGACCGGCGGCTCAGCCTGTTCGAGAACGTGTTCCCCGTCCCCCGGGGCGTCAGCTACAACGCCTATCTGGTTCTGGACGAGAAGACCGTCCTGCTGGACACGGCGGACAGCGCCGTGGGAGCGCATTTCTACGAGAACCTGGAACATGCCCTCCAGGGCCGTCCCCTGGACTATATCATCGTCAACCATATGGAGCCGGACCACTGCTCCACCCTGGGGGCGGTGCTCCGCACCCACCCCAAGGCCCAGGTGGTGGCCAGCGCGAAAGCCATCTCCATGATCGGCCAGTTCTTCAACGCCGACGTCACGGACCGCTGCATCACCGTGAAGGAGGGGGATACCCTCTCCACCGGGCGGCACACCCTCACCTTCGTCTTGGCCCCCATGGTCCACTGGCCGGAGGTCATGGTCACCTACGACGCCACAGAGAAGGTCCTCTTCTCCGCCGACGCCTTCGGCACCTTCGGCGCGCTGAACGGGAACATCTTCGCCGACGAGGTGAATTTTGAGGCCGACTGGCTCCCCGACGCCCGGCGGTATTACACCAACATCGTGGGCAAGTACGGCGCCCAGGTCCAGACCCTGCTGAAAAAGGCGGCGGGGCTGGAGATCCAGTACCTCTGCCCCCTCCATGGCCCCATCTGGCGGAAGGATGCGGCTTGGTTCGTGGAGAAATACCAGCGCTGGAGCAGCTACACCCCCGAGGACAAAACCGCCGCCATCTTCTGCGGCTCCATCTACGGCAACACGGAAAACGCCGCCGAGATCCTGGCCGCCCGTCTGGCGGACAAGGGCGTGCGGGACGTGCGGCTCTACGACGTGTCCCACACCCATGTGTCCGACCTGGTGGCCGAGGCCTTCCGGTGCAGCCACCTGGTCTTCGCCTCCGCCACGTACAACGGGGAGATCTACACCCCCATGGACAACTTCCTCCGGGACCTGAAGTCCCACGGCCTGCGCAGCCGCACGGTGGGCCTCATTGAAAACGGCACCTGGGCTCCCGTGTCCGGCAAGCAGATGACGGAGCTGCTGGGAGCCATGAAGGACATGACCATTCTGGAGGGAACCGTCAGCCTGAAGTCCTCCGTGAAGGAGTCCCAGCGGGAGGCGCTGGAGGCCCTGGCGGACGCCCTGGCGGCGGATATCCTGGCCTGAACAAAGAGGAAAGACCGGCGTGGAAATTCCACGCCGGTCTTTTTCAATCCATGATATCGACGGAGACCTTAAGTCCCTCCCGCTGGGCGCGGGAGCGGACCACGGTGCGGATCTCCTTGGCGATGCGGCCCTGCCGCCCGATGACTTTGCCCATGTCGTCGGGGGCGACGCGCAGCTCCAGGGTCAGCTCCTGATCGCCGGAGGCGGTCTCCGTGACGGTGACCGCGTCCGGGTCGTCCACCAGGTTCCGGGCGATATAGAGCAGCAAGTCCTTCATGCGCCGCCCTCCGGATCAGAGGACGTCCACTTTTTTCAGCAGAGCCCGGACGGTGTCGGTGGGCTGGGCGCCGGACTTGATCCAGGCTTGGGCCCGCTCCGCGTCAATCTTGATCTCCGCGGGGGAAACGCAGGGGTTGTACGTACCGATCTCCTCAATGAAGCGGCCGTCACGGGGGAAGCGGGAGTCCGCCACCACGACCCGGTAGAAGGGAGCCTTCTTCGCGCCCATGCGGCGCAGTCTGATCTTGACCATGTTGTTGTACCTCCAAATTTTTTGAAATCAATTGATTTATTATAAATGCCGCATTTCAGCTCTGTGAATGCTCCGCACTTATAGCTCAGCGAAACCGCTTCTTCCGGCCGAAGCCGTGAAGCCGGGAGGGGGCCTTTCCCCCCATGCCGCCCAGGGCTCCCAGGCCGGGCATCCGCCCGCCCTTGGTCATCTGCTTCGTCAGCTCCCGCATCATGTCGAACTGCTTCAAAAGCCGGTTTACGTCCACTACCTCCAGGCCGCAGCCGGCGGCAATGCGCTTTTTCCGGCTGGCGTTCAGCACCTGGGGGTTCTCCCGCTCCAGGGGGGTCATGGAAAGGATGATGGCCTCGGTCCGGGCCATGGCCTTCTCGTCGATGGACGCGCCCTGCATCTGCTTGCCTAAGGCTCCCGGCATCATGCCCAGGAGCTGGCTCAGGTCGCCCATGTTCTTGAGCTGCTGAAGCTGGTCGTAGTAGTCCTGAAGGGTGAAGCGGTTTTTCCGCAGCTTCTCCTCGATCTTGGCGGCCTGTTTTTCGTCATAAGCCTGTTCCGCCTTCTCGATGAAGGAGAGCATGTCGCCCATGCCCAAAATGCGGGAGGCCATGCGGTCCGGATGGAAGGGCTCGATCATGTCCAGCTTTTCCCCGGTGCCCGCGAACTTGATGGGCTTCCCCGTGGCCGCCCGGATGGACAACGCCGCGCCGCCCCGGGCGTCGCCGTCCAGCTTGGTGAGGATGACGCCGTCGATGCCCAGGGCCTCGTCAAAGGCCGCGGCGGCATTCACCGCGTCCTGGCCCGTCATGGCGTCCACAACCAGTAAGATCTCGTTGGGATGGACGGCGGCCTTCATCCGTTTCAGCTCGTCCATCAAATTCTCGTCTACGTGGAGCCGTCCGGCGGTGTCCAGAAAGACCATGTCGCTGCCGTGGTCCCGGGCGTGGCGGATGGCGTTCTCGGCAATCTTCACCGGGTCTCCCTGGCCCTCCTCAAAGACCGGGAGGTCCATCTGCCCGCCCACGACCTTTAACTGTTCGATGGCGGCGGGGCGGTACACGTCACAGGCGGCCAGCAGCGGCCGCTTCTGGTACTGCTTCCGCATCAATCCGCCCAGCTTGGCGGTGGTGGTGGTCTTGCCCGCGCCCTGGAGGCCCACCATCATGACCACCGTGGGACCGGAGTTCGCCATGGTGATCCGGGCGTTGGCCCCGCCCATGAGGTTCGTCAGCTCCTCGTTGACGATCTTCACCACCTGCTGGGCGGGGGTGAGGCTCTCCAGCACGTCGGAGCCCACGGCCCGCTCGGTAACGGAAGCCACGAACTCCTTGACCACCTTATAGCTGACGTCGGCCTCCAGAAGGGCCAGGCGGACCTCCCGCATGGCCTCCCGGACGTCGTTTTCCGTCAGGCGGCCCTTGCCCCGGAGGCGCTTAAAGGCGGCGTTCAGTTTTTCGGTCAATCCTTCAAATGCCATAAGCTCATTCCTTTAAGGCGGCGGCTTCCCGGCGGATGGCGTCCGCCAGCTCCGTCAAGCGCCGGTCCTCGTAATAGCGGTAGTTCAAAGTTGATATCTCCTCGGCGGCGGCGGCGATGGCGTCCACATGGGCGCTCCGGGTCAGGAAGCGCTTGATGATGCCGGTTTTGTCCTCCACCTCCTGCATGGCGGCCTCGGCCCGGACGATGACGTCCCGGACGCCCTGGCGGGAGATGCCCGCGTTCTCGGCAATCTCGGCCAGGGAGAGGTCCTCATTATAATAGAGGTCGAAAAACTCCTTTTGCCGCTCGGTCAGGAGCTCCCCGTAAAAGTCGTAGAGCATCGTCATGCGATAGGTCTGGTTCTTCATCACGGAAAACGCCCCCCCTCCGCCGTGTAAAGTCGTGCCGCTTTACAACGTTGCTTAGTTTACAGGAAAATCGGGGAAATGTCAAGGGGAAAATTGCCCAGGTTCAAGACTTGTGTTTTCCGCCCAGAACTGCTATACTAATAGAATCTGTTGGTATGCCCACTTCTTCATCAAGGAATCAAGGAGCGCGCCATGAACAATAAAAAACTCTCCCGCCTGCTGGAGCCCAATTTACAATTTTATTTCCTCTGCCTCCTGGCCTTCACCCTGGCCGCCGTCACCGTCAGCCCGCCCCTGGCCCTGGCGGAGGGGGTGGCCACCGTGGCGCTGTACGCCTACTTCGTCCGCAGCAACAAAAAGCGCCGCCAGAGCGTCTTGCAGTATATCGACAACGTCACCGGAAACGTGGACACGGCCAGCAAATCCACCCTCATCAACTCCCCCCTGCCCATTATGGTCTTCCGCCCCGACACCGGGGAGGTGATCTGGAGCAACGAGAACTTCCTCCAGCTGGCCGGGGTCCGGGAGCACCTCTTTGAAATGAAGGTGGAGGACGCCGCCCCGGAGTTCCCCGTCCAGTGGCTGCTGGAGGGGCGGCAGGAGTGCCCCGAGCGGGTCCGCATGAACAACCGGCAATTCCGGGTCTACGGCAGCCTGGTCCGGGCCAAGGGCCGCAGCGGAGAACAGAACCTGGTGGCCACCACCTACTGGGTGGACACCACGGAGATGGACCGCCTCCGAGAGGATTACGACGCCACCCGGCTGGTGGTGGGCATCGTGATGGTAGATAACTACGAGGACCTGATGAACGCCTGCGCCGACACCCAGCGCAGCGCCGTCCTGGCCCAAATCGACGAAAAGCTCAGCAGCTGGGCCGCCGTGGGCAACGGACTGCTCATCAAGACGGAGCGGGACCACTACCTCTTCCTCTTCGAGGAGCGGTACTACAGCCACTTCGTGGAGGAGAAATTCTCCGTCCTGGACGCCATGCGGGACATCAAGGTGGGCGAGGGCGGCCACCCCACCCTCTCCATCGGCCTGGGCCGGGAGGCGGACAGCATCCCGGCGCTCCACAAGAACGCCGCCCTCTCCCTGGAGATGGCCCTGAGCCGGGGCGGGGACCAGGCGGTGGTCCGGGGCAGGACGGACTTCGCCTTCTACGGAGGCCGGGCCAAAACCACGGAGAAGCGCACCAAGGTCAAGTCCCGTGTCATGGCCAACGCCCTGGGCGAGCTGCTGGCGGACTCCGCGGACATCTACGTCATGGGCCACAGCTACGCCGACATGGACGCCGTGGGCGCCGCCGCGGGCGTGTGCTGCGCCGCCCGGAAGCTGGGGCGGCGGGCCCAAATCGTCATCGACCAGGAGCGGAACGCCGCCCAGTCCGTGCTGTCCATGCTGCGGGCGCTGCCGGAGTACGAGGACGTGTTCGTGAACCCGGCGGAGGCCTTCGTGAAGATGCGGCCGGGGACGCTGCTGGTGGTGGTGGACACCAACCGGCCGGACCTGGTGGAGAGCCCTCAGATCCTGGAGTCCAGCAGCCGGGTGGCGGTCATCGACCACCACCGCCGGGCCGCCAGCTATATTGAAAACGCCGCCTTCAGCTTCCACGAGCCCTACGCCTCCTCGGCGTCGGAGCTGGTGACGGAGCTGCTGCAATACCTCATCGAGCCGTCCAGCCTCCTGCGGGAGGAGGCGGAGGCTTTGCTGGCCGGCATCGTGCTGGACACGAAGCACTTTGTCCTCCGCACCGGGGGCCGGACCTTCGAGGCGGCGGCCTTCCTCCGCCGGGCGGGGGCCGACACGGCGGACGTCCAGCGCCTCTTCCAGGGAAACCTGGAGGGCATGGTGTCCAAGTACGACGTCATCCGCCAGGCGGAGCTGTACCGGCCGGACGTGGCCCTGGCCGTGGTGGGCCAGGACGGCGTGGACCGGGTGGCCGCCGCCCAGGCGGCGGACGAGCTTTTGACCCTAAAGGGAGTCAAAGCGTCCTTCGTGGTGTACCGCAGCGGCTCGGCCATCCAGATGAGCGGGCGGTCCCTGGGGGAGATCAACGTCCAGGTCATCCTGGAGGCCCTGGGCGGCGGCGGCAACTCCGCCACCGCCGGGGGACGCATTGAGAACGGGGACATCCTGGATGTGCGGGAGAAACTGACTCACGCCATCGACGCGTATTTTGAAAAATAAGGAGAAGGACCAATGAAAGTAATTTTACAGCAGGACGTGAAGGGCCAGGGCAAGAAGGGCCAGATGGTGGAGGTCTCCGAGGGCTACGCCCGGAACTTCCTCCTGCCCCGGAAGATGGCCGTGCCCGCCACGGCGGATGCCATCAACACCATGAACCTGAAGGAAAAAGCCAAAAAGGCCGAGGAGGCCCGCCAGAAGGCCCTGGCGGAGGAGACCGCCGAAAAGCTCAAGGAGTGCATGGTGAAGCTCACCGCCCGGGCGGGAGCGGGGGGCAAGCTCTTCGGCGCCGTCACCACGAAAGAAATCTCCGAAGGGCTCCAGAAGCAGTTCGGCATCGACATCCCCAAACAGAAGCTGGCGCTGGAAGAGCCCATCAAGGCCTTCGGCAGCTATGAGGTCAAGGCCCGGCTGGGCTTTGAGGTGGTCGCCACCGTCTACGTATCCGTATTTGAGGAAAAATAAGGCCAGTCGGCTTTGAGAAGGGAGGCGGTTCGCCATGGCAAACGAAGACCTGCTCCTGCGCCAAATGCCCCACAGCCTGGAGGGAGAGCAGGCGGTCCTGGGGTCCATGCTCATCGACCCGGACTGCGTGAAGTACGTGATGGACCGGCTCCGGCCCGGGGACTTCTACCTCCGGCAGAACCGGGAGATTTTTGAGACCATTTACACCATGTTCTCCTACGCCCGGCCCATCGACGGCATCACCGTCTTCGGGGAGATGCAGAAGGCCGGACTGACCGACGACAACACCCGGTCCTACCTGGCCCAGCTGATGGAGATCACCCCCACCAGCGCCAACGTGCTGGAGTACGCCGCCATCGTCCGGGACAAGGCCCTGCTCCGCTCCGTCGCCCAGGCGGCGGGGGAAATCACCGCCCTGGTCCAGGAGGGCATGGGCGAGGCGGCGGAGATTCTGGAGGCCTCGGAGCAGAAGATCTACGCCATCCGCCGGGGCCAGAGCGCCCAGGAGATGGTTCCCCTGCGGCAGGTCCTCCCCGACGTGCTGGACCGCCTCAGCGAGATGAGCGAGCACGAGAACCACCTCCCCGGCCTCTCCACGGGCTTGTCGGCCATCGACCAGAAGATCACCGGGCTGAACAAGTCGGACCTGATCCTCCTGGCGGCCCGGCCCGGCATGGGCAAGACCTCCCTGGCGCTGAACGTGGCGCTGAACGTGGCCAAGGGGGGGAAGACCGTGGCGGTGTTCTCCCTGGAGATGTCCCGGGAGCAGCTGGCCATGCGGCTTCTCTCCTCCGAGGCCCTGGTGGAGAACAACCGCCTGCGCACCGGCCTCCTCCGGGAGACGGACTGGGAGAAAATTGCCGGGGCCGCCACGGTGCTGAACCGGCTGGACGTCCGCATCGACGACAACCCCCTGCTGTCCGTGGCGGACATGAACGCCAAGTGCCGCCGCCTGGACGGCCTGGCCCTGGTGGTGGTGGACTACCTCCAGCTGATGACCTCCGCCGGGGGGAGCGGCCGGGGCGGCGAGAACCGCCAGCAGGTGGTGTCCGACATGTCCCGGATGCTGAAAATCATGGCCAAGGAGCTGAATGTCCCGGTCATCTGTTTAAGCCAGCTCAGCCGCGCCAACGAGAAGCGGGACGACAAACGGCCCATGCTTTCGGACCTCCGGGAATCCGGCGCCATCGAGCAGGACGCGGACATCGTCATGTTCCTTTACCGGGACGATTACTATAACGAGGACTCGGAAAAGCACAACATCGCCGAGTGCATCGTAGCGAAAAACCGCCACGGGGAGACCGGCAAGGTGGAGCTTCGCTGGATGCCGGAGTACACCCAGTTCTCCACGCTGGACAAGCGCTATGACGACGAGGACTGAACTGCTGGAGCGGGCCCCCTATGCGGTCCTGCCCCGGCGGGGGGAACGGGTCCTCTGCGCCGTCTCCGGGGGGCTGGACTCCATGTGCCTCCTGCACATGCTGAACGTGTGGCGCCGGGAGAAAGACGCGCAATTGACCGCCGCCCACTTCAACCACTGCCTCCGGGGCGAAGCGGCGGACCGGGACGAGGACTTCGTCCGGGAGACCTGCCAAGCCTGGGGCATCCCCCTGGTGACAGGCCGGGGGGACGTCCGAGAGCACGCCAAGCGGGAGGGGCTCTCCCTGGAGGAGGACGCCCGGAATCTGCGCTACGCCTTCCTGCGCCGCGCGGCGGCGGAGCGGGAGTGTGAACGCCTTTACACCGCCCACCACGCCGACGACAACGCGGAAACCATCCTGCTGAACCTGATTCGCGGGACGGGGCTCACGGGCCTGACGGGCATGGACTGGGAGCGGGACGGGCTCTGCCGCCCCCTGCTGGGCGTGACCCGGACGGAGCTGGAGTCTTACGCCGTTCAATGGAGCATTCCCCACATCGAGGACGAGACCAACGCGGACCCGGAGGCCGCCGCCCGGAACCTCCTGCGACTTCAGGTCATGCCCCTTTTAAAGAAGCTGAATCCCCGTGCGGCGGAGCACATCGGCCAAACGGCCGGCCGGCTCCGGGGAGTGGACCGCTCCCTGGAGGAAGACGCCGCCGCCCGCATGGCCCATGTGGAGGTTCAAAAGGACCGGGTCACCCTGTCCATGGACGCGCTGGCGGAGGCCCCGGCGGCGGTCCGGCCCCGGATGCTGCTGCGGCTGTTCGACCTGCTGGGCGTGGGGCGGAGGGACGTGGGGGCGGTCCATCTGGACGCCATTATGGACCTGGCCCGCCGCACGGCCTGGGGAAAAGAGGGGCGGCTGAGTCTGCCCCATAACGTCACCGCCCGCTATTGCCGCCGGTGGCTGATCCTGGAGACCCGGCCCCAGGCCCTGACGGAGGTCCAGCTGGTCCCGGGACGGCCCCTCCGGTGGGGGGACTACACCCTGACCCTGCTGGACGGGCCGGGAGAGGGAGACGGAATCGCCTTTTTCTGGCGGGGACGGCCGGGACAGAGCCCGACGGTTACCGCAAGCCCCTGCGTGCCGGGGGAACGCCTGACCCTGCCGGGGAGCCGGGGGAGCCGGAGCGTGAAGCGGCTGTGCCTGGACAAACACATCTCCCTGGAGGAGCGGGACCGCCTGCCCGCGATTTACGCGGGGGGCCAATTGGCCGCCGTGTGGCGGCTGGGCGTGGATATCGCCTTCGCACCGTCGGGCGGAGGGCCCTGCCGGTTTATCAAAATTGAGAAAACAGAAAAACAGATTGAGGAGGACGGACATGATGCGCAGTGAAATGGAGCAAGATATTCTGAAGGTGCTGGTGACCGAGGAGGAGCTGAAAAGCCGGGTGGCGGAGCTGGGCGAGGAGCTGTATGAACGCTTCCAGGGGAAAAAGCCGCTGTTCCTGGGGGTTTTGAAGGGCAGCTTCGTCTTTATGACGGACCTGGTCCGCGCCTGCCAGCTGAAAAGCGACGTGGAGTTTATCGCCGTCAGCTCCTACGGAAATTCCACAGCCTCCTCCGGCCGGGTGCAGATCGACCACGACCTCCGGCAGGACATCACCGGGCGGCACCTGATCATCGTGGAGGACATTCTGGATTCCGGCAATACCTTGGCTTTCTTGAAGCAGTACTTCCTGACCAAGGGGGCGGCGTCCATCACCATCGTCACCCTGCTGGACAAGCCCGCCCGGCGGGAAAAGGCCATTACCGCCGACCTCTCCGGCTTCACGGTGCCCGACGAGTTCGTGGTGGGCTATGGCCTGGACTACGCCCAGATGTACCGGAACATCCCCTACATCGGCGTGCTGAAGCCCGAGGTCTACGCCGGGAAGTAACGCCCCGCTGTCGTGGGACAGCCTAAAGGAGGAATGCCGTCGTGTCCAAGCAAAACCGCAATTCCAGCCTCAGCTTCCTGATGCTGGGGCTGGTGATCCTGCTGTGCTTAAGCTGGGTCTGGCAGCTGAACAGCCAGGGAGACCGGATGGAGTTCTCCCAGGTGGAACAGCTCTTCCGCCAGGAGAAAGTGGAGTCTTTCGTCATCCGGGACAACACCCTGCTGATACAGCTGCGGGGAGAGCCGGAGGGCCGGAACACCCTGCGCTATGAGCTCTACGACTTCGACCTGTTCTACGACAGCCTCAGCGAGCTGGTGGAGGAACAGGCCGCCAAGGGGATCATCACCTCTTACGACTATCAGCAGGACCACTCCACCAACTGGCTGGAGATCCTCCTGCCCTTCCTCCTGACGGCGGCGCTGATCGGCGGCTTTGGCTACCTGTTTATCCTCCGGGGCCAGGGGGGCGGCATGGGAGCGGACCGCATGGCCCGCTTCGGCTCCGCCCGGACCCGGTCCCTCTCGGAGAAGGATAAGAAGGTCCGCTTTGAAGATGTGGCCGGGGCAGACGAGGAGAAGGAGGAGCTCCAGGAGATTGTGGAGTTTCTCCGGGACCCCCGTCGGTTCATCTCCCTGGGGGCCCGCATTCCTAAGGGCGTGCTGCTGGTGGGCCCTCCGGGCACCGGCAAAACTTTGCTTGCCAAGGCCGTGGCCGGAGAGGCCGGGGTGGGCTTTTTGTCCATCTCCGGCTCCGACTTCGTGGAGCTGTACGTGGGCGTGGGCGCGTCCCGTGTCCGGGACCTCTTTGACCAGGCCAAGAAGACCTCCCCCGCCATCGTCTTCATCGACGAGATCGACGCCGTGGGCCGCCAGCGGGGCACCGGCGTGGGCGGCGGCCACGACGAGCGGGAACAGACCTTAAACCAGCTTTTGGTTGAGATGGACGGCTTCGCCGCCAACGAAGGCGTGGTGGTCCTGGCGGCCACAAACCGCTCGGACGTGCTGGACCCGGCCCTGCTGCGGCCCGGACGGTTCGACCGGCAGATTTACGTGGGCCTTCCCGACATCAAGGGCCGGGAGGACATTTTGAAAATCCACGTGAAGGGCAAGCCCCTGTCCGAGGATGTGGACCTCCGCACCCTGGCCCAGGGCACCGCCGGGTTCACCGGGGCGGATTTGGAGAACCTGGTGAACGAGGGGGCCCTGCTGGCCGCCCGGCGGGACCGGGACTATATCACCATGGAGGACTTCAAAGAGGCGGAAATCAAGGTCATCGCCGGGCCGGAAAAGCGGAGCCGGGTCATCACTCCCCACGAGCGGGAACTGACCGCCTGGCACGAGGCGGGCCACGCCGTGGTGATGGAGACCCTGCCGGAGCACGACCCGGTGAACCAGATCACCATCGTCCCCCGGGGCCAGGCGGGAGGCATGACCATCGCCCTGCCGGAGGAGGACCGGACCTTCCTCTCCAAGCGCTATTTAGAGGACCGCATTGTGGCCCTGCTGGGGGGCCGGGTGGCGGAGAAGCTCTGCCTGGGGGACATCTCCACCGGGGCGGGCAGCGACATCCAGCGGGCCACGGATATCGCCCGGAAGATGGTGGCGGTGTACGGCATGAGCGAGACCATCGGCTCCGTGGCCTTCGAGGGGGGACACGACGAGGTCTTCATCGGACGGACCATGAGCCAGGGCCGGAGCTACTCCGAGGCCGTGGCCGCCCAGATCGACGAGGAGGTCCGCCGTGTGGTGGACGAGGCCGGGCGGCGCTGCGAGGACATCCTGACGGAGAAGCGGGCCATTCTGGACGCCGTGGCCGCCTACCTCCTGGAGCACGAGACCATGGAGCGGGAGGCGTTCCTGGAGGTCTACTCCGGGAGCGCGCCTGGGGCGGAGAAGCGGGAACAGCCGGAATAAACGAAAATCAGCCGGGAGCATGCTCCCGGCTGATTGGATATCTGATGAGAATGGGGGAGCTTCCGCCGTGGCAAAGGTAGGATATTTTCGGGGAGACCGGGCGGAAGTGATTGTCTGCCAAGGGTCCGCCCTGTCGTATCCCCGGCACAATCACGTTTCGACGCTGACCCTGGGCCTCGTCCTGGAAGGGGCGGTGGAGCTGGTGACGGACCGTGGCGGGAAGATTTACCGGGAAAACGGCCTGTTTGCCCTTCCGCCCTACATGCCCCACAGCCTGAACGCCAGGGCCCCTTACACGCTGGTCAGCCTGTGCGTCTCCAAGGAGCCGGCGGCTTCCGAAAGGTTTCAAGCGGCGCGGGAGGCCGCCGCGCTTCTGCGGCGGGCCCTTGGGCGGCCGGAGGCAGAGCGGGAGCTGCTGGAGGGCCTGTCCGCTCTGGCGGAGCGGAGGGCGGAAAAACCGGATCGGGGGCCGTTGGCGGAGCTCCGGACCCAGCTGGAAACGGAGCCGGAGCTGCCGTGCAGCCTGGAGGACATGGCGGCGCGGGCTTTTATGAGTAAGTACCATCTGGTCCGCGCGTTCCGGCGGGAGGTTGGACTGACGCCCCACCAGTTCCAGCTTCAGAACCGGGTCCGGAAGGGCCAGCGGCTGCTGGGGGGACCGGCCACCGTGGCGGAGGCCGCGGCGGCGGCGGGTTTTTGTGATCAGAGTCATTTTGACCGGCAGTTCAAGCGGCTCGTGGGGCTGACCCCGGCGGACTACAAGCGGTGCTTCCGAACCCTTGGGACTCCGGCCGGGATGGGGCTCTAAACCAGGGCCGGGATAAATTTTGCGAACAGGCGGAGGCCCTCCGGGCCCGCTTCCACCCCATGGGGCTCCCCCTTGGGCAGGATGGAGACGACGCCGGGCTCATAAACAAGCCGGGTCCCGCCGCTGACACAGACGCCCCTCCCGGCGACGACCTCGTGGGTCTCCAGCTGCGTCTGGTGGACGTGGGTCCCGATGGCCTTGCCGGGGGCGACGCGCACCAGGTGAAAGCTGAACTGCCCAACCGTCTCCCGGCTGGTGACGAGGTGCTTGAGCTCCACCCCCTCAAAGTCCGGGTGCGGGTTCCAGGGAAGATCTCCGAAAGCGGTTTCCGCTCCCGGAAGGCACAGCCGCCCCGCGGCGTCAAACTGGTCGAATACATTGGGCTGTTCCATAAAGCAGCGCTCCTTTCTAAATGTGTGATTTCAGTTTACCGCGGAGCGGCGGGCGTGCCTTGTACAAAATTGCGCTTGCCGCGCGCAGGTAAGAAAAACGGCCTCCCCGGATAGACCGGAGAGGCCGCTCTTTGCGTTGTGTTCAGATGAGGCCCTGAGACAGCATTACGTCGGCCACCTTCATGAAGCCCGCGATGTTGGCTCCCAGCACCAGGTCGCCGGGCTTTCCGCACTCCTCGGCGGCAGTGTAGATGTTGTGGAAGATATTGGTCATGATGGTTTTCAGCCGCCGATCCACTTCCTCGAAGCTCCAGGCGTAGCGCATGGAGTTCTGGCTCATCTCCAGGCCGCTGGTGGCCACGCCTCCGGCGTTGGCGGCCTTGGCGGGGGCGAAGAGGACGCCCGCGTGCTGGAACTCCTGGATGGCCTCCGGGCGGCAGGGCATGTTGGCCCCTTCCGCTACGGCGATGGTCCCATTTTTCACGATGGTCTTGGCGATTTCCCCGTCGATTTCATTCTGGGTGGCGCAGGGCAGGGCGATGTCGCAGGGAATGGTCCAAATGCCCCGGAAGCCCTCGGTATACGTGCTGCCGGGGACCCGGCCGGCGTATTCCTTGATTCTGCCCCGGTGGCCCAGCGTGATGGCCTTCACCACGTCCAGGTCGATTCCCTTGGGGTCGTGGATATAGCCGTTGGAGTCACTGAGGGCCACCACCTTGGCTCCCAGCTCCGTCGCCTTCTGGCAGGCGAAGATGGCCACGTTGCCGCTGCCGGAGATGACCACGGTTTTGCCCTGGAAGCCGTCTCCCTTCATCTTGGACAGCATCTCCTGGGTCAGGTAGCACAATCCATAGCCCGTGGCCTCCGTCCGGACCAGGGAGCCGCCGAAGGAGAGGCCCTTGCCCGTCAGCACGCCGGCGGCGTAGGTCCCCCGGACCCGGCGGTACTGGCCGAAGAGGTAGCCGATCTCCCGGGCGCCCACGCCGATGTCCCCGGCGGGCACGTCCACGAACTGGCCGATGTGCCGCTGGAGCTCCGTCATGAAGCTCTGGCAGAAGCGCATGACCTCCTCGTCGCTCTTGCCCTTGGGGTCGAAGTCGCTGCCGCCCTTGGCCCCGCCCATGGGCAGGGTGGTCAGGCTGTTTTTCAAAATCTGCTCGAAGCCCAGGAATTTCAAAATGGAGAGGTTCACCGTGGGGTGGAACCGGAGCCCGCCCTTGTAGGGGCCGATGGAGGAGTTGAACTGGACCCGGTAGCCCCGGTTCACCCGAACCTTCCCCCGGTCGTCCACCCAGGGCACCCGGAAGGTGATGACCCGCTCGGGCTCCACAAAGGTCTCCACGATCCCCTTCTTCTCATACTCGGGATGCCGGTCGATGATCTGGTCCAGGCTCTCCAGGAACTCCAGCACCGCCTGGTGGAACTCCTTCTGGTCCGGGTCCCGTGTGACCACCTGGGAGTAAACCCGCTGTAAATATTCGCTCTTCAACATAAAACCGCCCCTTTGTCCGGCCCTGTCCGCCGTCTGTTAGAATGCCCGCGGCAAGGAAAACTATGCCGTTTTCCGGGAGCCGCGGCGTAAAAACAGGCCGGGAAATTTCCTGTCTATAGAATATAGGAAAAACGGGGGTCCGCACAAGAAATAAATTTCCTAAAATGCGGGGGAAATTTATTCCTATTATAAAGCGATTATCACAAAAAAGCCCCGGCGGAGGCCCGCCGGGGCTTTCGGTCACAGGTAGAAGCGGTGGCAGCCGATGGTCTGCCGGTAGGTGCGGCTGGAGTCGATCCAGCTTCCCTGGGACAGGGCCGGGGCGAAGAAGTAGAGCGCGTCTCCCACGGTGTTCTCTCCGGACAGGGCCCGCCGGGCCGCCTCCCGGGAGAGCTCCGTGGGCTCGTTCAACACGGTGCCGTTGGACACTGGCTCAAACTGCACGCCATGCTCGTCGTCGAAGATGACCTCCGGGACGCTGTCGGGAAAGTCCCCGCTGGCCACCCGATTCAAGACCACGTTGCCCACGGCGATCTGACCCTCCAGGGCCTCGCCGCCGCTCTCGGCGTGGATGATGCGGGAGAGCCAGTAGTAATCCATGGCGTCGTGCTCCGCGCCGGGGGAGGTCACCGCCGCGCCCCCCAGCCAGGGGTCCCATTGGACGCCAGCGCCCAGGGCCTCCGCCGTGAGTCGAAGAGGCACGTAGGTCCGACCGTCCACCACGTCAATGACGCAGGGGTAGCTTGTTCCGTTGACGGTAAGGAGGCTGCCGTCCGGGTCCGCGGAGAGGGACGCGTCCTCGGAGACGGCCCGCGCGCAGTCCCCGTCCCACCAGATATTCCAGTCCCCCAGAGCCTCCAGCAGGTCCCGGAGGGGGGCGTAGGCGGTTCCCTCCTCCACATAGGCGGGAGTCTCTAAAAACACGCCGTCCACCTGGAGATTGGCGGGCCGGGCGGCCTGAACGGGGAGGCACAGGGAGGCGGCGGCAAGAAGTCCGCATAAGAGTTTCTGTTTCATATCGTTTCCTTTCTTGTGTGGATTTTCTATTCTGCGTTGGTTCGCACCATCAAGGATACCGGAAACGGCGGCCCGGGGCAACCCTCAAAACCTGGGAGCGGAGGAAGGAAACGGAAAAGCGGGAGCCGGACGGCTCCCGCTTTCGCGCGCTTATTTCGCCTGGGCCCGCAGGCGGAGCTGCTCCTCCGTGACGGCGTAGGCCTGTTCCGCCCAGCGGTCCAGGGGCCGGTCCACGGGGAGGGGCTTGCCCCGGCGGGCGTAGATGGCGGCGGCCACCGTCTCCAGCAGCTTGGGGTTCTTCACCAGCAGGGGGCCCGTCAGCTGGGAGGCGAAGACGTTCTTCCAGTGGAAGCCCTCCGGGCCCCGCTCCTTCTCATTGCCGAAGCCCAGGTCCAGCCCGGTGAGCAGCGGCGTCTCCACGCCGGTGACGGTCCCGCACTTATTCATGAAGCCCACCACCGCCTCGGGATAGAGGTCCGTGCGGCCGTACACGTCCCCCACGATGCGCCGCCTGCCGTGCTCCGTGGTGAAGGAGGCCAGCCCTAAGCCCTCGTAAGCGCTGCCGTCCGCCTCCTTCACGGTCCTGCCGAGAAGATCCATGGCCGTCCCGGCGAAGAGCATGGCGGCGCAGTCCCCGGCGGCGGCCTTCAGCGGTTCCGCGTAACGGGCGAAGTCCTCCATGGCGGCCTTCGCGGACCGCTCGGCGCCCGCGCCCATGTAAAAAAAGTCTCCTTTGGCGATATCCGTCCCGCCGCCGGGGAGGACGGGTTCCACAGTGACGTCACAGTCCAGGCGCTCCAGGTAGCGCTTCAAAGCCAGCACGTTGGCATAGCTTCCATAGAGGCTCATCAGGTCCGGGTAAAAATGGATGATCCGCACGTCCATGCCTTACGCCTCCTTTTCCACGCGGCTGAGAATCTTGTCCCGGTCGGAAAAGCAGGTGACCACGAAGAGCTCCTCGTCCCCGCTGCTTTTCAGCGCCGACGCCGCCGCGGCGATGTCCGGCTCCACGGACCAGTTTTCCAGATTCGTGTAGGAGAACCGCTCCGCCAGGTCATTGCAGTACCGGCCTGCCAGCACAATCCGCTTCACATGGGAAACGGCGAGCTGGTCAAAGTCGATGTCCCACAGCCAGCTGGTCTCGCTGGTGAAATACTTCCGGCTCACCGCGTCCACGATGACCAGTACCGCGCAGTCCTGTTCCGAGGCGGCGATATACCGGAGGTTCGTGTCATAGGCGATGGAGTTCTCGTGCTTGCTGGTCAGCAGGGTCCCGTGGCGGGCCCCCAGGCGGAAGGTCTGCATCCGACCGTTTTTCAACAGGTAGTTGCTGAGAACAGCGGCGGCGGCGGCACTGGACACGCCGCACTCCCGGCAGGCGGCGTAGGCCGCCAGGATGTTGTAGATGTTGTAGATGCTCCGGAAGGCCAGGGCGATTTCAACGCCGCCGTCCACGGTCACCACGGCCTTCTCCAGGTCCACCGCCGTGACGGCGTAGTCCGCGGCGGGCTTTTTATGGCCGCATTTCGTACAGCGGAAGGCCCCGATGTGGTTGTAGTGGACATAGTCGTATTCCATCGGGGCATGGCACACGGGGCAATAGGCCCCGTCGTGATAGACCCCCGTGGGCTTATCCGTAGAGATGGAACACCGGTCCAGGCCGAACCACTTGACCTTTTCCCGCCCCTGGGCGAAGCAGGAGGACAGGGGGTCGTCGGCGTTCAGAATCAGCTCCGTCTCGGGGTGGAGGGCCGGGAGGATGGCATCATAGACCCACTCCGGGTGCCCGTTCCGGGTGAGCTGGTCCCGGTAGAGATTGGTGACGACGAATTCCGTGGGGTGGAAAAACTGGAAGGTGCGGGCGGCGTAGCGCTCGTCGGACTCGATGAGGAGCACGTCGGCCTTCACCGTTCCCCCCAGGGTGGCGTGGGTCAGCACCAGGGTGGTCACGCCCTCGATCTGGTTGGAGCCCTCCTCGTTGTAGACCACGGTCTTCCCGTCCGCCCGGAGGACGGCGGCGATCATCTCCACCGTGGAGGTCTTTCCGTTGGACCCGGTGACGGCGATGATGTGCTCCGGCAGCGTTACCCTCCGGAGAATGTCCGGACAGATTTTCAGGGCGAACTTCCCCGGCATGGAGCTCCCCTTGCCGATGAGCTTGCCCACAAAGCGCCCAAGTTTACAGACCATGATGGCCAATCGCTTTCTCATATATGGACTCCTTCGTTATCGTCTTCTCCGGTCCGCCTCGTGGGCCTCCCGCAGCTCCGCAAAGGCGCGGACGGGAGCGCCGTCGGCGTCCTCGAATTTCAAGGGCAGGGCGAAGAACAAAAAGTCCTTCCGTCCCCGGACCTTTTTCAGGCACAGGTTCTCAATGCTCACCACGCTGTCCTTCAAGAGAATGTGGTGGACGGGCAGACGGCTGTCCGACATCCGGTCGATGCTGATGGCGTCGGTGCCCACTCCCTTCAAGCCCCGGGAGACCAGGTATCTCGCCGCCGCCTCGTCGGGCACGGGGAAGCTGTCCTCCAGGAAGCCCTCCGTCCCCCAGCGGTCCTCCCAGCCGGTGTAGAACAGGATGAAGTCCGCGCAGTGGATGGCCTCATAATTGGACCGGAGGAACTCCTCCGTAATGACCGGGCCCTCCTGGGACACGTCCAGCACCGTGGCCCGGCCGGAGAACTGGGACATGGGCATGTCGTCCAGGGTCCGCCCGTCCTGGAGCAGATGGGCGGGCGCGTCCATATGGGTGCCGGTGTGGGAGGAGAGGGTCAGCAGGGTCTCCCGGAAGCCGTCCCTTGTCAGCGTACAGGCGGGGACCAGAGCGGGAACCGGCGTGCCGGGGTAGATGGGGATCTCCTGGGTGATGGTGTGAGTCATGTCGATCAACATGGGGCGGCGCTTCCTTTCCTATTCAGTATTGACGGTTTCCGCGGCCCGAAAACCGGAACTTCTATTTTTCCAGGTAAATCATCAGCGCGGCGATATCCGCCGGGGAAACCCCGGAGATCCGGGACGCCTGTCCCAGGTCCAGGGGCCGGACCGCCGCCAGCTTCTCTCTGGCCTCCAGCCGGAGGCCCTGGATAGAGCCGTAATCGATCTCGTCCGGCAGGCGGTGGGAGGCCATTTTTTTGAAGTCCTCCACCTGGCTTTGCTGGCGGCGGATGTAGCCCGCGTACTTCACGGAGATTTCCACCTGCTCCCGCACGTCCGGGGGCAGGTCCGGCCTGCCCGGATCAAAGGGGGCCAGCTCGTCGTAATGGATCCGGGGCCGCCGCAGCAGGGCGTCCAGAGGGCAGCCCCCCGCTGCGTCCGCCGTGTCCTTGGAGCGGAGGAAGGCCGTGAGCGGCCGCGACGGGGAGGCCCCAGTGCGGCTGAGGCGCTTGATCTCCCGGTCCACCGCGGCATACTTTTCTTCCACGGCCCGGAGGCGCTCCTCACTCACCAGGCCGGCGTCATAGCCTCGTCTCGTGAGGCGCAGATCCGCGTTGTCCTGGCGCAGAAGGAGCCGGTATTCGCTCCGGGAGGTCATGATGCGGTAGGGTTCGTTGGTGCCCTTGGTCACCAGGTCGTCGATGAGGGTGCCGATGTAGCTCTCCGCCCGGGAGAGGACGAAGGGGTCCTGCCCCCGGAGCTTCCGCACGGCGTTGACCCCGGCCACGAAGCCCTGGACCGCCGCCTCCTCATAGCCGGAGGAGCCGTTGAACTGCCCCGCGCCGTAGAGGCCGGGAACGGCCTTGACCTCCAACGCGGCGGACAGGGCCAGGGGGTCGATGCAGTCGTACTCGATGGCGTAGGCGGGCCGGGTCATCACCGCCCGGCGGAGGCCGGGGACGCTGTGGAGCATTTGGACCTGCACGTCCTCCGGCATGGAGGAGGAGAAGCCCTGGATATAGACCTCCTCCGTGTCCAGGCCCATGGGCTCCACAAAGAGCTGGTGGCGGAGCTTGTCCGGGAAGCGGACGATCTTGGTCTCAAAGGACGGGCAGTACCGGGGCCCCACGCCCTCAATGAGGCCGGAGTACATGGGGGCCCGGTCCAGGTTCTCCTGGACCACCCGTTTCGTCTCCTCCGTGGTCCAGGTGAGCCAGCAGACGGCCCGGTTGACGGGCGGGTCCACGGTGGAGTAGGAAAAAGGCACGGGCAGCGCGTCTCCGGGCTGGACCTCCATCTCGTCGAAATCCACCGTCCGGGCGTTCACCCGAGGGGGCGTGCCGGTCTTGAAGCGCCGGAGGGGGAGGCCCAATTTCAAAAGGGAGTCCGTCAGCCGCGCGGCGGCGTGCATGCCGTCGGGGCCGGAGTCCTCCACCCACTCGCCCACGATGGTCCGGCCCGTGAGATAGGTCCCCGTGGCCAGGATGACGGCCCGCGCCTCGAAGGCCGCCCCGGTG
>VSMY01000025.1 GCA_009773995.1 Oscillibacter sp. | reverse complement strand
TCGTGGGCTCGGCGATGTGTATAATAGACAGCCGCATACACTGGGGAGAAAAGGAGGGACCCCTCATGGAACATACGACCCAAACCCCGGAAGTGTACGATTTCCGCCAGTATGACCGCATCTGGCAGCGGGTAGCCCCGAATCTGGAGCCCTACCCCGGCATGTCCGTCCAGCAGACGGCGGTCCGGTCGGAGGTTTCCGCCGCCGCCCCGGCGGCCGGCCGCCTCCCCGCCGCGCCGGAAACTCCCGCCGTCCCCGTCCCGGCGGGGTCCGCCGCCGCGCTCCCCGGCGCGGAACAGAATCCCTGCTGCATGGGCACCGAGGCGGCGGAGATGCTGAACGTGATCTCCGGCTACATCGAGGCGGCGCTGTCGGACCGGCGCTACCTCCTGGCCCTGGCCCGCCAGGCCCCCTCCTGGGCCCGGAAGGACCTGCGGGACATGGCGGCGGACCTCCAGGACCAGGCCCGGCGGCTCATGGCGGCCCACTACCTCATCACCGGCCAATGTTACCGTCCCAGCGTCAGCAGCGAGCGCATCTACGTGGGCCGCTGGTGCCCCGCCCTCCGGGAGCGGTATCACGCGGCGGCGTGCAGCGGGCTGAACTACGCCCGCTCCGCCGAGGACAGCCTGGATCCCTGCCTGACCAAGCTCTTTGAGGAGCTGAGCAAGCAGTCCTACGGCCACGCGGAGGCCCTGATGGGGCTGCTGGAGAGAAGCCTGCGGAACGTGTGACGAAAACATCCCCCTGTCTTACGACAGGGGGATGTTTGTTTATCCCCAGGCCCGCTTAATCTCGTCCCGCTCGTGCCGGTTCTCCACCCAGTTTTCCAGATAGCCGCAGTCATAACAGACATAGCGGGCAACCGGGATGCGCTTTACCGAGGCGAAGCGGGTGATGCAGATGCTGTTGGCGAGGTAGCGGTGGGCGTTGTCGGGCACCCGGATGATGTCCGAGGAGCCGCAGACGGGACAGCGTTTTGTGTTTTTCATTTATCTCCGGTCCCTCCACATTTTCCAAAGCCGGTCCAGTAGGGGCAGCAGCAAGAGAAGCAGCAGCCAATCATTGGGCACATGCGGCATCCCGCGCCTCCTTTCTGTACACCGGTTAGAGCTACAGCCCCAGGGGGATGGAGACCGCCGTGGCGGCCGCCGCCGCTAGGGGCAGCAGGGCCATGGCGGGCAGGGGGACGCTGGGGATGTCCACCGCGTCCAACGCCAGACCGGCCCCGATGGCCGCGCCGAAAATCACCACCATGAAGATCATCCGGCCCCGCTCCACGCCGAAGCGCATGACCGCGGGCAGGGTGACGTCCAGGGAGATCACGCCCAGGCAGAGGCTGGTCAGCACGATGGAGGCGTCCACCTCGCTTTCGAGAAAGTGTCCCAGCGCCACACGGGCCGCCAGGCATAGAATACTCGCCGCCGCCATGCACAGCCAGCCCAGCACGTACTTGCTCAGCACGATGTCCCGCTTGGAATAGGGCATCATGGCCGCCAGCTGGTTCCAGTGGCTCCGCTCGTCATAGGCCATGGCCGTATAGGGCAGCATGGAACACCAGACCACCAGGAACACGATGTTGAACGCGCTGTTCATGATGGACAGCAGCAAAATGATGACGACAAAAATCCGCATCTGTTTCCAGATCACATAGAAGTCCTTTTGAATCAGCGCTTTCATTTCCTCGCTCCTTTCACCATGAAGAGGATGATGTCCTCCACGCTCGCCCGCTCCAGCTCCAGCCCCGCCGGGACCTCCTCCCGGCGCACCAGGGCCCGGACGCCGCCGCAGCCGCGGTCCTCCCGGCCCAGGACCGCCTCTTCCCGGAGGCTCTCCAGCTGCTCCGCCGTTCCGGCGAAGACGCCGTAGGTCTCCAGCAGCCGGTCCTTCTCATCGCAGAAGAACAGCTCCCCCTGGTGCAGGAAAGCAATGTAGTCGCAGAGCTTTTCCAGGTCGCTGAGGATGTGGGAGGAGATCAAAATGGAGTGGTCCTCCTCCCGGGTGAAGTCGTTGAAAATCTCCAGCACCTCGTCCCGGACGATGGGGTCCAGGCCGCTGGTTGCCTCGTCCAGAATCAGGAGCTTTGGCTGGTGGCTCAGGGCCACGGCGATGGCCAGCTTCATCTTCATGCCCCGGGAGAAGTCCTTGAAGGGCTTCTTCCCCGGCAAGTCGAAGCGCCGGAGGAAATCCTCATAGGCCCCCTGGTCCCAGCGCCGGTAGGTCCCCGCCATGACCTTCCCCACCTGGACGGCGGTGAGGGTCTCGGGGTAGTAGGCCTCGTCCAGGACGACGCCCACGTCCTCCTTGACGGCCCGGAACTCCGGGGAGGCTGTGTCCACTCCCAAAACCTTTGCGGTCCCACTGTCGGGGCGGAGGGCGTTCATCAAAAGGCGGATGGTGGTGGACTTGCCCGCGCCGTTCTCGCCGACCAGGCCGCAGATGGCGCCGCTGGGCACCGTGAGGCACAGGTCCCGGATGGCAAATTCCCCAAAGGACTTGTGGATGTGAGATAATTCAATGGCGTTCATAGGTTCTCCTCCTCCAGTAAGACGCGCAGCATATCAACCAGCTCTTCCACCGTCAGGCCGCAGGTCTTCGCAAGGCCCGCGGCGGCGTTCAGGTGGTCCTCCAGCTCCTTGAGCTGCTGCTCCCGGATCAAATCCAGGTTCTTCTCCGCCACGAAGCAGCCCTTCCCGGCCACGGTGTAGAGGAAGCCCTCGGCCTCCAGCTCGTCATAGGCCCGCTTGGTGGTGATGACGGATATCTTCAGGTCCTTGGCCAGGGCCCGGATGGACGGCAGCGCCTCCCCCGGCGACAGGGCCCCGGCGATGATCTGGGCCTTGAGCTGGGAGTAGATCTGCTCGTAGATGGGCTGCCCCCCGGTGTTGCGGATGATGATTTCCATGGAAGCTCCTCCGTTTCACTGTTCATATACAGTATACACAGAATAAACAGTTTGTCAAGGGGGTCCGGCAAAAAAATTTTCCTGGGCAAGTCCCTTCGCTTGTGGTATACTACCCCTGGAAAAGAGGAAGGGGGAAAGCGGCCATGGAAAGCGTCACCGGCGCGAGCAACTGGAAACTGGTCCTCCGCCGGGAGGAGGGCGGCGGAATCACCGTCCTCCGGGCCGGGACTCCCGATGGCCGGGCCGGTCTGCCGGAGCGGATCTTCGGCCTGCCGGTGACGGCCCTGGGGGACCGGGCCCTGGCCCCGGAGCGGCAGGGGGACCCCCTTCCCCCAGGGGCGGAAACGCTGCTGATCACCTGCGTCCCCCCGGAGGAGGATGCGGCCTGGGATAACCGGAGCCTCCGGGACCTGACCCTGCCGAAGAGCCTGGAGGCCCTGGGAGACTACGCCTTGTTAAATTGCTCCAGCCTGAAAACCCTCCGTATGTACGACAGCGTCTCCCGTTGGGGCGGTGGGGCGCTGATGAACTGCCGCAGCCTGGATACGCTTCACCTCACCCGCACGGGCCCGGACCAGGGGGAGGCCCTGGCCTGGTTCGCCGGGGAACTGAGCCGGGAACTGGACGTGACCCTTTACGGCCCCGGCGGCGAGACCGCCCGTCTTCTGTTCCCGGAGTATACGGAGCTCTATGAGGAAAACTGCCCCGCCCACCACTTTGACTACTCCATCTCCGGCGCGGGCTATCCCTACCACCACTGCTTCCGCCAGAAGCGCCTGTCCCTCAAGGAATACGACGGCCTCTGGCGGGACTTCCTGGGCATGGAGCACGAGAAGCGCGCCGCCCTGCGCCTTGCCTGGTATCGCCTCCACCGGCCCATGGAATTGGGGGACGGGTCGGCGGCGGCCTATCGGGCCTATTTAAAAGAGCACGCCGGGGAGGCCCTCCGCCTCCTGCTGGAGGAGGGGAACGGGGAGTCCCTTCCCCTGCTCCTGGAGCTGGCGGAGCCGGACCGGGAGGCCCTCTCCGCCGCCTGCGCCCTGGCCCGGGAAAAAGGGGCCGCGGCGGCCCTGGCGGCCTTGCTGGAGGAACAGCACCGCCGCTTCCCCGCCGGACTGGAAAAATCCTTTACACTATAGAGGGGCCAAGGAGTTTATGGAGCAGAAGGACTTTGCCGGGATCGGGCAGGACATCCTCTTCGCCGCCCGGAACGAGCTGTATATGAACCTCCCCTACCTGGACGCGGCCCTGTGCGGCCTGGCCTTCGCCCCCGGCGGCGGGATGACGGTATCCCTGGCCACCGACGGCGAGACGCTGTACTACGACGGGGCCTGGCTGGCGGAGCGCTATCTCCGGAGCCGCGTCTGGACCTGCCGGGCCTATCTCCACGTCATCCTCCACTGCATGCTCCGGCACCTGGCCAAAAAGCGGGGCAAGGTTTCGGAGCTGTGGGACCTCAGCTGCGACGCGGCGGTGGAGAGCATTCTGGACGAGCTGGACTATCCCTGCCTGAACGCCGGGCCCGTTCCCCGGAAACAGAAATTCTACGGCGAGTGCAGGAGGGACATGCCCGTTCTGACGGCGGAAGGTATTTACCGCCGCCTCCTGCGGCTGAACCTGCCGGAGTATGAGATCGCCCAGCTCCAGCGGGCCTTCCTGGTGGACGATCACGGCCTCTGGGACCCGGAGCGGCAGGACGGCCAGGAGCAGAGCCATCGCCAGGACCAGAAGTGGCAGGACCTCTCCGGCAAAACCCAGACGGGCCTGGAGACGGTCCTCTCCGGCAAGGGGACCGGCGGCGAGGCCGTTTTGGAACAGGTCCGGGTGGCGGTCCGGGACGACGTGGACTATCGGGCCTTCCTCCGCCGCTTCGCCGCCCCCAGGGAGGTGGCGGAGGTGGACGGAGATGCCTTTGACTACGGCTTCTATTCCTACGGCCTCCGTCTCTACGGGAACATGCCCCTGGTGGAGCCCCCGGAAACCCGGGAGGAGAAGCGCGTCGAGGATTTCGTCATTGCCGTGGACACCTCCATGTCCACCTCCGGGGAGCGGGTCCGGCAGTTCCTGGCCTGCACCTACGCCATTTTGAGGAGCGCCGGAACCTTCACCCGGAAGGTCAACATCCGGATCATCCAATGCGACGACCAGATCCGCGCCGACGACGTCATCCATGACCTGGAGGACCTGCGGGCCTACATGGAAAACTTCCGGCTCACCGGGGGCAGCGCCACGGACTTCCGCCCGGTGTTCGAGCATATGGCAAAGCTTCAAGAAGCGGGGGCCTTTACCAGCCTCCGGGGGCTGGTGTACTTCACCGACGGCATGGGGATTTACCCGGAGAAGCGGACGCCCTATGAAACGGCGTTCATCCTCCTGGGAGAGCCGCCCCTCTCCGTGAAAACGCCCCCCTGGGCCATCCGGCTGGTCTTGGAGGCCCCGGACCTGGACCGGGCCATGGAGCAACTGCCGGAGGAGATTGATTTGGACGAGCTGCCGGAGCTGTAGAGGAAGGAAACGCCATGAACATCAAACAAGCCAAACAGGAAATCGCCAACACCCTGAAAGCGTATCTTGCCAAGGACGCGTTGGGAAACTACCTCATCCCCCCGGTCCGCCAGCGGCCCGTCCTGCTGATGGGCCCTCCCGGCGTGGGCAAGACCCAGATCATGGAGCAGGTGGCCGCCGAAACCGGCGTGGGCCTGGTGGCCTACACCATCACCCACCACACCCGCCAGAGCGCCGTGGGCCTGCCCTTCATCGAAAAGCGGACCTACGGCGGGGAGGAATACTCCGTCACCGAATACACCATGAGCGAGATCCTGGCCTCCGTCTACGGCCTGATGGAGAAAACCGGCCTCAAGGAGGGCATTCTCTTCCTGGACGAGATCAACTGCGTCTCGGAGACCCTGGCGCCCATGATGCTCCAATTCCTCCAGTGCAAGACCTTCGGCAACCAGCGCCTGCCGGAGGGCTGGCTGATTGCCGCCGCCGGAAACCCGCCGGAGTATAACCGTTCCGTCCGGGACTTCGACGTGGTGACCCTGGACCGGGTGAAGCGCATCGACGTACAGGAGGACTTCGCCGTTTGGAAGGAGTACGCCCGAGCCAAGGGTCTCCACGGAGCGGTGGTGTCCTACCTGGATATTAAGAAGGAGAACTTCTACCGGGTGGAAACTACGGCGGAGGGCATCCAATTCGCCACCGCCCGGGGCTGGGAGGACCTGAGCGAGCTGCTGGCGGCCTACGAGACCCTGGGCCTCAAGGCGGACCGGGAGGTTGTGGGACAGTATATCCAGCTGCCCCGGATCGCCCGGGACTTCGCCAACTATTTGGAGCTCTACAACAAGTACCGGAAGATCTACCACGTGGACGACATCCTGACGGGGACCTGGAAGCCCATCACCGTCCGGGAGCTCCGGGCCGCGCCTTTCGACGAGAAGCTGTCCGTCATGGGGCTCCTCCTCTCCCGCCTTTCCGAGGCCGCACGGGAAACCCGCCGCCGGGACGGCCTGTGCGAGAACCTCCACGCCGCTCTGACAGAATTCAAAGAAGCCCTGGCCGCCGGAGAAGATCCCCAGGCGGTCCTGGAGGCCCTGGCCCTCCGCCGCCGGGAGGATTTGAAGCGGGCCAGGGACGCGGGCCAATCGGACAAACAGCTCCAGACTTTGGCCCAGCTGGAAATCAACGCCCTGGAGGACTACCGCCGCCGCCTCATCCAGGAGAACCCGGCAGATTCCGGTCTGGCCATGGCGGCGGTCCGGGGCTGGTTCGGCGAGGAGGTCGAAGCGCGGGCCGCCCAGGCCCGGGCGGCCAAGGAGGAGCTGGACCACGCCTTCGCCTTTTTGGAGGAGACCTTCGGCCAGGGGCAGGAGCTGGTGCTCTTCGTCACGGAGCTCACCGCTTACGCCGATACCAGCTGGTTTATCGAGGTTTTCGGCTGCGACGCCTACTTCCGTCACAACCGGGAGCTGCTGTTCGACGACGCGCGGCGGCGCATCCGGGAAGAAATCTTTGCCGCAAAAGCGGCGGAACAGGAGAACGCCCATGAGTGAGGATATGAAACGCATTGAGTCCGTGCTGGACGAGAAGGTCCGCCCCGCCCTCCGGGCCCACGGAGGAGAAATCGCCGCGGACCGCCTGGAGGACGGCGTGCTGTATGTGAAGCTCCTGGGCCAGTGCGCCGGGTGCCCCTCGGCGGACCTGACCAACGAGACGATTGTAGAGGCGGAGCTCACCGCCGCCCTGCCGGACCTGGTGCGGAAGGTAGCGGTGGTTCAAACCGTCAGCGACGAGCTGTGGGAACAGGCGAAAAAGCTCCTCCGGGACCACCATCTCTAAGAGGCCGTCATAAGCGTCCTTCTTCCCTCATAGTCTCTAGGGAAGCACTGAATACATGGGAGGACGCTATGGACAACTTGCAGATGGACGAGAAGCTGGCCCGGCTCCGGCGCTGCCGCCGGGAGATGGACACACTGAAGCAGGAGGCGGAAGCCATCGAAGCGGAGGTCAAGGCGGAACTGGAAGCCCGGGGCGTGGAGCAGGCGGAGACGGCCCATTACAAGGTCTCCTGGAAAACCGTCTCCAGCACCCGGCTGGACGCCAAGGCCCTGAAAGCGGAGCGGCCGGAAATTTACGAGCGCTACGCCGTCTCCAGCACCGCGAAACGCTTTACCGTCACATGAACCGGAGGACCCGGCGCAAGATCGGGGGCATACCTGAATTATGTGGAAACTGTAAAAATTTGAGGAACTTTCGCTTTTCCCTTTACTTATGAAAAAAGTGCCGCTATAATAGGGAAGGGAAACTTTGGGGCCCCGCAGACCGCGGGGCCCTTCTTTTCGCCGGGGGCGCGGAGCCGCCGCCGGCAGACCCCCGGGGCCGGACAGGCCCTCATCACCGGCTGGCCGCTGGCCGTGAGCAAGCGGAACGCCTCCTATTTTCCGGGAGGCGGCGCGGGGAGGTTTCATTATGTCAAATTGCGCCATTGTGGGCATCAACTGGGGCGACGAGGGCAAGGGCCGTATGGTGGACCTGATTACCCAGGACTACGACGTGGTGGTCCGCTACCAGGGCGGCGGAAACGCCGGGCACACCGTCGTCAACGAAAAGGGCAAGTTCGCCCTGCACCTGCTGCCCTCCGGCATCTTCCGGGACGGCGTGGTCAACATTCTGGGCAACGGTGTGGCCCTGGACTGCGAGAGCCTTTGGAAGGAGATGCAGGACGTCACCGCCCAGGGCGTGGCCCTTACGCCGGACAACCTGATGATCAGCGACCGGGCCTCCCTGCTGCTGCCCTGGCACCGGGATCTGGACGGCCTGGAGGAGGCCCGCCTGAAGGACAAGAAATACGGCTCCACCAAGCAGGGCATCGCCCCCTTCTACTCCGACAAGTTCCAGAAGAAGACCGTCATGGCCGGGGAGCTCCTCTATCCCAAGCAGCTCCGCTCCCATCTGGAGGACCTGCTGGAGTGGAAGAACCTGACCCTGACCAAGGTGTACAACGCCAAGCCCTACACCATCGAGGAAATGATGGCCTGGGTGGCGGACTACGGCGAGAAAATCCGCCCCTTCATCCGGGACACCGGCGCGTTCCTCCGGCAGGCCCAGACGGAGAACAAGCGCATCCTGTTCGAGGCCCAGCTGGGGGCCCTGCGGGACCTGGACTACGGCATCTATCCCTACACCACCTCCTCCAACGCCGTGGCGGCTTACGCCCCCGTGGGCTCCGGCCTGCCCTCCGCCCGCATCGACGAGGTCATCGGCGTGGTAAAGGCCTATTCCTCCTGCGTGGGCGAGGGCCCCTTCACCTGCGAGTGGTTCGGCGAGGAGGCGGACAAGCTCCGGGAGGCCGGGAACGAGTACGGCGCCAAGACGGGCCGCCCCCGCCGGGTGGGACCCATCGACATCGTGGCCACCCGCTACGGCGTCCAGTGCCAGGCGGCCACCAACATCGCCCTGACCAAGCTGGACGTGCTGAGCTATATGGACAAGATCCCCATCTGCGTCCGCTACGAGCTGGGCAGCCAGCAGACGGACCGCTTCCCCTTCCCCGCCCTGCTCCCGGAGGCCAAGCCGGTGGTGGAGTATATGGACGGCTGGAAGTGCGACATCTCCGGGGTCCGGGCCTGGAAGGACCTGCCGGAGGCCGCCCGGAAGTACGTGGAATACGTGGAAAAAGAGATCGGCTGCCGCATCGGCTACGTGTCCGTGGGCCCGGAGCGGGACGCCATCATCATCCGCTGAAGGAGGCGCTATGAGCAAAGACCGCTACGAATCCCCCCTCTCCTCCCGCTACGCGTCGGAGTTCATGCTGAACCTCTTCTCCGCCGAAAAGCGCATCGAGACCTGGCGGAAACTATGGGTGGCCCTGGCCCGGGCGGAGCACGAGCTGGGTCTGCCCGTCACCGCGGAGCAGGTACGGGAGCTGGAGGACCACCTCACCGACATCGACTTCGACCTGGCGGCGAAGCGGGAGAAGGAAGTCCGCCACGACGTCATGGCCCACGTCTACGCCTACGGCGCGGCGGCCCCCTCCGCGGCGGGCATCATCCACCTGGGGGCCACCAGCTGCTATGTCACCGACAACGCGGACCTCATCCTCTACCGAGAGGGTCTGCGCTATCTCCGGAAGGGCCTCCTGGCCCTGCTGGGGAACCTCTCAAAATTCGCCCGGCAGTACGCGGACACCCCCACTCTGGGCTATACCCACTACCAGCCCGCCCAGCTGGTCACCGTGGGCAAGCGGGCGACACTCTGGATGCAGGATTTTCTGGCGGATCTGGAGGAGCTGGACTTCGTTCTGGAAAACCTCAAGTTCCTGGGCTGCCGGGGCACCACCGGCACCGAAGCCAGCTTTATGGACCTCTTTGAGGGAGATGGGGCCAAGATCGACGAGATGAACCGGCGGATTGCCGGGGAGTTCGGCTTTGAAAAGATCTTCCCCGTCTGCGGCCAGACCTACCCCCGGAAGGTAGACAGCCGGATTTTAAACTGTCTCTCCTCCATCGCCCAGAGCGCCTACCGCATGGCGGGCGACATTCGCCTCCTCCAGCACGACCGGCAGGTGGAGGAGCCCTTCGAGAAGAACCAGATCGGGTCCTCGGCTATGGCCTACAAGCGCAACCCCATGCGCTGCGAGCGTATCTGCTCCCTGTCCCGCTACCTGATGGCGGACGCCATGAACGCCCCCATGACGGCCTCCGTCCAGTGGCTGGAGCGGACCCTGGACGACTCCGCCAACCGGCGCATCTCCATGCCGGAGGGCTTCCTCTGCGCCGACGCGATTCTGCGCCTGGCCCGGAACGTCACCGACGGGCTCCACGTCAACGAGAAGGTGGTGGATCGGACCTGCCGGGAGTACCTGCCCTTCATCGCCACGGAGAACCTGATGATGGAGGGGGTTAAGCGGGGCGGCAACCGGCAGGAGCTTCACGAGATTATCCGCACCTGCTCCATGGCGGCCACGGCCCGGATGAAGGAGGGCGAGCGCTGCGACCTGCTGGCCCGTCTGGCAGCGGAGCCCGCTTTCGCCATGACGGAGGCGGAGATGAAGGCGGTCCTGGACCCCAAGCTGTACACCGGCCGCTGCGCCGCCCAGGTGGAGGCGTTCCTGGAGGGCGTCGCTCCCCTGCTGGCGGAGGCGGAGGGCGGCGAGACGCCGGAAATCAACGTCTGAGCGCTGGTAAAATACCGATATGCGCAAGGGGACCCGGTTTTTCAGCCGGGTCCCTCTTTTGTCATTCGATGTCGTACAGGGAATCCAGCACCAGCCAGGTCTGGGAAAAGGGCCGCATGAGGTTCCAGAAACCCGCCCCCCGGAAACCGTACTCGGCGATAAGCCGCAGCTTGGCCTCCATGCTCCGGGCGTCCTCGAACCAGACCTCGTGGGCGGTCCCCCCGGCGTCGGTGTAGTGGAAGAACGGGGACTGGGCGGTCTCGTCGTACTGGATGGGCACGCCGTACTGAATGGCCAGCTCAATGGCCCGCTGGTTGGAGATGGACTGGGCCCGAGTCTCCCCCTGGATGAAGGGCAGGGGCCAGTCGTAGCCGTAGTTGGGTACGCCCAGGAAGATTTTTTCCGCAGGGATTTCCGTGACGGCGTAGTCCAGCACCGCCCGGACGTTGGGGAGGGGGGCCACCGCCATGGGCGGGCCGTAGGTGTAGCCCCACTCATAGGTCATCAGCAGCACTCCATCCACCGCGGCCGAGACGGCGGCGTAATCGTGCCCTTCATACAGCAGCCCCCGCTGACGCGTATTCGTCTTCGGCGCCAGCGCCGCCCACAAAAACCGTCCCTGGGCCGCCAGCAGCTGCCGCAGCCGCCCCAAAAACGCCGCGTAGGCTCCCGCCAGCTGCCCCGGCAAGTACTCGAAATCCACATCCAGCCCCGCGAAATCCTTCCGCAGTACCGTTTGCAGTACCTCCGCCGCCAGCCGCCCCTGTACCTCGTAATCCGTCAGGATATACGCCGCCCGGCCGGTATCAAACTGCCCCGCCTCCGTCAGCGTAGACAGGTGCATCACCGGCTTCGTTCCCCGTTCCCGGGCCGCCTCCAGCATAGCCTCGTCGTCCAGCGGCAGGAGCCCGCCATCCGCCGTGATTCCGTAGGTAAAAGGCGCCATTGTGGAAAGGTAGGGCAGCTGCTCCGCCAGCAGCTCCGGCGTGATAAACGGATAGGCGTAGCCGTTGAACACACCCTCTCCCAGCTTTTCGTCAAAATACGAAATCACCAGCAGCCGGCCCGCCGCCAGGGCCTCCTCTCCCCCCAGGGCCCAGTTATTCCTCCACAGCTGCCGCACGGTGGTCCCGTACTGCGCGGCGATGGAGGTCAGCGTCTCCCCGGCCGCCACAACATGGACCGACCGGGGAAACCGCACCACCAGCGTCTGCCCTACTGCCAGGGCATAGTCCGGCGGCAGCTCGTTGTCCGCCGCCAGCTGCTTCGGAGCCACGCCATATCCGGCGGCAATGGAGTCCACGGTCTCTCCGGGACTTACTACATGGATTGTCATAAGACCTCACCTCTTTCGGGAAAACCTATGTCCCGTCCTTTGTCCCCTATGCAAATTTCCCTGCATACCCGGTCCGCCGCCGCATATGTATGGAGCAGAGGACAAGGAGGCTTTGCGGATGTGCAACCGGCAGAAATGGACCCGATACTTGACCCCCGGCCTGGTCTTTCAGTCCGTGCTGATCGGCGGCGGTTACGGCACCGGGGCGGAGATCGCCCGGTACTTCGGCAGCCACGGCCTGACGGGCGGGCTGCTGGCCCTGGGAGCGGCGGCGGCGGGGTGGTCGCTGCTGTGCGCCGTCACCTTTGAGTTCGTCCGGGTCTTTCGGACCTATGACTACGGCTCCATGATGAAGCGTCTCCTGGGCCGGGCCGGATTTCTCTATGATTTCTGCTTCAACGCCATGCTTCTCCTGGTTCTGGGGGTGGTCAACGCCACCGCCGCCGCCATGATCCGCGCCCTGACGGGCCTGCCCTCCTGGGTGGGGGTGGCCCTCCTCTCTCTTGGCGTAGTGCTTCTGGTTCTAAACGGCACGGAAGCCATAGAAAAAGCCCTGTCCCTTTGGGCCTATGTGCTCTACGCCGTCTTCCTCCTTTTTTTCGCCGCCGTTTTCCTCCGCTTTGGGGACGCGGTCACCGCTGAGCTTCACAGGGGTGAGATCGGCTCCGGCTGGTTCCTCAGCGGCCTGCGCTATGCCTCCTATAACCTCATCTGCGTCTCCATGATCCTCTACACCCTTCGAGACCTTCAAAGCCGCCGGGAGGCTGTAACCTGCGGCGTTCTGGCCGGAATCCTGGGGGCGGCTCCCGCCCTGCCGCTGCTGCTGGCCATGGGCTGCGATTTTCCGGCGGTCTTGGCTTCCGAAACGCCGGTGATTGTTATCTTTCAGCGGCTGGATATGCCCTGGCTCTATATCCTCTTTGAAATCGTCCTTTTCGGCACGCTCGTCGAAACCGCCGCCGGGTTCATCAAGGCCCTGGAGGACCGGGTGGAACAGTCCTTCTTCCGGAGCCGGTCCTCCGGACCGGACCGGCATGCTTCCGCCGGGGCCGCTTCGGCCGGTTCCGCCTGGCCCTGGCTGGCCCGGCCTCTTATCACCGGGGCCGTGACGGCCCTGGGCGTCTGCGTCTCCACCTTCGGCCTGACGGGCCTCATCGACAAGGGCTATGGCGCTATCTGCTACGGTGCGCTGCTCCTCTTTGCCCTGCCCATGCTGACGGAAGGGGTCCGCATGATCCGGCGGAAGGGGTCCTGACGGCTTTTCGACCCCTTCGCCCCGCTTTCTCCCCTGCCCCTCCAAAATACGCCTCCCTTTTTTGGCGGCCTCCCGTGGGGTTTGTCCCCTCACGGTCTTGTAATTCTCGCCGCGTTATGGTATACTATCTTCAATTTCGCAAACGAGGTGAATGAAATGGCTTTTTTTGGAGGACAGCCCAAGACCGCTCCCGCCATGGAGTCCCAAACCGATCATGACCAGCGGGAAGGCGCCGACATCCCCGAGCTCCCCGAGCCCCGGAGCAGCACCGTCATCGCCAAGGACCTGATTGTCACCGGCAGGCTCAGCGGAGAAGGCGTGGTCCAAATCGAGGGCACCGTGGAAGGCGAGGTCAACCTGAAGGGCTATGTCATCGTGACGGCCACCGGTAAGGTAAAAGGCCCCGTGGAGGCCGACGTGATCCGCATTGCCGGCCAGGTGGAGGGCAATTTGGTCTCCCACGACCACATCCAGCTGGAACGCACCGGCACCATCAACGGCGACGTAACCACCGTTTCCTTCGTCATAGAAAACGGCGGCCGCCTCAACGGCCGGACCACTATGGTTTCCGAGCAGCCGTCCACGCCCCATGTAGAGGGCCTGGCTCCGTCCCAGCCTGAGGAGGCTGACGACGACTGAGCGCTTACATCCAGAAAAGGGAACTTGCCCCGTCCGGTGAAAATACTTTTCGCCGGATGGGGCAAACTTGATTTGTTCACACTTTTCCTGTAAAATACTGTGAAAAGAGAAAAAGAAAGGAGGGCTTTTTCCATGCCCTTTACATTCCAGTTCGGCGGCCCCAACGCCTTTGGAGGGGGGTTCAATCCCGAGAGCTTCCAGGGCGGGCACCCCAATCCCCGTCCCCGCAAGCACCGGAAGCCCCGCCGCGCCATGGGCAGCGCCTTCAGCCGCACCGTCACCAACCTGCTGGTGACCCTGGTGTTCGGCGCGGTCTATTTCTACCTGGAGCTGCCCGCCCTGAACCTCCACGCCGAGGAGTTTTACGTCTTCGTCTTCCTCCTCTGCGCCGTATACTGCGTCTGCGCCGTCTTCACCTCCGGCTTCCAGACCGACGGCGGCGTCAAGGGTTACTTCCACTTCGTGCGCAAGCAGTGCGCCATCCCCTTCCTGGCGGTTGTTGCCCTGATCGCCGCCCTGGCCCTGGGGGCCCTGAGCAGCTGGGTGGTCCTCCGGGCGGGGAGCTATTCCAAGCTCCTTCCCCTTCAGTCCGGGGACTTCACCGCCGAGGTAGAGGAAATCTCCTATGACCAAATCCCCATGCTGGACGCGGACTCCGCCGCCCAGCTGGGCACCCGGAAGCTGGGCGAGCTGGCGGACATGGTGTCCCAGTTCGAGATCCTGCCCACCTACACCCAAATCAACTACCAGGGCCGCCCGGTCCGGGTGACCTCCCTGCGCTACGGAGACCTCATCAAATGGTTCACCAACCGGGGCGACGGCCTCCCCGCCTATATCATTATCGACATGGTCAGCCAGGAGGCGGAGGTGGTCCGCCTGCCGGAGGGCATGAAGTACACCATCGCGGAGCACTTCGGCCGGAATCTCTACCGGCACCTGCGCTTTCATTACCCCACCATGATGTTCGACGAGCCGGTCTTCGAGATCAACGAAGAGGGCACGCCCTACTGGGTCTGCCCCCGCATCGTGCGGACCATCGGCCTCTTCGGCGGCGTGGATGTGAAGGGAGCCGTGCTGGTGAACGCCATCACCGGAGAGAGCGAATACCATGAGCAGGTTCCCAATTGGGTAGACCGGCTGTACTCCTACGACATCATCATGCAGCAGTATGACTTCTATGGGATGTACCACAACGGATTCCTGAACTCCATTTTTGGACAAAAGGATGTAACGGTCACCACCGACGGATGGAACTATATTGCCATAGACGACGACGTATATATGTATACCGGAGTCACCTCCGTCACCTCGGACCAGTCCAATATTGGCTTTATCCTCTCTAACCAGCGGACCAAGGAGACGAAGTTCTACCCCTGTGCCGGCGCCACGGAGAACTCCGCCAAGGCCTCCGCGGAAAGCCAGGTCCAGCAGATGCGCTATGAGGCCACCTTCCCCCTGCTGCTGAACATCGCGGGCCAGCCCACCTACTTCATGGCCCTCAAGGGCGCGGACGGCCTGGTGAAGATGTTCGCCATGGTCAACGTCCAGCAGTACGACGTGGTCTCCACCGGCTCAACGGTGGCGGAATGCGAGACCAACTACCGCCAGACCCTGGCCCACCGGGGCCTCATCGCCGCCGGGGAGCAGGCCCCCGCCGCCGGGGACCAGCAGGAACAGGAGGGCGTCGTGGCGGAGATCCGCAGCGCGGTCATCGGCGGCGACACCCACTACTATGTCCGCATGGAGAACAGCCTGGGCTACCTGGACTTCAACGCCTCCGAAGTACCCCTGGCGGTGCTGCTGGACGTTCGGGACCACATCCGGTACACCTTCGTGCTGGAGGGCGCGGAGTTCCCGGAGCACGGCATCGTCCCCGCCACCGGCTTTGAGTATATCAATTGGGATAATTAAAAGCGCGGAGGGCCGGCTGGACGTGCCCGACAAAGAATGACGCGCAGAACCCCAAAGAAGCAGGCGGTCCCGGAAAGCGAAGCCAATGTGACACAAATGAACACCCTGGAAAAAGCACGATTAAAAAATCGTGCTTTTTCTTTTGCCCAAAAGGGGCGCCCGGCCATACCGGAAGCCATTTTGCCGGATTGTCTCTGCGGCGATGAATCGAAGGGCCTTGTCTCTTTCAAAAATCCCCCGCCGCTTAGGCCCTGTTTGAAAATTGCCGGAATGTCCAACGGCGAGGAATTTTTGCGCTGGGCGAGGCGATTTTCCGCAGGAATCCCGACGGATTTCAAGGGAGGCGCGGCGGTTTGCCGAGCCGCCGGTCTTCCTCCGGCAGGGGGAACTTCAAGGACCTGCGGCTTCAGCTGCGGTCTATCGCCGCTTTCTACTCCTAATTTTGGCGTTCACAAATTTGTAAAATTTCTTTATTTTCTAAAAATCGACAGATTTCTCTCAAACAAAGTTCAGAAATCGACTTCCTAAATTTTCCTTTCGTCAAAAGGGATAAACTTCTTTTGCCTCATTGACAAGAATTGCAGCAAACTTTATAATGCGTATAGTTTATCTCATAAACAGTTTAAATCTTAAACAAGGAGGAAACACGATGGCCTACGATTTCGACAAGCTGGTAGACCGCCACGGCACCAACAGCGGCAAATGGGAGTTCATGCCGGTGCAGAACCGTTACGCGGAGACCAGCACCCTGCCCTTCTGGGTGGCGGACATGGACTTCCCCTGCCCCGACGGCGTGGTGGAGGCCCTCCACAAGCGGGTGGATCGGCAGATCTTCGGCTACAGCGCCAACTTCACCGGGGAGTTCTTCCGCAGCATCTGCGGCTGGTACTGGCACCGCTTCGGCTGGTATGTCAACTCCAGAGACGTGTTCTACTGCGGCGGCATTGTCCCCGCCCTGCGCTTCCTCATCCAGCTCATGACCCACGAGGGGGACCAAGTGCTGGTCCAGCCCCCGGTGTACCGTCCCTTCTACAACAAGGTCCGCTGCACCCACCGCGTCCCGGTGGAGAACCGGCTGGTGGAGGGCCCCGACGGCTATGAGATCGACTTCGCCGACTTCGAGAAAAAGGTAAAGGACCCCAGGACCACCCTCTTCCTCCTGTGCTCCCCCCACAACCCCAGCGGCCGGGTGTGGACGGAGGAGGAGCTCCGCCGGATGGGCCAGCTCTGCCTGGAGAACGGCGTGCGCATCGTGGCCGACGAAATCCACCACGACATCGTGGCCCCCGGAAACAAGCACATCCCCCTGGAGAAGCTGTTCCCCGAGCGGAAAAACGACATCATCACCTGCGCCTCCGTGTCCAAGACCTTCAACCTGGCGGGGCTGTCCTACTCCAATATCATCATCCACGACCCCCACCTTCAGGCCCTCTGGACCCAGTACGTCCAGGGCGACTGCGGCGTCCACCTGCCCAATCCCCTGTCCATCACCGCCATCCAGGCGGCCTACGCCACCGGCGAGGAGTGGCTGGACCAGCTCAACGGCTACCTCCACGACAACCTGGTCTTTGTCAAGGAGTATCTGGCGGAGCACCTGCCCAAGGCCAACATGTACCTGCCCCAGGGCACCTACTTCGCCTGGGTGGACGTGGCCCCCTACCTGAAGGGCTATGCCCGGGAGGACCTGGACAGCTACCTGGTGAAAACCGCCAACATCCTCATCGAGAGCGGCCCGGAGGGCGCGCCCACCTTCGGCCCCGGCGGCGAGACCCGGCTGCGGATCAACACCGCCTGCCCCCGGCCCATGCTGGAGGAGGGCGTGCGCCGGATGTGCGAGGCCCTGGACCGGCTCTATCCCGGCGACCAGGCGGAGGACTTTGCCTATCAGACCCCCTGGGGAGAGGGACGGCTGTCCGACAACGGCGGGAAGTCCACCCTCCTGCTCTTCCTGCGCTACTACGGCTGCACCATCTGCCAGCTGGACATGCAGCGCCTGAAGCAGGCGTATGAGAAAATCGAGGCGGCCGGCGGGCGGGCCCTGGTGGTGCTCCAGAGCGACCCGGCGGTCATCCGGGAGCAGATCGGCCAAGACTTCTATCCCTTCGACATCGTCTGCGACCCGGAGCAGGCCCTGTTCCGCCGCTATCACGTGTGCCCCGCCCTGTCCGTGGAGCGGATGGCGGACCTCCGCGCCCTGGAGAAGATCGGCCAGGCCCGGGCCGCCGGACTGGTCCACGGCAAGTACGAGGGGAACGAGCTTCAGCTTCCCGCCGTGTTCCTGCTGGACAAGGACAACACCGTGCTGAAAGCCCACTACGCCGCCAAGGCGGCGGATCTGCCCGACGCGGACCAGCTCATCGGCTGGCTGAATGGAAAGGAGTAACGCAGGATGAACATAAAACGCGTAGTAACGCTGACCTTCAGCCCCAACGGGACCACCGCCCGGGTGGCGGACGCCATCGCCCAGGGCGTCGGCGCCCCGGAGCGGCTGGATCTGGACCGCACCGCCTTCGACAGCCGCTGGACGGGGGAGGCCCTCCAAGCGGGAGATGTGGCGGTCATCGCCCTGCCGGTGTACTACGGGCGGCTGCCCAAGCTGATGGTGGAGTTCTTCCGCTACATCAAGGCGGAGGGGATTCCCGCCGTGCTGGCGGTGACCTACGGCAACCGGGAGTATGAGGACGCCCTGCTGGAGCTGAAAAACGAGAGCCTGGAGCACGGCTTCATTCCGGTGGCGGCGGGGGCCTTCGTGGCTCACCACTGCATGGCGGGGAAGCTGGCGGAGGGCCGCCCCAACGGGGACGACCTGGCCCAGGCCCGGGAGCTGGGAGAGAAGGCCGCCGCCCTGCTGGCGGGGCTGGACCGCCTGGACGGCCTGGACCTGAGCGTCAAGGGGAATTTCCCCTATGTGCCGGGCTCCGACCTGCCCGTGGGGCCGGCCACCGATCGGAGCAAATGCACCAACTGCGGCCTGTGCCAGCGGAACTGCCCGGTCCAGGCCATCAACCCCCTGGACTTTGCCGAGGTGGACGGCTGGCGCTGCCTGTTCTGCACCCGGTGCATCCACAGCTGCCCCGCCGGGGCCAAGTTCATCTCCATGCCCGCCATGCGGGAGAAGCTGGTCATCCTGGAGAACATGATGGCCGCCCCCAAGGCCAACGAGCTGTTCCTGATTTGAGACCCGCGAACTAGGGAGACGCGGAAACATCCATTACATAGGGAGGAAACACTATGAGTACACAGCAGAGCGCCCCCAGCACGGAACTGAAACGCAACCTGAGCCGGATGGACCTGGTGTCCATGGCGGTGGGCCAGATCATCGGCGCGGGCATCATGGCCATGACGGGCACGGCCATCGGCATGACGGGGCGGAGCGTCAACCTGGCCTTCGTCATCGCGGGACTCCTGTGCATCGCGACGGCCATCCCCCAGATCATGGTGGGCGGCACCGCCCGGTTCAAGGGCGGGCAGTACACCCAGGTGGCGGCCTTCGGCGGCCAGCGCTTGGCGGGTATCTTCACCATCATCAACATCTTCACGGTACTGGGCATCGCCATGTACGTGATCTCGTTTACCGAGTATCTGCTGGCCCTGGTGCCCAGCGCGCCGTCCAAGCTGGTTTCCGTGGCGGTCATCACGGTGCTGATCGTCATGAACATGCTGGGGGCCAAGCAGGCCGCCGTGCTCCAAACCGCCATGTGCTTCATCATGGCGGTGGCCATCGCCCTGTTTATCGCCTTCGGCGTGGGCAAGGTGCAGCCGGGCTACTTCGCTCCGCCCGACTTCATGGCCAAGGGCTTCACCGGCATCCTCATGGCCTCGGCCTACCTGTCCTTTGCCGCCGGCGGCGCCCAGGTGGTCATCAACTTCTCCGGTGAGGCGAAAAAGCCCACGGTGGATATCCCCTTCGCCATCATTGTGCCCACCGTGGGCATCTCGGTGGTGTACGCCCTGATGGGCACCATCGCGGCGGGCGTCCTGCCCGTGGCCGACGTGGCGAATAAGAGCCTGGCTCTGGTGGCCGAGGCCATCATGCCCAAGCCGATCTATGTGTTCTTCATCGTGGGCGGCGCCATGTTCGCCCTGCTGACCACCCTGAACGCCTCCATCGGCTGGATGTGCCGCCCCATTCTCCAGGCGGCCCGGGACGGCTGGCTGCCCGGCGTCTTCGGCAAGCTCCATCCCAAGTTTGCCACCCCCGTCAACCTGCTGCTCCTGTTCTACGTCATCGGCGTGGTACCCATCCTGGCGGGCCTGGATATCAGCATCGTGTCCAACTCCACCGTCATCCTCTCCAGCGCCACGAAGGCCATTACCTGCTTCACGGCCATCTTCCTGCCCAAGGTCATGCCGGAGCTGTGGAACAAGTCCAAGTTCCACGTGAACAAGGGCCTGCTGAACTTCTTCTGCATTCTGGGCGCCGGCATCGCCACCTTCCAGGTGGTGCTGCTGGTGGTCACCTCCTCCACCGCGGAGATCATCGGGAACCTGGTCATCCTGGGCATTTCCGTGGTCTACGCCCTGGCGCGCAGCCGTAAGGTTACCATGGAAATCAGCTACGAGGACTGCTGAGCTCCATAAGCGGAACCCCGGCGCCGGCAGCGCCGGGGTCCCGCTTGCCAAAGGGCGGCGGATGTGGTAGGATGTTCCTATCAAAATTCCAGGAGGAAACCGCTATGTCCAAGCCGGATTGCTTCACCGCCCTGCTTGATCAGTTCTATAATATGGAACGGATCATTGCCGCCATCGAGAAGCAGCCCAAGACCTACGAGGGCGTGTCCCTTCATGCCAATGAGTCCCATACCCTCAAGCTGATCGCCCAATTCGAGGGCATCAGCCAGGCCGATCTGTCCGAGCGGATGTACCGCACCAAGGGAGCGACCTCCGTCGCCGTGGACAAGCTGGTGAAAAAGGGTCTGGTCCTCCGGGCGCGGGAGGAAGGAAACCAGCGCCGCTACCTGCTCATCCTCACGGACCTGGGCCGCCGGGTACATGAGGCCCATCTGCGTTACGACGGCGGCCACGCGGAGTGGGCCGTGGAAAATCTGGACCTGACGGAAAAGGATCTGGAGACTACAATCCGGACGATGAACCGCGTCATTATGCTCTATTCCCAGCACTATTTGGAAAATGGCGTATACGTAGGAGGGCCCTGGACGGAGGAGAGCCCGGCTGGCAGGGGGGCTTTGGATTGCCCCATGCCGGAAAAATAAGCAAGAGGGAACGGCCCCCGGTCCATGACGGTCCGGGGGCTGCTTTTTATGGCGCTTGAAATATGGAGTATGTCTTGAGGACGCCGGAACAGCAGACGGAGCTTGCCGACGTGGTCCGGTCTGCGATTGACCGCAGCCGCTTCATGCACGTCGCTCTTCCCCTCCGTGCCCCGCACGGACGGAAAGCCGCTTCTCCAGCGTATAGCGCACATAGTCCAGCTTCCACGTTCTTGTCCATGTCTTTCCATGCCTCCCCACAGTTGGGGCAATACTCAAACGGCGGCGTGTACTTGCCGTACACCTGGCAGGTTTCCCCATGCCGAACAAGGAAAGAAAGCAAGTTACATAAAGGAGGATAGGGCATGATGGCATGGAGTTTAGTCTTTTTGCTGTGCCTGGTTGATGGGCTGCTGTGCCGCGAATTGATGAAAGCGTGGGACAGACAAGAAAAGACAGGAAGGAGGAATGGGCGTGAAAGCGGCGGAAATCACGGGAAAGGATGAAATCATCGTGGACAATTTCGCGGGCGGCGGCGGTGCGGAACTGGCGACGGGACGAATTGTGAAAATTGCCATCAACCACCACCCGGACGCCATTCTGATGCACAAGACCAACCACCCGCACACCCGGCACCTGCAAGCCTCTGTGTGGGACGTGGACCCGGTGAAGGAGTGCGGCGGCTATCCGGTGGGGCTGGCATGGTTCTCCCCCGACTGCAAGCACTTCTCCAAGGCCAAGGGCGCGGCCCTGGTAGACCGGAATATCCGGGGGCTGGCGTGGATTGTCCTGCGCTGGGCCGGGATGTGCCATAATACTTTGTGACGAGTTCAGTTGCCCAATAAAATTCACGAACAGGGACACGATCAACTGGACTTTTCGTGGAAAGAATAGGACAATGGGACTTGAACACAAGGAGGTTCACTATGGCAGAATTAACCTATACGAGAGTAGGCGACTACTATATCCCCGATCTGATACTTGACGAAGAACCGGAGCAAGATGTATTCTATGGCAAGTACGGTGATCTTCGGCGCGACTACCTCCGGGAGCATAAGCCAAAGCTGTGGATGGTGCTGGTGAACAGCGGCAAGCTGGCTGACCACCTGAAAGGCGTCGAGCGGATGGCGGAGCAGCGCATGGATACGCTCCTGCCGCAACTGATGAAAGCCGCTGGCGTCACCGAGGAACTGAAAGCCCGCGACCAGATGGCGTGGGTTGGGCCGGTCAACAACTGCCGGGCGAGGGCCGATGAGATCATCCTGGCCGAACTGGTCTATGTCTGAGGGGGCGGTCTGATGCTGTCATTTGAGAAAGTCTTTTCAGTGTTTGAATCGTTCCTCGCTGAAAATGGAATATATGAGGCCGTTCAAACCTCCCATGGCCACACAATATTGGAATGGGATTCATGTTCCCAGGAGTGGATCAGCGTGAAGCTGTGTGCCACGCCGGGAGAACTGGCAGAAATACTACTGGATGATTTGACCGGCTATCTGGAATATAAGGCCACGTTAGGCCGCAGAGATCTCACCTATGAGGATATGGCCCAAGTCAGCGCCCAGCGCCAAGAGTATATTGCAAAACTCGGCTAACGCAACAGCAGCACAGGCTATCCCTCAGCGGGTGCCTGTGCTGCTATTTGCCAGATTCAATTTCTCTTGATTTTTTCAGTCCTTCCGCAGTTGCTTCTATGACTGATAATTCCCTTTCATCCAGCGAATCAAGAAGCATATCTATCCGCTGCCGGCGTTCGCTTTTTTTACTGTACCGATTGGGGAAGAAGAACCGATCTACTGAAATATCCAGCAGAGTGACAACCTGATAAAAGACGTTCAAGCTGGGATGTTGGCCCCGCGTTTCCATATACATCACGGTATGTGAAGTACGGTCTATAAGCTGGGCAAGGTGTTCCTGCGTCCAGCCCATACTTTCCCTTTTTCGTTTGATTTCTCGACCAAGAGGACGAAAGTCGAATCGGATTTGTTTGTCGTACATTGTCATATCACCCCATGTCATTCTACATTGTATGGGCGGATATGAAAACAAAATGAAATTCTATTTCAGATACTATTTAATTCTATATCCCTGATACTGAAGAGTGGATGGGACATTCCGACATCGGAACGACAGCCAATATCTACGGCCACCTGGAGACTCAACGGAAGCAAGCCATGGCGGAAAAGCTGGCCGGGTGCATCAATGGCTGACGGCGTTAGAAAAGTGTTAGAAAACAGCCGGAAAAGAAACGGGCCGCAAAAAAGGGAAAGCCCTGTACCCATTGCGGTACAAGGATTTCGGAGTGTCTTGTGTTGACAAAAAAGATGCAAACCGGATATCCGCCTCAAAATTGGGCCGGAATCCAGCGCAGCGAATCCGACCCGAAAGCGAAGAAATTCCCACCACAGCGCAGTTTTCGGCAAAGCCGGAAACGAAGCGGTGGTGGGAATTTTTGAGCTGGAGTAAAGGGGCTAAACCGATTTTTAGAAGTACCTCCGATGACGCAAGGAGGTGGGTGCCTGCAGGAGGCCTGCGGGATTCTAATCAGCCCGCCCACAGGCTGTCCATTTTCGAACTATCGACCGTTAAGGTGAAAAATCACACTAAAAAAATTTCAGAGACTCAAAGAGTAATTTTCATAAATGTAATATTGGCGTTTACAGATGTGTCAATTTGAGAAACGTCAATAATATAGTTGCGTATCGCTGTTGTTATCATATCCTCTGTAATAAAACCTGATCTCATCTTTTGACGCATATAGGAAGGAAAATCCAAACTGTTTTGTGCAGAATAAAGTGCGGTACATAAGCATTGATGCTCAGAAGGAATATGTTCATGAATGGAGAACTTTGTGCCAAGCGTATAAGTAGCTAATTTATTCGAGCTGTTGATCCCAGTTATAAGAAAATTAACAATAGGAATATCCGATAACTGGTCTTTGGCTATGGATAACAATTTTTTAATGGCATAGGCAATTGTATCGCTTTTCATTTCCGAAACGCCAACAGTATGTTTTTCTAGATTTTGGATAACTTGCTGTGCAAATTCCAGCGTTCCTGTATAGCCAAGGCAAACATTTTTATTTACCATGATGGCTTTCCTTTGAAATTCAGTGGTGATTTTTCCCTCGCACTGTGCTCTGCCGTCAAAGGCTACCCAAGAGCA
>VSMY01000241.1 GCA_009773995.1 Oscillibacter sp. | reverse complement strand
GCACACCAGCACGTACAGGTCCCCGCCGGTAATGGTCAGCTCCTCGGTGACGCAGAGGCAGTACAGCCCCCCCACCTCCAGGACAACCCCCAGCCACAGGGCACGGGGGACCTTCTTCCCCAGAACCAGCCCCGCCAGGGGCACCAGGACGATGTACAGCGCCGTGATGAACCCCGCCTTGCCGGGGGTGGTGGTCTCCAGGCCCTTCTGCTGGAAGAAGCTGGCCACCGACAGCGCCCCGCCGCAGCAGAGGCTCCCTATGATCAGATCCCGGCGGGACCCGTAAGAGACGCGCCCCTCTCCCCTGCCCCGCCGCCAAAGGGCCCGGAGGCCGCAGAGGCCCAGCAGGAAGAGGAAGGCGATGACCGCTCGGGCGGTGTTGAAGGTGAAGGGGCCCATGTATTCCGCGGCCACGCTCTGGGCCACGAAGGCGGTGCCCCAGATCATGGCGGTGACCAGGGGCAGGACGTTTTGACGCACTCGGTTGACTTTCATTTCTCTTGCTCCATGTTCTCTTCTGTGATATACTAAATTCGTTCCGCGGCCGGGCCGCACAAATTAGTATTCTAGCACCGAGGTGAGAAAATGGCAAGGCTTTCCCGTGAATTCTACGCCCAGGATACCCTGGAGGCCGCCCAGGCCCTGCTGGGCAAAATCCTGGTCCGCCGCCTGGACGGTGAAATCCTGGCGGGGCGCGTCGTGGAGACGGAAGCCTACGTGGGCCGCTGCGACAAGGCGTGCCACGCCTACCACTACCGCCGGACGGCCCGGACGGAGACCCTGTTCTCCCGGCCGGGGACGGCGTATATCTACCTCATCTACGGGATGTACCACTGTCTGAACTTCGTCACGGAGCCGGAGGTGGAGCCCGCCGCCGTGCTGCTCCGCGCCATAGAGCCCGTGGCGGGTATGGAGACCATGGCCCGCCTCCGGTACGGGGACAAGCCCCTGACGGCTTACCGGAAAAAGAACTTCCTCAACGGCCCCGGCAAGGTCTGCCGGGCCCTGGCCCTGACCCGGACGGAGAACGGGCTGGACCTGACGGGGGACACGCTGTTCCTCTGCGACGGGCCGGAGGATATCGGGCTGGCCCCTTTCCCGGTCCCAAAGAAAGAACACATCATCACGGGACCCCGGATCGGGGTGGACTACGCGGAGGAGGCCAGGGAGTTCCCCTGGCGCTTCCGGCTGGTAAAGGAGGAGTGAGGCCATGTTTTTCTTCGATATGGACGGCGTGCTGACGGACTCCAACGGCGTGTGGAAGAAGGTGGACCGGGAGTTCCTGGCCCGCCGGGGGATGAAGTACACTCACGCCTATTACGAGGGGGTGGCCCACGTCCCCCTGCCCCTGGCGGCGGCGTTCACCAAGGAGTTCTGCAAGCTCCCCGAGTCCTGCGAGGCCATCGTGGCCGAGTGGATGGACCTGGCGGCGGACTCCTACGCCCATGTGCCGGTAAAGCCCGGCGTCCGGGCCTACCTCAAGCAATGCAAGGCCGAGGGGCGGCGGATGGCGGTGGTAACCTCCAGCGTGCCGGAGCACTGTCACACGGCCCTGGAGGCCCTGGGGCTGGAGAAGTACTTCGAGCGGGTCACCTTCGCCCAGGAGCTGGGCCTGGAGAAGCGGAAGCCGGAGGTCTGGCTGGCCGCCGCCAGGGCCGCGGACGTCCGGCCGGAGGGCTGCACCGTCTTCGACGACAGCCTGGCGGCCTGCCAGGGGGCCAGGGCCGCCCGCATGCGGGTGGTGGGAGTCTACGACGGCCTCTTCGCCCAGGACGAGACGGAGATGCGGGGCTACTGCGACGTGTACGTCAAATCCTTTGAGGAGCTCCTCTGGATGCCGGAGCGGAAAAAAAGGAAGTGAAGGGTCTTCCTCCTTTGCCGGGGGAGGGGCTGGTACTCGCCCTTACGGGCGGGGTGGATTGGAGGTCAGCGATGGCTGGTGCAATGCCCCCCCCATTTTCTCTTTTCTTGCCAGAAGAAAAAGAGAAAACGGGCCGTGCACG
>VSMY01000240.1 GCA_009773995.1 Oscillibacter sp. | reverse complement strand
TGGAGCGGGCAACGAGGCTCGAACTCGCTACCTCCACCTTGGCAAGGTGGCGCTCTACCAGATGAGCTATGCCCGCATATCGGGCGTCTGCGTGACGCCCTTTGGTGCCCAGAGCCGGAATCGAACCAGCGACACGTGGATTTTCAGTCCACTGCTCTACCAACTGAGCTATCTGGGCAAGTGGCGACCCGGAACGGGCTCGAACCGTCGACCTCTAGCGTGACAGGCTAGCGTTCTAACCAACTGAACTACCGGGCCGTAACCTCGCGTGGAAGGGGCTTAAGAGGGGGAAATCTGGTGGGAACAACTGGACTCGAACCAGTGACCCCCTGCTTGTAAGGCAGATGCTCTAACCAGCTGAGCTATGCTCCCAAGTCACCGCCCACGTCAAACGGCATTGACTAGTATACGAAAAGAATTCGGTTTTGTCAAGGCGTATTTCAAAAATTTTTGGTTTTTTCTGAAAATTGAAAAACGGCCCCGGAAAAGCCCTCAACGCCGCCCGGCCAGCCTTTGGAGCTGGGCCTGGAATTCCTCCGGCAGGGGACAGGAGAGCTCCACGGCCTCCCCGGTGCGGGGGTGGAGGAACCGCAGGCCCACGGCGTGGAGGCACTGGCCCCGGAGGCCCGGGGCGGGCTTCCCATAGACCGGGTCCCCCAGGATGGGACGGCCCAGGTAGGCCAGATGGACCCGGATCTGGTGGGTCCGCCCGGTCTCCAGGCGGCAGCGGAGGTGGGTGAAGCCGGAGAAGCGCTCCAGAACCTCCCAGTGGGTGACGGCGGGGCGGCCGGTGGGGACCACCGCCATCTTCTTCCGGTCCGCCGGGTGCCGCCCGATGGGGGCGTTTATGGTTCCCGCGTCCTCCCGGAAGCCCCCCGCGGCAATGCACTCATAGGTCCGGGCCAGGCTGTGGTCCTGGAGCTGGGCGGCCAGGGCCTGATGGGCAAAGTCGTTCTTGGCGGCGATGATGAGGCCGGAGGTGTCCCGGTCGATGCGGTGGACGACGCCGGGGCGCAGGGCCCCGCCCACGCCGGAGAGGCTGCCGCCGCAGTGGTAGAGCAGGGCGTTGACCAGGGTGCCGTCCGGGTGGCCCGGGGCGGGGTGGACAACGAGGCCCTTGGGCTTGTTCACCACGATGACGTCGGCGTCCTCGTAGACCACGTCCAGGGGAATGTCCTGGGGGACGGCGTCCAGGGGCTCCGGGTCCGGCAGGGAGACCGTCAGGACCTCTGTGCCGGCGAGCTTGTAGTTTTTCGCCAGGGGACTGCCGTTCCGGGTGACCCGGCCCTCCTCCAGGAGGCGCTGGGCGGCGGAGCGGGTCAGGCCCTCCGCTTGGGCGGAAAGCCACACATCCACCCGCTTCCCGGCGTCAGATTCCGTTGGCCGGAGCGTCAGCGTTTCCATGGGGCTTCTCCTTTTTGTCGTACTTTTCATAAAACCACTGGTAGTAAATGAGGCCCAGGACGCAGCCGGAGACGATGCACATGTCCGCCACGTTGAAGACGGGATAGCTCTCGTAAAACTGGAAGTGGAACATGTCCACCACGTAGCCCAGGCGCACCCGGTCCAGAATGTTCCCCAGGCCGCCGGAGACGATGAGGCAGCAGGCCAGGGTCCCCAGGGGGTGCCGGACCACCCGGCGGAGGAGCAGGGAGAGAATCACCAGGACAATGAGGCTGGTGGCGGCGACCAGCAGCCAGCGCGCCCCGGAGAAGCTGGACCAGGCCGCGCCGTAGTTGTGGACGGTCTTCAGCTCCACAAGGCCCGGCAGCAGGGGGCGGGTCTCCCCAAGGGGCAGGGTGAGGGTGATATAGCGCTTGACCCACTGGTCCAGGGCCAGCAGGGCCAGGGCCAGCAGGGCGGAGAGGGCGGTGAAGGGCATGGCGGGTCCTCCTTTGGGGGAAATGGTGTTCCCTGACAGTGTACACGCTTTTGGGGGAAAAGGAAAGGAATTTTCCGGATGCAGATTAAACATGAGGAAGAATGTTAATAAAATATTTGTTATATGTT